>NZ_CP014480.1:3123376-3432772 GCF_001580365.1 Kocuria turfanensis | reverse complement strand
CGCCGGGGCGATCCACATCGTCTCCCACGAGCGCACCATCCGGCGCGTCCCGCAGGCCGTGGCCACCTTCGAGGAGCTGCTGGCCGACCGGATGATGGAGATCCACCCCTCCGCGCTGATCTGCCGCCGCGCCGACCTGTACGGGCCCGTGGGCCTGGTCGACGAGGACCTGCCCTCCTCCTACGGCGAGGACTACGACCTGCTGCTGCGCCTGGCCCGGCACGCCCCGGTGCACTCCGTGCCCGAGACCGTGCTGACCGTGCGCTGGGACCGGCCCTCCTTCTTCCGCCAGCAGTGGGGGGACATGGCCGACGCGCTGACCTACATGCTGCGCAAGTTCCCCGAGTTCGAGACCTCGGCCCGGGGCACGGCGCTGATGGCCGGGCAGGTGGCCTTCGCCCACGCCGCCCGCGGCGACCGCCGGGCGGCGGTGCGGTGGGCGCGGGCCGCGCTGGGCCGGGACCGCGGGCAGCTGCGGGCGTGGGGCGCCCTGGCCGTGGCCACGGGCGCGGTCAGCGCCGAGCGGCTGCAGAACGCGGTGTCCTTCTTCGGCCGGGGAGTGTGAGCCGGCCGTGGCGCTGTCGACCTCCGCGGTGGTGCGGCCGGCCCCGGTCCGCCGCACCACCGGCGCCCTGCCCGCCTGGCCGCTGCTGGCGCTGTTCTGGGGTCTGCCGCTGATCTGGGCCTCCGGGGCGCTGCAGTTCGCTCCGGCCCTGCTCGCGGTGGTCATGCTGTTCCTGCTCGTGCTCCGCCGCGGCGTCACGGTCCCGTGGCCGGCGTGGGTGCTCGGCGTGTTCCTGCTCTGGATGGCCGCCAGCTCGGTGCAGATCGAGGGGTTCGGCTCCTGGATGGGGTTCGCGCTGCGCTGGGTGAACATCTTCGCCGCGCTGGTCTACGTCGTCTACTACTGGAACGCCCGGGAGACCCTGGACTCCCGGCGGTTCCTGCGCGCCGCCGTGGTCGCGTGGGCCACGCTCGTGGGGTTCGGCCTGCTGACCTTCGTGATCCCCGAGGCGCGGCTGACCACCCCGATCGGCCTGCTGCTGCCGGAGGGCATCACCTCCAACGCGCTCGTGCAGAACTACTTCTTCCCGCCCCTGGCGGAGGTCCAGCTGCCCTGGGGCGCCCCGGAGCCCTACAACCGGCCGGCCGCCCCGTTCCCGTACACCAACGGGTGGGGCTCCGGGTTCGTGCTGCTCACGCCCCTGGTGCTCGCCTACCTCACCACCGTCCGGTTCCGCGCCCGGCACCTGCTGGTCGTCGCCGGGCTGCTGGCCTCGCTCGCCCCGGCCGTGGCCACGACCAACCGCGGCATGTTCCTCGGCATCGCGGTGGCCCTCGGCTACGTGATGGTCCGGATGGTCCTGCGGGGCCGGATCGGGGTGGCGCTGGCCGGGACCGCCGCCGTGGCCGCCGTGGGGGCGTGGCTCGTGGCCAGCGGCGCCGTGGAGCGGATCCTGGGCCGGCAGGAGTACAGCGACAGCACGGGCACGCGCTCCGACCTCTACCGGGACACCTTCTTGGCCACCCTGGACTCCCCGCTGCTGGGCTACGGGGCCCCGCTCTACGACGAGACCGTGGGCATCGAGATGGGCACCCAGGGCTACGTGTGGACCCTGATGTTCTGCTACGGGTTCGTGGGCCTGGGCCTGTTCGTGGCCTATCTGCACGGGACCACGCTGGCGACCCTGCGGGTGCGCACCACGACCGGGCTGCTCGTGCACTCCGCCCCCGTGGCCGCGTGCCTGTTCTTCACCTACTACGGCCTCGACGCGGTGCAGTTCATCCTGATCAGCCTGAGCCTGGCCGTGCTGCTGCGCTCCCGGCACCACGGGGAGGGGCTGTGACCCCGCAGCGGCTGGCGCGCTCGGGCACCCTGACCTTCGCGTTCGTGGTCACCGGGGCGGGGCTGGCCTTCGCCGCCACGCTGGTGGTCTCCAACGCCTCCGGGGCGGCGGCGGCCGGTCAGTTCTTCCAGGTGGTCGCCGTGCTGGCGATCGCCACGACCCTGTCCACCTTCGGCGCCGACACCGGGCTGGTCCGGTCGGTGCCCGCCCTCACCGCCCGGGGACAGGGCGCGGCGGTGCCCGCGGTGCTGCGGATCGCCGGCCGGCCGGTGCTCGTGCTCGCCGCCGGGGTGGCCGCCACGGCGGCCGTGCTCGCCCTCGCCCCGGGGGCCCTGCCCGACGGGGTCGGGCCGGCGGTGCTGCTGGCGGCGCCCTTCCTGGTGCTGGGGGCCGTGCTCAACCTCGCCTTCGGCGCCCTGCGCGGGCTGCACCGCGTGCCGACCTTCTCGTTCTTGCAGAACGTGGTGCTGCCGTCGCTGCGGGTGCTCGGCGTCCTCGGCGTCGTCGTCGCCGGCGGCGGGCTGCTCGCGCTGACGGCGGCGTGGACGGTGCCGGTCGCCGTGGTCTGCGTGCTCGCCCTCGTGCTGCTGCACCGGATCGTCCGGGACCTGCGCGACGAGCCGGGGGCCGCTCCCCCGCCGGACACCGGCACGCAGCGGCGGGCGTTCTGGTCCTTCTCCTCCGCCCGCGGGGTCACCGCGGTGGTCGAGGCGCTGCTGGAGTGGCTCGACGTGCTGCTCGTGGCCGCGTTCCTGGGCCCCGCCGCGGCGGGCGTCTACGGCGTGGTCAACCGGTGCATCAGGGTCGGGGCCATGCTCGACCACACGGCGCGCATCGTCACGGGACCGTCCATCAGCGCCGCCCTGGCCGTCGACGACCTCGCCACCGCCCGCTCCGTGTTCACCCGCACCACGGCCGTGCTCGTGGCCGGGGCCTGGCCCTTCTACCTGACCCTGCTGCTGTTCGGGCCCGGGGTGCTCGCGTTCTTCGGCGACGGCTTCGCGTCCGGCTACCCCGCGATGCTCGTCATCGCCGCCGCGATGCTGCTGGCCGTCTCGGCCGGCGGGGTGCAGTCGCTGCTGCTGATGGCCGGGCGCAGCCGGTGGCAGCTGATGAACAAGTCCACCGCGCTGGCCGTGGCCGTGGCGCTCAACCTGTGGCTGATCCCGCAGTGGGGGCTCGTGGGCGCGGCCACGGCGTGGGCGGCGTCGGTGCTCACCGACACCGGGCTGGCCCTGTTCCAGTGCGTGCGCCTGCTGGGCATCTCGCCGCGCTGGCCCGTGGTGGGCGCGATCGCCGCGGCCGCCGCGGTGCTCAGCGGCGGGAGCGGGCTCCTCGTGCGCGCCGCCCTCGGTCCGGGCACCACCGGGCTGCTCGTCCACCTCGGGCTCACCGGCGTGCTCGTGGCCGTCGCCGCGGCGGTGCTCGTGCTCCGGCAGCGGTCGGCCGTCCGGGGGACGGAGGCCGCCGCGTGTGGCCCGAAGAGACCACGGAGCTCCCGGCCGCTGCTGTGGTCCCGCTGAGTTTGCATCTGTAACATTCAAATCGATCGACATCGGATCAGGACGCCGCCGGCCGGGCTGGGCCCGGCAGCGCATCCCGAGGCCGGGGTCGGCGATCCGCCGGGGGGCGGAGGCCGGCCACGACCGCTCCTGCCGAGCCGACCCGCGATCCACCAGGGGGGAACCACATGAGTGACACCATCAACGCCGTCGGCGCCGAGCGGCGCCGCACCCAGTACGACACCGCCCGGCCCCGGCCGCGCCGACCGGAGCCGGCGGACCCGACGCCGGCCTGGCGCCGCGTCCTGCGCCGGTGGCCCACGATCCTCAGCACCTGGCTGCTCGTGCTCGCCGCCGCCCTGGTGGCGGGTCTGCTGTGGCCGCCGACCTACCAGGCGACCGCCTCCATGACCGTCACCCCGAGCGCGGTGAACCCTCTCACCGGGGACGCCGGCTTCGAGGAGGTCGAGATGCAGACGGAGATGGCCACGATGGCCTCGCAGCGGATCACGCTGCGGGCCGCGGCCCTGCTCCAGGACGTCCCCCTCGAGGAGGCCGACCCCGTGCTGGCCGAGGAGCTGCTCGAGAGCCTCTCGACCACCGCCCCGGACGACACCCAGGTGCTCCGGGTGACCGTGGACGCCCAGGACCCGAACCTGGCCGCCGAGCGGGCCAACGCCCTGGCCGACGCCTACCTCGCCGACCGCGGCGAGGACGTGCAGACCACCGCCGACGACACGCTCAAGCGCATCGACGAGTCCATCGCCGGGCTCGAGCGGACCGACGAGGACTCCTCCAGCCTGCGGCAGCTGCGCGAGCAGCGCACTGCCCTGGCCCTCATCGCCCCGACGCCGGGCCGGGTGATCAGCGAGGCGACGCCGCCGCAGGCGCCCTCCTCCGCCGGACTGCTGCTGTTCATCGCCGGCGGCCTCGTCGGCGGCCTGGTGCTCGGTGCCCCGACAGGCTCGCCGACGCGACCGGCTCGGCCGTCGTGGTGCTGCGCTCCGAGGACGACGAGGACGGTGCCCTCGAGCTGCTGCGCCGCCTCTCCCAGGACGAGGACCGCGCCGTGCCGCGGCCGGGCTCCCGGATCGCGGTCCACTCGCCGCTGCCCGGCCAGTCCGCGGTGGTCGTGCAGGCCCTGGACGCGGTGGTCTCCTCGTGGGGCGGCACCGTGGAGGTCGTCGACGTCGACACGCTCGCCGAGCCCGTGGGCCCGCTGGCTGCCGGCTGGCTGGACATGGACAGCGCCACGCCCTCGCTGTACGTGGCCACGGTCCCGCCGCGGACCGGTGCCGCGCAGCTGGCCGCCCTGACCGACAGGGTCGACGGCGTGGTCCTGGCCGTGGAGCCCCGGGGCCGGCTGCGCCGGTTCCGCGAGCGCTTCGAGCGGCTCAGCGGCCGCGGCGCCGCGGTGGTCCCTGCGTACGTGGTGCAGCGCCAGGCCCGTCCCGCCGTCGCCCCGGCGCCGGCCCAGGAGGCCCTGCCGCAGCACCGCTGAGCGTCCGCCGGCGCCACCCGGACCCGGGAGGCCGGCATCCGGCGCCGGCGGCCGGAAGCCAGGGGCCAGGGAGACCGCACCGCGAGAGCGGGCGCTCCCTGGCCCCTGAGCCGTGCCGCCGGGTCCGGGTCCCCATCAGCTGCGCCCGCCACGGGATGCGACGCTCACCCGGGCCGGGGGGCCCGCACCCCCGGAGCGGGCACTACCTCGCCCCGAGCCGTGCCGCCGGGTCCGTGACCGCCATCGGCCGGCCCCGCAACGGGATGCGAAGATCGCCGAGGGTCAGGGAGCCCACACCGCCAGAGCGGGCGCTCCTAGCTCCCCGAGCTTTGCGGCCGGGTCCGTGTCCGCCACCGGCCGGCCCCGCAACGGAACGTGAAGATCGCCGGGGGTCAGGGAGCCCGCACCGCCAGAGCGGGCGCTCCCTGGCCCCGGAGCCGTGCGGCCAGGCCCTCGGCCGCGTCCGCGTCCGCCATCAGGTGGGCCACGGTGGGCCCGGAGCCGGACACGAAGCTGGCCAGGGCACCAGCCGCAGCGCCCGCGGCCAGGACCGGCGCCAGCTGCGGGGCCAGGGAGAGGGCGGCGGGTTGGAGGTCGTTGGCCAGCAGCGGGGCCAGCTCCTCCGGGGTCCCGGCCGCCAGGGCGTCCTCGAGCCCCTCCGGCAGCCCGGGCGCCGGCACGTCCTCGAGCGCGCGCAGCCGGTCCAGCTCGGCGTAGACGGCCGGCGTGGACAGCCCCGCCTCGGCGGCCACCAGCACCAGGTGCAGGGGCGCACCGACCGCCGCGGGCCGCAGCCGGGCGCCCGTGCCGGTGCCCACCGCGGCGCCGCCCGTGAGGGCGAAGGGCACGTCCGCGCCGAGACCGGCCGCGAGCCGCAGCAGGGCGTCGTCGTCGAGCCCGGGGACGCCGCCGGCGCGGGCGGCGAGACGGTTCACGGCGACGAGCGCGGCGGCGGCGTCGGCGGATCCCCCGCCCATGCCGCCGGCCACGGGCACGGCCTTGTCGATCTGCAGGTGGAGCCCGCCGGGCAGCGCGGGCAGGTGCTCGAGCACGGCGCGGGCGGCGCGGACTACCAGGTTGGAGTCGTCGGTGGGGACCGCGTCGAGGCGGAAGCTGCCGCGGGCGATCTGCTGGGCCACGAGCGAGCCCGGGACCGCGGCGACGCCCACGGCGATCCCGGTTCCCGCGGTGAGCGTGGCGGTCACGGTCTCGGTCGTGCCGACCGCGCAGTACAGGCTGGCCACGTCGTGGTAGCCGTCCGGGCGCGGCGGGCCGGCGGCGAAGAAGAGGTTGACCTTGCCGGGGGCCTGGGCCCGCTCCGCGAGCATCATCGTGCTCATGCGCCGCGTGCTCCAGCGGTGAGCCCGGCGGCGGCCCCGGCCTGGGCGATCCGGGCGAAGGCGGTCACGTCCAGCTTCTCGCCGCGCTGCCCCGGGTCGATCCCGGCGGCCTCGAGCAGCTCCCCGGCCGCCGCGGCGGAGCCGGCCCAGCCGGCGAGGGCGGCGCGCAGGGTCTTGCGCCGCTGGGCGAACGCCGCGTCCACGGCGGCGAAGACCAGCTCCCGGTCCACCTCCGCCACCGGCTGCTCGCGGCGCACGAAGCGCACCAGCCCGGAGGCGATCTGGGGGGCCGGCCAGAACACGTTCTTGCCGATCGTCCCCGCCTTCGTGACCTCGGCGTACCAGGCGGCCTTGACCGACGGCACCCCGTAGACCTTGGACCCCGGCGGCGCGGCGAGCCGGTCCGCCACCTCCTCCTGCACCATGACCAGCCCGTGCCGGATCGAGGGGAACCGGGCCAGCAGGTGCAGCAGCACCGGGACGGCCACGTTGTAGGGCAGGTTCGCCACCAGGGCGGTGGGCTCGGCCGGGAGCTCCAGGACGCGCAGGGCGTCCTGTTCGAGCACGTGCAGCCGATCGGCCAGCTCCGGCCGGAAGCGCTCCACGGTCAGGGGCAGCTGCGCGGCCAGCGGGGGGTCGATCTCCACGGCCACCACGTGCTCCGCGGCGTCAAGCAGCCCGAGGGTGAGCGAGCCCAGGCCCGGTCCCACCTCCAGCACCGTCTCGTGCTCGCCCAGCCGTGCGGCGGCGATGATCCGCCGGATCGTGTTGGGGTCGATCACGAAGTTCTGCCCGAGCGTCTTGGTCGGCCGGATGCCCAGCTGCTCCGCGAGCGCGCGGATCTCCGCGGGCCCGAGCAGGGGGCGGGCGGCGGGTCCTGACGGGGTGGATTCTGTCACCGGGACATCGTATCGGCCGCCCCGCCCCCGCCCCGCCCCCGCCGCCGCCCCGCCCCCGCCGCCGGCCTGGGCCCCTCGCCCCCTCCCCCGCCGAGTCCCCACACCCCAGCCACGGAAGCCGCCGAGCTCCCACTGTTGCTCCGTGTCCCCAGTAATCGGCGTGGGGGAATGCCACTGCATTGGGGACTCGGCGGGAGGACGACGTGGGTATGGCAGGGCTCGGCGGTTGCTCGGCGAGGGGGCGGCTGGGGCTCGCAGGGATGCCATCTTCACTCCCCATGGCAGTGTTGTCCGGCCGTTCCACTTGCTTTTTCCCCGTCGCGGTGATGCCGAGCCACCAGGGGTTCCGTACGGCCTATCAACATGGCATGACCGAGCTGATGAGCCTGACCCAATTGCACGACACCGGCCTCAGCGGCCACGAGATCCGGCGTCGTCTGCGCGTCGGAGAGCTCTACCGGGTCCACCCCGGCTACTTCGCGGCGGCGGACGCCTACCGGATGCTCAAGCCCGAGGAACAGTCGCTGCTCCGCCTCCGGGCGCTCAGCCGAGCCGCTACCGCGCCGCCGGTGTTCTGCCTGGCCTCGGCCGCCGTGGTGCACGGTCTCGCCCTCCGACGTGTCCCGGCACGCGTGCACACGCTCACCCGTCCGGGACAAGGGACCCACAACGGATACGCCGGCGTCGTCAGACACCAGGAGCCGCTGCCGGAATCAGACATCGTCACCGTCGACGGGTTGCGGACCACATCGGGCGAGCGGACACTGCTGGACTGTGCCCGGCTGCTGCCCTTCACCGACGCCGTGGTCCTGGCGGACCAGGCGCACCGCTTCGGTCTCACCCGGGTCCGGCTGGAGAACCGCCTGTCGGAGTGGGTGGGTCGGCGGGGCGTGCGCAGAGCACGGCGCGTGCTGGACGCCATGGACACCCGCGCCGAGTCGGTCGGCGAGACCCTCACCCGGCTCCTGCTGGCGGAGTCGGTCCTGCCTGCGCCGGAGCTGCAGTGGGTGATCGTGGGCCGGACGGGCTCCTACCGGGCCGACTTCGCGTGGCCCGAGCACCGGCTGGTGCTCGAGTTCGACGGCGAGATGAAGTACACAGACTTCGCCGCCACGGTGATCCGCAACGAGCGGAGGCGCGAGATCGAGATCCAGGAGCTGGGCTGGACCGTCATCCGGGTGGGGTGGCACGACGTCGTGCGCGCTCCTGCTGCCACCCTCGCCCGGATCGAGGCGGCCCTGCGCCGCACGGCCGCCGCCCACTGACCCCCGTCCCCCCAGCCCGCGGTGTGTCCGCCGCCGTGACCCCCACACCCCGCCGAGTCCCCAGGGCGCTCCCGTTTCCCCACGAACATTCATGGGGACATACGAGCGCCCTGGGGACTGGCCGCGGGTGGGCGCCGCGGGGTGGGGACTCAACACCGCACAACAACCTGGTTGGGGGCTCGGCATGCGGGGGTGGCAAGGCCGGGTTGGAGAGAAGGAGCCGGCAGAGACGGAGCGGGGCGCTGCGGGTCAGAAGGGGCCGTAGGCCTCGGCCGTGTTCGACCAGATCCGCTCGCACAGCGGCTCCAGGTCCTGCTCCAGGATCTCCGCCATGCCGCGGACCGTGTAGTTGACCACGTAGCTGGCGTTGGGCCGGCCCCGGTACGGGTGCGGGGTGAGGAACGGGGCGTCGGTCTCGGCGAGCACCAGCTCGGGCCGGGCGGTGCGCAGCGCGGCCTTGAGGTCGTGGCTGTTCTTGAAGGTCACGGTGCCGGAGAAGGACATGTACCAGCCGTGCTCGTTGCAGGTCCGGGCGAGCTCCGCGTCCCCGGAGAAGCAGTGGAAGACGGTGCGCTCCGGGGCGCCCTCCTCGAGCAGGACGGCGACGACGTCGGCGTGCGCGTCCCGGTCGTGGATCTGCAGCGCCTTGCCGGTCTCCCGGGCGAAGCGGATGTGCTCCCGGAAGGAGCGCTTCTGGTGCTCCCGGCCCTCCCCCTCGGTGCGGTAGTAGTCGAGGCCGGTCTCACCGAAGGCCCGCACCCGGTCGTGCTCCCCCAGGGCGCGGATCTCCGCCAGCGCCTCGTCGAGGGTGCCGGCGGCGGCCAGCTTCGGCGCCTCGTTGGGGTGCAGGGCCACCGCGGCGAGGACGCGGGGGTCGGCCTGGGCGGCTGCCACGGCGAAGCGGGAGGAGGGGACGTCGCAGCCGACCTGCACGAGCCCGCCCACCCCGGCGAGCGCGGCGGCGTCCGCGGCGTCGCGGACCGAGACCTGGACCCGGCCGTCCTGCAGGTCCAGGTGGGTGTGGTTGTCGACCACCGGGTGCGGCAGCGGCTCCGGCGCCGGCGGGTAGGCGAGGTTGCGGCGGCGCCCGTCGTCGCCCTGGGCGGAACGGCGCCGGGTGCCCTCCCCCGCGGGGGCGTCCTCGGGCACGGCGTAGTGCTCGGGCGCGTAGGCGGCGGGGGCCGCGCCAGCGGCGGGCTCGGGCCGGGACGCCGGATCGGGCCACAGGGAGGTGGTGAGGAGGGTGGTGTTGGGGTCGGTCACGGGCGGCACCTCGGGGGGACTCGGGGAACGGGGCGGGAAACACGCGGGCACCGACCAATCTACGAGCTGGGGCCGGACAGACATACTGGGAGCAGACGCCCGAGCAGGAAGCCGAGGAGCCCATGGAGTCCTTCCCCCAGTACACGCAGGCGGTCCTGGACCGGATCAACACGGTGATCGAGGGCAAGCCCGAGGCGGCCCGCACCGCCCTGAGCGTGCTGCTGGCCGGGGGCCACCTGCTCGTGGAGGACGTGCCGGGGGTGGGCAAGACCATGCTGGCCCGCACGCTGGCCTCGGCGATCGGCGGGTCGGTGGCGCGCATCCAGTTCACCCCGGACCTGCTGCCCACGGACATCACCGGGGTGGCGGTCTACGACCAGGCCCGGCGGGAGTTCGAGTTCAAGCCCGGCCCGGTGTTCGCCAACGTGGTCATCGGCGACGAGATCAACCGGGCCTCGGCCAAGACGCAGTCCGCGCTGCTCGAGTGCATGGCCGAGGGGCAGGTCACCGCGGACGGCACCACCTACCGGCTGTCCTCCCCGTTCATGGTGGTCGCCACGCAGAACCCGGTGGAGATGGACGGGACCTTCCCGCTGCCGGAGGCGCAGCGGGACCGGTTCACCGCCCGCATCTCGATGGGCTACCCGGACACCGCCGCGGAGACGGCGATGCTCGCCGACCACGGCGGCGGCTCCCCGCTGGAGGGCCTGCGCCCGGTCGTCCCGCTCGAGGACGCCGCCCGCCTGGTCGCCCACGTGCGCGGGATCCACGTCTCGGACGCCGTGCGCGCCTACGTGGTGGCGATCGGCCAGGCCACCCGCTCGCACCCGCAGATCCGGCTGGGCGCGAGCCCCCGGGCGCTGCTCCAGCTGCAGGCCACCGCCCGCGCCGAGGCCGCGCTCTCCGGACGGGAGTACGTCCTGCCCGACGATGTCCGCGCGGTCGCGGTGCCCGTCCTGGCGCACCGGCTGATCCTGGACCGCCGCGCCGGCACCGACTCCGCGGAGGAGCTGGTGCAGGCGGTCCTGGACGAGGTCCGCGTCCCGGCCGAGCCGGCCTCCCGGTCCCGATGAGCCGCCGGCCGGAGACCGTGCGGACGGAGGACGGCGAGCGAGCGGAGCAGCCCGTGGACTCCCGCGCGCGGTTCACCGGCCGCGGCTGGGCGTTCCTCGGGGCGGGGGCGCTGTGCCTGCTGCTGGCCACCTGGCTGGGCCGCAAGGACGTGCTGGCGCTGGCGCTGTTCCTGGGCGGGGCCCCGCTGTTCGCGACCCTGTCCCTGTACGTGGTCAAGCCTCGGGTGCTGCTCAAGCGCGGGGTGGACCCGGCGCTGGTGACGGCCGGGGACTCGGCCGTGGTGCGGCTGCGGGTCCGGCACCGGTCCCGGCGCGCCGGCAGCGCCGCGGGCGCCGTGGCCGTGCTCGAGCGGGTCCCGGAGCCCCTGGGCGGGGACCGGGAGCTGAACGTGCAGGCCGGTGGGGAGCCGGCCGCCTACACCGTCCGGCCGCGCCGGCGCGGGGTGTACGCGCTGGGTCCGGCCACGGTGCGGGTCGCCGATCCGTTCGGCCTGGCCACCGAGCTGCTCGACGCCTCCGAGCGCACCTCCCTGCACGTGGCCCCGGATCCCGTGGAGCTGCCCGAGATCCGCGCCGACCGGCTGCGGGAGTCCGGCACCGACCCCGCCCGCACCGCGCAGCCCCAGCCCGGCCCCGACAACGTGACCGTGCGCGAGTACCGGCACGGGGACCCCGTGCGCCGGGTGCACTGGGCCGCCTCCGCCAAGCAGGGCACGCTCATGGTGCGCCAGGAGGACCCCCGCAGCATCCGGCGGCTCAGCCTGCTCCTGGACCTCGACGACACGGCGTGGCCCGGTGAGCGGCAGTGGGCCGGGGTGCTCCCCAGCACGGCCGAGTTCGAGTGGGCCGTGTCCTTCACCGCCGCGGTGCTCGAGCACCTGACCCAGCGGGAGACCGCCGTGCACGCCCTGGACACCCGCGGCCGCCCCCTGCCCCGGGGCGGGGAGGACGACGACGCCGCTGTCCGCGGGCGCGTCACCGCGATCGACGACGACACCGCCGAGGACGCCCGGCACGGCCTGGCCCGGGTCCGGCCCCTGCCGGCGCCCGGGAGAACCGCAGGCGCCGCCGGCACCGGGGGCAGCAGCGGAACCGCCGGCACCGACGGCGGCCGCGGTGGAAGCGTCGACCCCGGCCGCCGCGGGATCGTCCGCACCGTCAGCGGCAGGCGCAGCGGCAGGACGGCCGGCAGCGGCGGCGCGGACCCGGGCTCCGTGCCCGGCGCCGGCCCGGAAACGGGTGCCGGTGCCGGTGCGGACGACCGTCTGGCCGACCGGTTCGACCGCGACGGCCTGGTCCACCCGGTGCTGCTGGTCTCCGGCGACCTGGACCGGGCGGGCGCGCAGCGGATCCTGCACGGCACGCACCGGGCGGGCGCCGGCAGCGCGGTGCTCGTGGCCTCCGCCGCCGACCGGGTCCCGGACGGCGCGGCAGTGCTCGAGGCGGCGGGCTGGTCCGTCGTCGTCGTCACCGCGGCCACCGCCCCGGAGGAGGCCTGGGCGCACCTGGGCACCGGGCCCCGCACGGCCGGGGCGCTGCGGTGACCGCCGCCCCCGTGCGCGCCCCCGCCGCCCCCGGCGCGCCCCCGGCATCCCGGCGCCCCGTGGCCGCCGTGCTCGGCCTGGCCGGCACGGTGCTGCTGGCCGTCGCGCTGTCCTTCGTGGGGCCGGCCGCGGTCCTCGACGGCGCGGGCTGGGTCCCCGGCTGCCTGCTGGCCGCACTTGCGGTGCTGGCCGCCACCGCGACGTCGCGGGTGCTGGGCCTGTCCGTGCTCGCGCCCCTGTTCGGGGTGGGCGCCCTTGCGCTGGTGCTCACGGTGGTGTTCCTGCGCGAGCCCGCGCTGCTGGGCTTCGTCCCGACCCCCGGCAGCCTCGCCCTGGCCGGGGAGCTCGGGCGGGAGGCCGCCGGGATCGCGGCGGAACAGCCCGCCCCGTACCCGGACACGACGGCGCTCGCGTTCGTCACCGCCCTCGGCGCGGGCCTCGTGACCCTGTTCGTGGACACCGTGCTCGTGGCGCTGCGCCTGCCCGGCGCCAGTGCCCTGGGCGTGCTCGCCCCGCTGGTGCTGCCCGCCCTGGTCCTGCCCGAGAGCGTGGGGCTGGCCGGGACCGCGGCGGCCGTGCTCGCCGCCCTGCTGCTGCTCGCCGGGGCCCGCCGCTTCGGCGCGGTCCGCGAGGCCCGCACCGCCGCCGCCCCGGGCACCTGGGCCCGGGCGGTGGTGGTGGTCGCCGGGGTGCTGGCCGTGACCCTGCTCGTGCCCGGTGTGGTGCCGGGCTTCGTCAACGGCGTGTTCCCCCAGGGCAGCGGACCGGGCGGGGACCGGGCCCCCGGGGTGGGACCGCTGCGGGCCGTGGGGCAGGACCTGCGCTCGGCGGAGCAGCGGCCGCGCCTGGAGTACAGCACGAGCACCGGTGAGCCCGAGCTCCTGCGGGTGCTCGTGCTCGACGACTTCACCGGGGCCGAGTGGTTCCCGGACAGCACCGGACTGGAGCCCGGTCTCGACGCCCTCGGCGCGGACACCTCCGGACCGGGCGCTGCCGAGCGCAGCGCCGCCGTGCAGCTGCGGGACTGGTCCGAGCGCTGGCTGCCCCTGCCCTGGGCGCCCGTCGGCGTGACGGGGCTCGACGAGGGCGACTGGGCCGTGAGCCCTCAGCACCGCACCGTGCACGCGGACCGCGTCCCGCCCGAGGGCACCGCCTACGAGGCGCGGGCGGTGACTGCCGAGCCCACGTCCGCGCAGCTGCGCGGAGCACCGGCTGCGCCGCGGACCCCGGAGCTGGCCCCGTTCCTCGGGCTGCCCGAGGACACCCCGGCGGCCGTGCGCGAGGCCGCCCGGGAACGGGCCGGGGACGCCCCGACCGCGTTCGACCAGGCGCTGGCCCTGCAGGAGTGGCTGCGCTCGGAGGAGTTCCGCTACGACGTGGACGCCCCCGCCGCCCAGGGCTACGACGCCGGTGGCATGGCCGCGCTCGAGCAGTTCCTCGCCACCCGCACGGGCTACGCCGGGCACTTCGCCCCGGCGATGGCCGTCATGGCGCGCGAGCTGGGCATCCCGGCCCGCGTGGCGGTGGGCTACCTGCCGCCGTCCACCGCGGCCGAGGACCCGTTCGGGGGCACCTTCACCGTCCTGCCGCGCGACGCCCACGCCTGGCCCGAGCTGTGGTTCGAGGGCACCGGATGGGTGCGCTTCGAGCCGACCCCCGGCACCGGTGACGTGCCCGGCTACGCCGCCGAGGGCGCCGCCGAGGACGAGGGGCCGGCGGAGGGGGAAGGCTCCACCGAGCCCACCGAAGCACCGACGGACACCCCCACCCCGGCGAGCACGGCCGGGCCCGAGGAGAGCGGCGCGCCCTCGGCCGCGCCCACGGCCGTGCCGACGCCGGAGCCTCCCCCGGCGCCCGCGCCCGAGGCCGATCCCGGACCGGCCGGCTGGCTGCTGTGGCTCGCCGGCGGACTGGCCGCGGCGCTGCTCGCCCTGCTCGCCGCCCTCCCCCGTCTGCTGCGGGACCGGCGGCGCCGGCGGCGCATGCGCCTGCTCGGGGACGCCGGCGCCCCGGCGGGCGCCCGCGCGGCGGCGGGCTGGGCGGAACTCGAGGACCTCGCAGCCGACCACGGCCTGGGCCGGGCCGCCGCGGAGACCCCACGGGCCTTCGTGGACCGGGTCGCGGTGACCGTGCCCGCGGCCGCCGCTGCGCTGGGCCGGCTGGGACGGGACGTGGAGCGCGCCCTCTACGCGCCGGCAGCGGCGCAGTGGTCCCCCGAGGCCGGTCCCGAGGACCTCACCGCGGTGCGCGCCGCGCTGGCCGGGCGCGGAGGGCCGGGTGCCCGGCGGGCCCGCTGGCTGCCGCCCACCTGGCGCCGCCGGCCCTGACCGCCCCGCCCCACGCGCTCCACCGGCCCTCACTCGCCGAGTCCCCCACATACCGGCGCTCCACCCACCGAGTCCCCCACATCCCGGCGCTCCACCCACCGAGTCCCCCACATCCCGGCGCTCCACCCACCGAGTCCCCCACATCCCGGCGCTCCACCCACCGAGTCCCCCACATCCCGGCGCTCCACCCACCGAGTCCCCCACATCCCGGCGCTCCACCCACCGAGTCCCCCACATCCCGGCGCTCCACCCACCGAGTCCCCCACATCCCGGCGCTCCACCCACCGAGTCCCCCACATCCCGGCGCTCCACCCACCGAGTCCCCCATGAGCTCGCAATTCCCCCCGTCTGATCGGGGGGAATTGCGAGCTCATGGGGGACTCGGCGCTCGAGGGGCATCGCCTCGGGGCTCAGGGCGCCCGGAGAGGGAGTGGGAACGACGAGCTCACCACTTGTAGTCGAGGAACTTCCCGTCGAAGGTGACCACGACGCGGTCGCCGTCCGGGTCCGGGCGGCGGGAGACGTCGACCCGGAAGTTGATCGCGCTCATGATCCCGTCCCCGAACTCCTCGTGGATGAGCTCCTTGAGGGCCGGTCCGTAGACGGCCAGCGCCTCGGTGAAGCGGTAGATCGTGGGGTCGGCCATGCGTGCCGGGTCGGCGCCCCGGGACGGCTGCCGCTGCAGGCTCTCGGCCACCGTCCCGTCCAGCCCGAGGAGCTCGCACACCCGGCCGGCCTGTTCCGCGCTCAGCGGGTGCTGCCCGAGCAGCGCGGCGGTGGTCCACACCGGTGCGGCGCCGATCTGCTCGGCGATCTCGTGCCAGGACAGTCCGCGCCGCAACCGGGCGGCGACCACGAGCTCGACGGCGTCGGATCTGGTCATGATGGGGGTCATCTGTGCTCCTCGATATGGCGTAAATGGCGGAAGGGCGGAAGGACGTTCGGTGCGGAGGACTCGGGCCCGGAGGGCAGGTCCCTCCCCGGGAAGCTCCAGGGGCGGCTTCTCGAATCCGTTCGGCGGTCCGGGTCTGCGGGACGGTGCCGACGGGTGCGGCCGACGAGCACAGCCGACGGGTGCGGCCTAGGTGTTGTGGGGCATGAGGTTCTTGCCACGGGTGTGCCGGTGAGATGAGGAACGGGCTCCTCGCCACAGGATGGAAGTTCCTACACCGTCCGTCCGCAGCAAGAGAGCCCGTTCATGCCCCACGTTAACGCACCCCTGACCCCGACCGGCCGGCTGCGCATGGTCCTGCGCCACCTCGACGACGGGATCCCCAAGGCCCACGTGGCCACCGAGTTCCGCGTCAGCCGACCCACGGTGGCCACGTGGGTGGCCCGCTACCTCGAATCCGGCGAAGCTGGGTTGGCCGACCGGCCCTCGACTCCCCGGCGCAGCCCTCAGCGCACCCCGGCGGCCGTCGTGGAGCTCATCGAGTCCCTCCGGCGAGACCGGAAATGGTCCGCCCGACGCATCCACCGCCACCTGCTCGGTCTCGGCCATGAAATGCACCTGCGCACGGTCGGTCGCTGGCTGGCCCGCCTGGGCATCTCCCGGCTGCGCGACCTCACCCCGGCGGGGGACGACCTGCGACGCCCACCCCAGCGGATCCGTGCCGCCTGGCCCGGGCACATGGTCCACCTGGATGTGAAGAAGGTCGGGCGGATCCCCGACGGCGGCGGCTGGCGCGCCCACGGCCGCGGCAGTACGGCGGCGAAGGCGGCCAAGCGCGGACCCGGGGCGAAGGTCGGCTACACCTACCTGCACTCGGCCGTGGACGGCTTCTCGAGGCTGGCCTACACCGAGGCTCTGGCCGATGAGAAGGCGGTGACGACGATCGGATTCTTCTGCCGAGCCCGGGCGTTCTTCGCCGCCCACGGCATCACCCGGCTGCACCGGGTGGTCACCGACAACGGCGCCAACTACAAGGCCCGCGACTTCACCCGCACCGTGGAGGCCCTCGCCGGCCGGCACCAGCGCATCCGCCCCTACACGCCCCGGCACAACGGGAAGGTCGAACGGTTCAACCGGCTGCTGGCCGACGAGGTGCTCTACGTCCGCCCCTACGCCAGCGAGCAGGCCCGCCGGGACGCCATCGTGGTCTGGGTGAATCACTTCAATTACCATCGGCCCCACACCGCCTGCGGCGATCAGCCCCCGGCCTCACGCACCCCGGCCCGAGTCAATAACGTCACGCCCTCTTACACCTAGGTGCACAGCCGACGGATGCGGGCGACGGGCACGGCCGACGGGCACGGCCGACGAAGGTGACCGGCAGGTGCGGCCGGCGGCGGGTCACTCCGCGGCGACGGGCACGTCGTGGGCCACCGGGCGGGGGCGGGTGAGGCCCGTCCGGGCGTGGGTGGCGTAGAGGGTGAGCCCCACGAAGGTCAGCCCGCCCACCAGGTTGCCGAGCACGGTGGGGATCTCGTTCCACACCAGGTAGTCCATGACGGAGAAGTCGCCGCCGAGGATCAGGCCGGAGGGGAACAGGAACATGTTGACGATCGAGTGCTCGAAGCCCATGTAGAAGAAGAGCAGGATGGGCATCCACATGGCGATCACCTTGCCGGAGACGCTCGTGGACATCATCGCGGCGACCACACCGGTGGAGACCATCCAGTTGCACAGCACGGCCCGGACGAACAGGGTCAGCATCCCGGCGGCGCCGTAGTCGGCGTAGCCGACCGTGCGGCCCTCCCCGATCGAGCCGATGGCCTGTCCGACCTCGTCGGGCGCGGTGGAGAAGCCGTAGGTGAAGATGATCGCCATCATGACGGCCACGGTGAACGCCCCGGCGAAGTTGCCGAGGAAGACGAGCCCCCAGTTGCGCAGCATCGACCGCACCGTGACGCCGGGACGCTTGTCGATCAGGGCCAGGGGCACCAGGGTGAACACCCCGGTCAGCAGGTCGAAGCCGAGCAGGTACAGCAGGCAGAAGCCGACCGGGAAGAGCAGCGCCCCGACCACCGCCTGACCGGTCTGCACGGTGACGGTCACGGCGAACGCCGCGGCCAGGGCCAGGATGGCCCCGGCCATGAACGCCCGGATCAAGGTGTCCCGGGTGGACATGAAGACCTTCGCCTCACCGGCGTCGATCATCTTCGTGACGAAGTCCGAGGGATGCACGTAGGACATGGCATGGCTCCGATGCGGGAAGGACGGGAGGTGCCGGGGACCCGGCTCTCCCCGATTCTGGGCGAGCCGTGTTTCCGTGCCGTGACGGTGCCGGCACCACCGGGTCAACTCGGGCGCACCCGGGACGGGCCCCGCAGTGAGGGGCCGCGGTGAGGCGCCGGCCTCAGCCCCTGCGGGCGGCCAGCACCGTCTCGTAGAGCTCCCGCTTGCCCACGCCGGAGCGGGCGGCGACCTCCCCGGCGGCGTCCTTCAGCCGGGCGCCTCCGGCCACGAGGGCCTCGACCTCGGCCACGAGGTCCTCGGGGCGGGCCGCCTCGGGGGCCGGGGCACCGGCGACGACGACGGCGATCTCCCCGCGCACCTGGCCCTCGGCGCACCAGTCGAGGAGCTCGGCGAGGGAACCCCGCACGACCTCCTCGTGCAGCTTGGTGAGCTCCCGGGCGACGACCGCCCGGCGCCCGGGCCCGAACGCCTCCTGCAGCGCGGTCAGCATGACCGCGAGCCGGTGCGGGGCCTCGTAGAAGACCATGGTGCGGCGCTCGCCGACGAGCTCGGCCAGGCGGGCGGCCCGCTCGGAGGACTTGCGCGGCAGGAAGCCCTCGAACGTGAACCGGTCGGTGGGCAGCCCGGACACCGCCAGGGCCGTGAGCACCGCGGAGGGGCCGGGCACGGCGGTCACGGTCAGGCCCTCCGCCGCGGCGGCCTCGGCCAGCCGGTAGCCCGGGTCGGAGACGGTGGGCATCCCGGCGTCGGAGAGGACCAGCACGGTGGCCCCCGAGCGCACGGCGTCGAGCAGCTCGGCGACCCGCCCGGCCTCGTTGTGCTCGTGGTGGGTCAGCACCCGCCCGCGGGTGGTGACGCCGAGGCCGGCGGTGAGCCGGCGCAGCCTGCGGGTGTCCTCGACGGCGAGCACGTCCGCGGTCTCCAGGGCCTCCCGCAGCCGGGGCGGGGCGTCCCCGAGGTTGCCGATCGGGGTGCCCGCCAGCACGACCCGCCCGGGGCCCGCGGTGCCGCCGGCCGGGTCGGCGGGGGCGGCGGTCGGGGCGTCGTCGTGGGGTTCGGTGTGCACGGGTCCACTCTACGGCCCGGCCCCGGGGCACTCCCCCGCGGACGTCCGGGGCGGGCGGGAGCCGTCCCCTACGATGACTTCCGTGAGTTCCTCGGTGCGCGCCCCAGCCCCCGGCCCGGTGACCCGGGCCGCGGACCCGGTGACCACGCTGCGCCGGTCCCTCGCCCCGGACGCCCTGCGGGAACGGCTGCTGCCGCCCGCCGCGGCGCTGCCCCGCCTGGCCTGGCTGGCGCCGCTGCTGGTCGTGGTGCTGGGCGGGGTGCTGCGCTTCCACGGGCTCTCCCACCCGGACGCGATCGTCTTCGACGAGACGTACTACGTGAAGGACTCCTACTCCCTGCTGCGCTACGGCTACGAGCGGCAGTGGCCGGAGGGCGCGGACGAGCTGTTCGTGGCGGGCACTCCGCCCGAGGCCCTGAGCGGCCCGTCCTACGTGGTCCACCCGCCGGTCGGCAAGTGGCTCATCGCCTGGGGGATGTGGCTGGTCGGCGCCGAGGACCCCGTGGGGTGGCGCTTCTCCTCGGCGCTGTTCGGCACGCTGTCGATCGCGCTGGTGTGCGCCGCCGGGTGGCTGCTCTTCCGCTCGGTCACGGTGGCCACGCTCGCGGGGCTGTTCACCGCCGTGGACGGGCTGCACCTGGTGCAGTCGCGGCTGGCGATGCTGGACGTGTTCCTGATGTTCTTCGTCCTGCTCGCCTTCGTCCTGCTCCTGCTGGACCGGCGGGACGGCCGCCGCCGCCTGGTCGCCCGGCTGGGGGTGCCCCCCGGCGAGCGGGTGCCGGAGGCGCAGCTGGCCCGCCGCCTCGCGTGGGGGCCGTGGCTGGGGGTGCGCTGGTGGCGGATCGCCGCGGGCGTGGCCTGCGGGCTGGCGGTCGGCGTGAAGTGGAGCGCCCTGTTCCTGGTCGCCGGCCTCGGGGTGCTCACGGTGCTCTGGGACCTCAACGCCCGCCGCACGGCCGGGATCCGGCACTGGTTGCCGGCCGCGGTGCTCAAGGACGGCGTGCCGGCGTTCCTGGCGGTGGTCGGCACGGGAGCGGTGGCCTACGTGCTCACGTGGACGGGTTGGCTCGCCTCGACCGGCGCCTACGACCGCCGGTGGGCGCAGGATCACCCGGGCGAGGGCGTGCTGTGGCTGCCCGCTCCCCTGCGCTCGCTGTGGGCCTACCACTCCTCCGCCTACGGCTTCCACAGCGGCCTGGGCACCGAGCACTCCTACGAGGCGCTGCCGTGGCTGTGGCTGACCCTGGGCCGGCCCACCTCCTACTTCTACGAGGCGCCCGAACGGGGTGCGGCCGGATGCACCGTGGAGCACTGCTCGCAGGCCATCCTCAACATCGGCAACCCGTTGCTGTGGTGGACGGGGATCGCCGCCGTGCTCGTGGCGGCGTGGCTGTGGGCGGTACGGCGGGACTGGCGCTGGGGGGCGCTGCTCGGCGTGTTCGCCGCCGGGTACCTGCCCTGGTTCCTGTACCCGGAGCGGACCATGTACTACTTCTACGCGCTGCCCGTGCAACCGTTCCTGATGCTGATGCTGGCCGGGATGCTGGGACTGGTGCTGGGCCGGCCGGAGGACTCCGTGCGCCGGCGGCGGGCGGGCCTCGTGGTGGTCGGGGTGTTCACGGCCGCGGTGCTGATGCTGAGCGCCCACTTCGCCCCCGTCTGGTACGCCGAGACGGTGCCCTACGGGCAGTGGCGGGAGCGGATGTGGTTCGCCGCCTGGATCTGAGCCGCCCCGACTCGAGCCGTCCGGAACCGAGCCGCCCGGGTCCGGGCCGCCCGGTCAGCGCCCGGCGAGCCGCCGCTTGAGCTCCTGGCGCCGGCGCACCCGGTCGAGGGCCCGGTGCCGGCGGAACGCGGTGGGCCAGGTCGCGGCCATCACGGCGAGGGCGCCCAGCAGGGTCAGCGCGCCCACCGTGATCGCGGCGTCCATCCAGAACTGGGTGGGATAGAGCCGGATCAGGGTGTCGGAGACCCGGAAGGTCCAGGAGCCCTCCGCGAAGAACAGCGAGTGGAACAGGGCGAAGAACTGCTCCCAGCCCAGCACCGCCGCCACGGCCAGCAGCACCAGCAGCACCACGGTCAGCCACGACCCGAAGAACAGGGCGCCCGAGGCCGCCCCCGGCGCCTTGGCCCGCAGGTACAGGGAGGAGACGAGGCCGAGCACGGCCAGGACGGCGACCGCGGCCAGGGCGCTCTGCAGGACGATCTTCACGTCCGTCATGTGCGCGACCTCCGAGCCCAGGAAGAGCCGGCCCCCGCCCGGGCCCACGAGCCCGCCGAGGAACTCGGGCGGCGCCCAGTTCAGCACGTAGTCCAGACCGTAGGACCCGTAGACCATCCGCTCGTCGGTGGAGAAGCCGTAGCGGTCCGCGGGGAAGCCGGGCCGGTGGTACTCCGACCACAGGAACAGCGGCGTGGCCACCGTGCGCACCGCCGCCGCCAGCAGCGCCAGCGGCAGCAGCAGGGCCAGGAAGACCTGCTGCAGGCGCGGGAACCGGGGCTCGTCGGCCAGCGCATCGCGGCGCAGGGCGGCCCGGCGGCGGGCCTCCGCGTCCGCCTCCTCGTCCTCCCCGACGTCGGCGGCGCCGACGGCGCGGGAGCCGCCCGGGGCCCGCCCGGACCCGGCGGCCCCCGCGGTGCCCTCCGCGGGTCCGGTTCCGCCCTCGCGCGCGGGGGCGCCGTCGCGGCCGGACTCCGCCGCGGTGCCCGGCTCCGGCGCGGGGTCCGCGGGCGGGACGGCGGGCAGCAGCCCCGTCCACACCGGGTCCTCGCCGCGCCGGGCGTCCGCCGCGGCGGAGCCGGCCTGCTGCCAGGGGGCCTTGTCGTTGCTGGAGGAGGGCACGGGCGGGTCCTTCGGTCGGGGGTGCTCGGGGGCTCCGGCGCGGGCGGGACCGCGCCGGTCGGTCCCGATCCTACCCACCGGGGACCTCAGCGGCGGCGCCTCACCAGTTGCCCTTCCACGACTCGTCGGCGTAGTGCTCCAGCGGGATGTTCCAGTCGCCGTAGCCGTCGTCGGGGTCGGCCTGCGGGTACCCGGTGCCGACGACCTCCACGATGTCGCCGGGGCGGAAGACGTCGTGGATGAACCTCGCGCCCTCGGCGGACATGCCCACGCACCCGTGCGAGACGTTGGCCTGGCCCAGGACGGGCATCGCCGAGGGCAGGGCCTGGTGCACGAACTCGCCGCTGGCCGTCAGCCGGGACACGTTGGAGGCCCAGAAGGTCTCGTACCAGTGCGGGTCGCCGGGCTGCAGGCTCAGCGAGGAGGCCTTGAACAGGTAGCTGGGGGCCTGCTCCATGATGACCTTCCGGCCCGTGGTGGAGGGCCAGTCGGGGTTGCCGAGGGTGACGGGGAACGTCCCGGCGACCTCGCCGTCGACGTAGGCCGTCAGCGTCTTGGTCGCGTCGTCGACGCGGGCGTAGTGCTCGGCGCCGATCGAGAAGCTGCGGCGCAGGTCGTGGTTGCCGATCATCCCGCCGCCCACGTCCAGGCCCAGCAGGTCGAGGGAGACGGTCACCTCGGAGTGCGGCTCCCAGGTCTCCGCGGGCCGGTAGCGCAGCACGGTGTCGGAGTACCAGCGGAAGGCCCCGGCCCGGTCGCCGCCGCCGCGCACGGTGATCGCCCGCTCGATCTCGTCGCGGTGCAGGACGGGCTCCGAGAAGGTGAACTGCAGGATCTGACCGGTGCCGTAGGTTCCGCCCTCGGCCACGTTGACCCGCGCGTCGACCTCCTGGGCCGCCGAGACGGTGCTGAACGTGCTCGTGCCGGCGCTCGGGGTGCCGCCGGCCGCGGCGGTCCAGTGCAGCACGTACGCGGTGTCGAAGGCCAGCACGTCCGTGCTGGTCCACGTGCGTCCGTCCGCGGAGCGCTCCCCGGGCACGGGCTCCCCGCCGGCGGCGGGCACGAGCACGACCTCGCCCAGCTCGCCCCGGCCGGTGCGCACCACGACCGGGTCCACGGGGTTGTGCTCGACGGCGGCGTCCGCGGGCGTGACCACGACGCCAGCCGACTGCGGGTCGGCCGGCCCCGTGGCGGCCGGCGTGGCAGCGGACGTGGCGGTCGGCGTCGCGCTCGGGGGCGGCGTCGCCGGCGACCCGGTGGAGGACGCGGCGGTGGGAGCGGGCTCACCGGAGTGGGCCCCGGCGGAGTACGCGCAGCCGGTGGCGAGCAGGGCCGTCACCGTGCCCAGGGCGAGCAGGCGGCGGGCCGGGACCGCGCAGGGCGCGCGGTCGGGACGGGAGGACAGGGGCATGGTGGGGGGCACCTCGCGGGGAAGGGGGGAAGCGCTCGGGGACGGGCCCCACGATAGGCGCACCGGCCCGCGCAGGACCTACTCGGCCGCCCCGTGGGTACGAATGTTAACTGCTTCGTGACCCCGCTCGGCGCTGGAGGGAGGGCGCCGGCAGGCGCGCCGGTCACCGGCGCTCAGCGGTCGGGGCACAGGCAGGCGATCCCGTTGCGGATCGGATAGACGGGGTGCACGCCGTCCCGGAACGGGCGGTCGCTCATCAGGCGGTCCGCGTCCACGGGGATCAGCGTCCCGCCCGTCAGGGGGCAGCGCAGGATCGCGGCCAGTCCCGGGTCCAGGGCGGTCGCCGCCGGGGGCGCCGGCTCCGGAGCGGCGGCGGGCGCCTCCCAGGGAGCGGCACGGTGACCGCCGCCGGTCTGCGGGTGGCGCACGGGGCCGTCCGCGTGCGGGATCTCGGCCGGGACGGCGTGCGTCGGCTGCGTCGTTGCAGGGACAGTCATGGGGTCTCCTGGTGCTCCGGGGGGAAGAGCCTCCGTGCCGGACAGGCACGGTCTGCGGCTCATCCTAGGGCCGGGGCACCGCCGTGCGGGGGATCCCCCGCAGGACGCCGCGCCGCTCAGGCCTCGGGCACCGCCGCGCCCCCGTGCCCGATGGGCCGGCGCAGGTGCGGCCGCCGCAGGCTGTCGGGCATCGGGACGTCGCGCCGGACGGGCTCCGGGGGGCGGCGGGCCGGGGGCGTGTCCCGGGGCGCGGCGGAGCGGGGCAGGGACACGTCGCGCAGCACGGCCCGGGGACGCTCCCGGACGGCCGCGGGCGGCTCCGGCTCGCGGACCGCCTCGGCCACGGCGCCGATGTCCTCACGGCGTGCCCGGTCCTCCGGCAGCTCCAGGCGCACCACCTGCCAGCCGCGCGGCACCGTGAGCCGGTCGGAGTGCACCGCGCACAGGTCGTAGGCGTGGGGCTCGGCGTGGCCGGCCAGCGGTCCGACGACGGCGGTCGAGTCCGAGTACACGTAGGTGAGGGTCGTGACCGCGTCCCGCGTGCAGGTCTGGCGGGAGCAACGTCGGGTGGCACTGCCGGAGGAGCTCATCGAACGAAACTACCTCAGCGCGTGAGCCGGCGCAGGCGGCGGCGCTCCCGTTCGGACAGCCCGCCCCAGATGCCGAACTTCTCGTCCTTGCTCATGGCGTAGTCCAGGCACGCGCTCTGCACCGGGCACGCCTCGCAGACGCGCTTGGCGTCACGGGTGGATCCACCCTTCTCCGGGAAGAAGGCCTCCGGGTCCGTCTGGGCGCACAGGGCGTCGGTCTGCCAGGCGAGCTCGCCCTCGTCCTCCTCCACCGCGTACAGCCCGGCGACCGAGCCCCAGTCCAGGCCGCCGTCGGCGACCGGGGTCCCGAGCAGGTCGACGACCGGCCCGGATGCGTGCTCCGCGAGGTCCTGCACGGTGTCGTGCGCGGCGAGGTAGGCGGTGGCCTGCTCCTCCAGGCTTCCACCGGTGCGGCGGACGTGGCGCTCGGCGGCCCGCGGGTCGGCCGGATCCACGAACCAGTCCTCGGGCACCGAGCGCACGCTGCGCCGCGAGGTGCTGAGGGGGGTGGAATCGACGAGCTGCTGGCGTGCGGCCTCTCCCATGACTTTCCTTCCATCCGACACGTTGGCCCCGGACTGGCATACTGCGGGGGTACCAGTCCGTTGCATCCCGGAGAACGTATCTTTGGTGATCGCCTGCCGGACTTCCTCATTACACGTGTGTAACTACTACTGCGTCAACCCTCTCGCCGGAGGGACCCTTGGAACCATATCGGCCTGGATTTTCTTTGGGAGTAGACGTTTTTCCAGGTCACGACGGCTTTGGCGCGAGGCGCCCCGAAACGTGAAGAATGCACGCCGACGCATATGCTCCGGGGCGGCCTCCGGCGGCCCCGCACCCCTCAGGAGGAGCCCTTGGACACCCCGATCCCCGCCTCTGTCCCCCGCTTGGTGGACAGGTTGCGCCGGAGCAGCCACCCCGCCCTCATCTGGTACGGGCAGGACGGCGAGCGCGTGGAGCTCTCCGGCCGGGTGCTGGACAACTGGGCGGCCAAGACCGCGAACCTGTGGGTGGACGAGCTGGACCTGCAGGCGGGCGACGTCGTCGCCCTGGGCGACGAGGTGCACTGGCGCAGCCTCGCCGTGGCCCTGGGCACGTGGACCATGGGCGCCGCGCTGCGGCCGGTCGACCCGTCCGGAGGCGCCCCGGAGCCCGGTGACCGGGCCGTGGCGGGTCTCGTGGACCCCCGGGGCGAGCTTCCCGCCCTGCTCGGGCGGGTGCCCTCCGGGGCGCGGGCGGTGGTGTTGGACCGCCCGGCGCTCTCCCTCGGATACCGGGGGGAGCTGCCCGGCGGGGACGCGCTGGACTACTGCGCCGAGGTGCGGTCCCACGCGGACGTGTACGAGGGACTCGAGGAGCCGGACCCGGACGGCCCCGCCCTGTGGGCGGCGGGAGCGGACGGGCCCCTGAGCCACGGGGCGCTGCTGCCGGGCGCCGCCGCGCGCGTGTCCGGTCGGGAGCAGGCATGGGGCGGTGCCGCGGCGGTGCACGTGCCGGGACGGCGGATGGACGCGGAGCACCTGCTGCGCGCCCTGGGGGTGCTGGCCGGTGGCCGGGCGGTGGTCGTCACGGACCGGCCGGCGGACGGCACCGACCCGTCCTGGACGTCCGTGCTGGCGGCCGAGAACGCCGTGGCGTTCTGATCCGCTCCGCTCAGCGGCCCTCGGCCGGGCCCGCGCCCTCGTGGGCGTCCGGGCCGGGGTGCACCGCACTCTCCCGGGGCGAGTGCTCGGCGGTCTCCGGGGGCGCCTGCTCGGCGGTTCCCCGCCGCGCGTGCTCGGCGCGGCCCGCCGGGGCGGCCCCGGTGATCAGCGCGATCTCGAGGGCAGCGGTGTCGGCGAAGTTCGGGTCCTCGTCGAGCTCCTCGGTGAAGACCCAGAAGCGGTAGGCGAAGTAGCGGAAGATCGTGCCGAGGATGGTGCCGATGATCGTGCCGGACACGAAGGACGCGTAGGCGCTGGTGAGGCCCAGGACGTAGTAGCTGAAGCCGAGGCAGCCCAGCTCGATGGCCATGCCGATGCCGTTGGCCACGAGGAACTGCACCAGCTCGCGGCGCTTGTCCGACTGGCGCTTGTGCCGGAAGGTCCACAGGCGGTTCGCGACCCAGGCGAAGAGGATCGCGACGGCGGTGGCGATGAACTTGGCCTTGAGGTGCCCGTCCTGGAACCAGGTGTGCATCAGCACCCAGGTGAGCGACGCGTTGATGACGAAGGCGAGCGCCCCGACGACTCCGAACTTCATGAGTTCCTTGACGAACAGGTGCCACAGGGCATCGAAACGGTCGACGAGACGGTTCACGCGGCTTCAGGTCTCCCAGGTGGTGGGTCGGTGGGCGCCGGCCGGCGCAGCGGTCGACGGGCGCGGGGAAGCCCCCGCGGCGGACCTCGGCACATCCTACCCCGCCCCTCCTGCGCGGTCCCTGGGCGGCGGTGCCCTGTTACGGGCGCCCGGTGACGGGCGGGGGACGGCCCGCCGGGCAGTCCCTCCGGGCCGGGATACGCTGGTCGGGTGAGAGCTTCTGGAACCGCACCTGTCGTCGGCGTCGTCGGAGGCGGGCAGCTCGCCCGCATGATGGCGCCCTCCGCCACCGCCCTGGGCATCGAGCTGCGCGTGCTCGCCGAGGGCCCCGACGTCTCGGCGGTCGCCGCCGTACCCACCGCGCCGGTGGGCGACTACACCGATCTCGAGGCGCTGCGCCGGTTCGCCGCGGACGTGGACGTGCTGACCTTCGACCACGAGCACGTGCCCACCGAGCACCTGCACGCCCTGCTCGCGGAGGGCGTCGCCGTCCGCCCCGGGCCGGACGCCCTGGTGCACGCCCAGGACAAGCTGCGGATGCGCCGGGCCGTGCAGCGCCTCGGCCTGCCCAACCCCCGGTGGGCGGCGGTCGCCGACGCCGACGAGCTCGTCGCCTTCGGCGAGCAGGCCGGCTGGCCCGTGGTGCTCAAGACCCCGCGCGGGGGCTACGACGGCAAGGGCGTCATGGTGCTGGACACCGCCGCCGACGCCCGTGGCGACGAGCCGGCGCAGTGGTTCGCGCGCACGGACGGGCCGCTGCTGGCCGAGGAGAAGGTGCCGTTCTCCCGCGAGCTCTCGGCCCTCGTGGCCCGCACGCCCTCCGGCGAGGTGCGGGCGTGGCCGGTCGTGGAGTCCATCCAGGTGGCCGGCGTCTGCGACGAGGTGCTCGCCCCTGCCCCGGACCTGCAGCCCGCGGTGGCGACCGCCGCCGCCCACGCCGCCCGGACCCTGGCCACCGAGCTCGGGGTCACGGGCGTGCTGGCGGTGGAGCTGTTCGAGACCCCCGGCCGCGGCCCCGGGTTCCTCGTCAACGAGCTGGCCATGCGCCCGCACAACTCCGGGCACTGGACCATGGACGGGTCCGTGACCAGCCAGTTCGAGCAGCACCTGCGCGCCGTGCTCGACCTCCCGCTCGGGGAGACCGGGCTGATCGGCGGGTCCGCGGTGATGAAGAACTACCTGGGCGGGGCCAACCAGGACCTCTTCGGCGCCTACCGGGACGCCATGGGCGCCGAGCCCCGCGCCAAGATCCACAACTACGGCAAGGCGGTGCGGCCCGGGCGCAAGATCGGCCACGTGAACATCACGGGCGCGGCGGACGAGATCCCGGAGCTGCGCCGCCGGGCGTCCCGCGCCGCGGCCGTCCTGCGCGACGGCCGGGCCTGACCCGCGTGCCTCCCACAGCCCGTCCAGCCGGGACGGCTACCGTAGCCCCAGACCGGAGCGCGGTTGCGCCGCGCACCACCCCAGCAGTCCAGGAGTGCCAGTGAACGAGAAGCAGCAGCCCGTCGTGGGCGTCGTGATGGGGTCGGACTCCGACTGGCCCGTGATGGAGGCCGCGGCCACCGCCCTGGACGAGTTCGGCATCGCCTACGAGGTCGACGTCGTCTCCGCCCACCGGATGCCCGCCGAGATGATCGACTACGGCCGGCGCGCCCACGACCGGGGCCTGCGCGTGATCATCGCCGGGGCGGGGGGCGCCGCCCACCTGCCCGGCATGCTCGCCTCGGTGACCCCGCTGCCCGTGATCGGGGTGCCCGTCCCCCTGAAGACGCTCGACGGCATGGACTCGCTGCTGTCGATCGTGCAGATGCCCGCCGGTGTGCCGGTGGCCACCGTCTCCATCGGCGGGGCCCGCAACGCCGGGCTGCTCGCGGCGCGCATCCTCGCCGCGGGCGCGGACGACCGGGCGGCGCAGCTGCGCGAGCAGCTGGTGCACTTCGCCTCCGAGCTGCGGCAGACCGCCCAGGACAAGGGCGCCGCCCTGCGCTCGCGCCTCGGCGCCTGAGCCCGCCGCCCCGCCCTTCCCCGCCCGCCCTTCCCCGCCGGAGCTGCCCGTGAACGGCCACATCCCCCGCGCCGAGCCGGACCCCCGTCCGCCGCACCACCGATCCGACCCGGGCCCCGGCGCCACGCCCGAGGACGTCGTCACCGCCGTGCGGCGGGCCGACGACGACGCCGCGTCCCCGCCGCGGCTCACGGACCCGCTGCGCCACCCGCAGCACGCCGGGGAGGGCACGCGCGCCCGGCGCGCCTGGACGCTGCTGCTGTCCACGCTCGTGGTCCCCGGCAGCGCCCAGCTCGTCGCGGGCCGGCGGGCGACGGGGCGCGCCGCCCTGAAGGTCGACGTGGTCGTCTGGGCCGCCCTGGTGCTGGCCCTCGTGAGTCTCCTGCTGTGGCGGACCCCCCTGATCTGGTTCCTGACCAACTCGGTCACGTCCCTGCTGCTGATCGCCGTGCTGCTGGGTCTGGCCCTGGGGTGGGCGTTCCTCTTCTTCGACACGCTGCGCCTGATCCGGCCCGGGCTGCTGGCGCAGCGCACCCGCCGGGCGGTGGCCGCGGCCACCGTGGCGCTCATGCTCGTCACCTCGGGCGGGCTGGCCTACTCCGCCTACCTGCTGTCCGTGACGCGCGGGGCGGTCTCGGACGTCTTCGGGGGCGGGCTGCCCTTCCGGCCCACGGACGGGCGCTACAACATCCTGCTCATGGGCACCGACTCCGGGGAGGACCGCTCGGGCCGCCGCCCCGACTCGATGACGGTGCTCAGCGTGGACGCCGACTCCGGGCGGACCGTGACCATCTCCCTGCCCCGCAACCTCCAGAACGCCCCCTTCCCCGAGGACTCCCCGCTGGCCGAGGTCTACCCCGAGGGCTTCAACTGCGGCGACGAGTGCATCCTCAACGCCCTCTACACCGACGTCACGAACAACCACGCCGAGCTGTACCCGGACGCCGCGGACCCCGGCGCCGAGGCCATGAAGGACGCCGCGTCGGGGGTGCTCGGCATCGAGGTGCAGGCCTACGCGATCGTCGAGATGAACGGCTTCGAGCAGCTCGTGGACGCCCTCGGCGGGATCACCATCGACGTCGGAGGGCGCGTGCCGATCGGCGGCGGCACCGACATGGTCACGGGCCTGCCGAACGAGATCTTCGGCTACATCGAGCCGGGAGTCCAGCACCTGGACGGCTACCACGCCCTCTGGTACGCCCGGTCCCGTGAGGGGGCCACCGACTACGACCGGCAGGCCCGCCAGCGCTGCGTGCAGGCCGCGATGCTCAAGCAGCTGAACCCGGTCAACGTGCTCGCCCGGTTCCAGGACCTCGCGGAGTCCGGCACGCAGGTCGTCGAGACCGACATCCCGCAGAGCCAGATCGGCTCGTTCGTGGACGTGGCCCTGAAGGCCAAGGAGCACGAGCTGGTGGAGTTCGCCGCCGGACCGCCCTACTACGACCCGTCCTTCCCGACCTACCCGGACTACGACCGGCTGCACGAGGATCTCGCCCGGGTGCTGGAGGAGGCCACCGACCGCGGGGCCCGGGACGCCGAGGCCCTGCCGCGCGGCGCCGCCGTGGGCCCCGGCGTCGCCATGGCCGTCCCGATCCCGGCCGCGCTCCCCCGGGTTCCTGCCGAGGAGCTCACCCCCAACGGCACCTGTTCCGTGCCCTGACCTGGGCCGCCGTCCCGGTCGGAGGGCCCGGTCGACCGCGCCGGGGGCTCCCGGACGCACCGGTACAGTGGGGGCGTGGCGAACATACTTCAGTCGAATGCATGGGCCGATTTCCAGCGGAACCTGGGGCACCGGGTGTTCCAGGCCTCCGGGGACGGATGGCGCTACCTGGCCATCCTGGAGGGCGGCCGGCTCGGCCGCTACCTGTACTGCCCGTACGGTCCCGAGGCCGGCACCCCCCAGGCCTTCGAGGAGGCGCTCGAGCACCTCGTGCGCACGGCCCGGGAGGAGCGGTGCTGGTTCGTGCGGGTGGAGCCGGTGGACGCCGCCGTGACCGACGGGCTCGAGACCCCCGAGGCCTCGCTGCGCCGGCGCGGCCTGCGCCCGGCGCCGCGCCAGGTCCAGCCCGGGCACACCCAGGTGATCGACCTGACGCAGGACGAGGACGCGATCCTCAAGGACATGAAGTCCACCAACCGCAACCTGCACCGCAACATCGCCAAGAAGGGCGTGACGTTCACCGCCTCCACCGACCCCGGGGACGTCGACGTGCTGCTGGGCTTCCTGGACGCCACCGCCGAGCGCAAGGACTTCACCCGGCAGCAGGACGCCTACCTGCGCGAGGCCGCGCGCACGCTCATGCCGCTCGACGCCGCCGTCCTGTACGTGGCGCGGCTCGACGGCCGGCCCATCGGCGCCTCCCTCGTCTACGACTCCGACGACACCCGCACCTACGCCCACGCCGCGATGGACTTCGAGCACCGCAAGCTCTCCGCGGGCATCCCGATGGTGGTGCGGATGGTGCTCGACGCCCGGCAGAAGGGCCTGCGCCGCTTCGACCTGTTCGGCACGGCCCCCGAGGGCGCCGGCCCGGAGCACGCCTGGCACGGCTTCACGAAGTTCAAGAAGTCCTTCGGCGGCCGCCCGGAGGCCTACCCGGGGACCTGGGACCTGCCGGTGAGCCGCAGCCGGTACGCGGCCTACACCGGTCTGCGCGCCGCCCGCGAGACGGCCGCGTCGGCCCGGCGGGAGCTCCCGGGAGCGCCGGGGCGCCTCCGCGCGGCCCTGGCCCGCCGCCGGGACGGCTGAGCGGATCGCCACGGGCGGCGCCCGCCCCCGGTCGAGCCTCGGTCAGGACGACCGCCGGCACGGACGCCGCGCCGGTCACGGGGACGAGGCCCGGCCGGTGACTCGGCGCCGACGGCGCTCCTGCGGCCGCCGCCGGGTGGCCGGCGCGGCCTCGTCAGCGCCCGGCCGCGTCGCGCAGCGCGGAGAGCCCCTCCCCGACCACCCGCCGGGTGAGCTCCCGGGCCCGGCGGGCCCGGGAGCGGGCGGCGTCCCCCGTGCCGTCGCCGTCGGTGGCCGCGGCGGCCGTCTCGGCCCCGTCCGGGGACCACGACCGCGCCGGGGCCGGCGTCTCCAGGCCCAGCTCCGCGGCGACGGCCGTGCCGGTGCGCGCCGCCGCGGCGTCGGCCGCCTCCGCCGAGAACTCCCCGGCCGGGCTGCGCCCCAGGGACTTCTCCCACGGGCCCAGCACCGGCCGCTCCGTGCCGGCCAGCTCGCGGACCACCTGGGGCACGTCCGCCTCGTCCGGGTCCCCGCCGTCGAGGCGCTGCACGCGGCGCTTCTGCAGCTCCACGAGCCCGGTGAGCAGCAGGGCGTCGTCCAGGCCCAGGTCGCGGCCCCGGCGGGTGAAGCCCAGGCGGTAGATCATCGCGAGCCCACGGGTGTGCACGAACCACAGGTAGCCCAGGGCTGCCTCGGCCCCGTCGTCGCCGGCCTCGGTGGCCACGAGCAGCAGGGAGTCGTCCCCCAGGTCCTCGAGCAGCTGCGAGATGAGCCGGGTGCGCAGCCCGATGTTGGCCAGCGCCCGGCTCTGCGCGGTGACCTCGCGCACGGTCACGCCGGGGGTGCGCAGGGCCGCCCGGCACCGGTCCAGGGTGGCCTCGGAGAGCCGGCGGGAGAGGTCCTGCTGGGTCTCCCCCAGCAGGACCTCCAGCCGGCGCGGCTCGTCGGGGCCGGCGCCGGTGGCCGGGCGCGCGAAACCGGCGGCCGCCAGGGCCTCGGCCGTGCCCGGCGCGCGCAGCGTGTCGGGCTGGAAGCGCAGCAGCTCCGCCGCGTGCTCCTCCCGGGCCCAGACCGCGAGGGCCTCGGCGACCACCGGCAGGTCCTGGGGCCGGTGCACGTGGGCGTGCACCGTGCCGGCGACCACGCGCTCGGCCTCGGAGCGCAGGTAGAGCTGGGCGTAGCCCACGGTGCGCTGCTCGGCGTCGTGGACCATGACCCGGTCCACCCGCAGGCCCGGGCCCTCGGCCGAGATCTGGGCCTGGCCGATCCCCCACAGCTGCTGGGGGTGGCCGCCGGTCACCCGGACGGTGGCGTCCCAGGTCTTGCGGTTGGGGCACGGGCTGACCGTGGTGCTCACGATGGAGTCCTCCTCATCACCCGGGCGCCCCGCCCCGGTGGGGGGACCGCGGTCGGCGCCCGCAGTTCGGCTCCAGTCTAGGGCGGCCGGTCGCCGCAACCGCCCCCGGACACGGGATGACCGGGACGACGAGGACCCCCCGTGCCGGTGGCCGGCCCGAGGGGTCCTGTGCCGGCCGGTCGGGCCGGGGCGGCGAGGTCAGCGGCGGGCGTACTTCTCCCACTTCGCGGCGAGGTGCTCGGCCTCGACCATGCGCACGGTCCCGGAGCGGGAGCGCATCACGATGGACTGGGTGGTGATCCGACGGCCGCGGTAGCGCACGCCCCGCAGCAGGTCGCCGTCGGTGATGCCCGTGGCGGCGAAGAAGCAGTTGTCCGAGGTGACGAGGTCGTCCGTGGAGAGCACCGCGTCGACGTCGAGCCCGGCGTCGACGGCCTTCTGGCGCTCCGCGTCGTCGACCGGCGCGAGCCGGCCCTGGATGATCCCGCCGGTGGCCTTGACGGCGCACGCGGTGACGATGCCCTCCGGGGTGCCGCCGATGCCCATCATGACGTCCACGCCGGTGCCCTCGCGGCACGCGGCGATCGCCCCGGCCACGTCCCCGTCGAGGATCATCCGGGTGCGGGCACCGGTGGCGCGGATCTCGTCGACGAGCTTCTGGTGCCGGGGGCGGTCCAGCACGCACACGGTGAGCTGGTTGACGTGGATGCCCTTGGCCTTGGCCACGAGGTGCAGGTTCTGCTTGACCGGCAGGCGCAGGTCCACGAAGTCCGCGGCCTCGGGGCCCACCACGAGCTTGTCCATGTAGAACACGGCCGAGGGGTCGAACATCGACCCGCCGTCGGCCACCGCGATGACGGCCAGGGCGTTGTTCATGCCCAGCGCCGTGAGGCGGGTGCCGTCGATGGGGTCCACCGCGACGTCGGAGGCCGGCCCGGAGCCGTCGCCCACCTGCTCGCCGTTGAACAGCATGGGCGCCTCGTCCTTCTCGCCCTCGCCGATGACCACGGTGCCGTTGAAGTGCACGGTGGAGAGCAGGGACCGCATGGCGTCGACCGCGGCCCCGTCGGCGGCGTTCTTGTCGCCGGCGCCCACCCACTGGCCCCCGGCGATCGCCGCGGCCTCGGTCGTGCGCACCAGCTCCATCGCCAGGTTGCGGTCGGCCACGTTGTTGCTGGGTGCCTTGGTCGTTCCGGTGGATTCCTGGGCCACGATGTTCCTCACCTTCGAGTTTCGGGTCTGCGGGCCTCCGGGCCGGGATCGGCCGCGGCGCGGACCACGTCCCGCCCAGCATATCGCCCGCCCGTCCGCGCGCTGGGAGCCGGCTCACAGTCAGCCCGGCGGTGCGACCGCGACCGCCCGGACAGGGCACAATGGACCCGTGAGTTCCCCGACCCCCGACCGTTCCGCCGAGCCGCCCGCGGACGCGCCCCGTGCGGCCGCGCCCGGGACCGCGCCCGGCCCCGAGACGCCGCCCCTGCCCCGGATCACGGAGAAGCAGGCGCGGCGGATCAACGCCCCCGTGCAGGGCATGATCATCTCGATGGCCGTTCTGCTGCTGCTGGTGCTGCCGTTCGTGTGGCTGCAGCCGCGCCCGGACGCCCAGCCGTACCGGCCCGACGTCGACGTGGCGCAGGAGGCGGAGTACGTGGCCGACGAGGCGCCGTTCCCGCCGGTCGTCCCGGAGCCGGGCGAGGGCTGGACGGCCAACTACGCCCGCTGGGACGCCGGGGCCGCGGAGGGCGTGCCCTTCTGGGAGATCGGCTGGGCCACCCCGCAGGGCAACTTCATCGGCCTCGTCCAGACGTCCCTGGCCAACCCCACGTGGCTGGCCCAGCAGACCGAGGCGGTGCCCGTCTCCGCGTCCGTCGAGGCCGGGGGCGCGCAGTGGGACGTCCACGTCCGGGAGGAGTCCCGGGACCAGGGCGCCCTGACCGTGTACTCCGGCGAGGTCGACGGCTCCACCGTGGTGCTCAAGGGCGACGCGCCAGGCGCCGAGCTGGACCACCTCGCCACCGCAGTGACCGCGGCACTCGCCGAGGTCCCCGACCCCACACCCACGGAGCAGCCATGACCCCCGAGACCCGATCCGACGACTCCTCGCCCCGCACCCCGGCCGCCGCCTGGCAGCGCCTGCGCGAGGGCAACGCCCGCTTCGTGGCCGGCGAGTCCCTGCACCCCAACCAGGACGCCTCGCGCCGGCAGTCCGTGGCGGCGGGCCAGGACCCGTTCGCGGTGATCTTCGGCTGCTCGGACTCTCGGCTGGCCGCCGAGATCATCTTCGACCTCGGGCTCGGGGACGCCTTCGTGGTCCGCACCGCCGGGCAGGTCATCGACGACGCCGTGCTCGGCTCCATCGAGTACGCCGTGGCCAACCTGGGCACCCCGCTGGTCATGGTCCTGGGCCACGACTCGTGCGGGGCGGTCAGCGCCACGCACGCGACCGCGCGCTCCGGGGACATGCCGCGCGGCTTCCAGCGGGACCTCATCGAGCGGATCATGCCGTCCGTGCTCGACGCCCGGCGGCACGGGGAGTCCGACGTCAACTCGGCCGTGGTCGAGCACACCAAGCAGACGGCCTCCCGGCTGCTGGAGCAGTCGCGGATCATCAACGAGGCCGTCTCGCAGGGCGAGGTGGCCGTCGTGGGCGTCTTCTACCACCTGGAGGACGGGCAGGCCGAGCTCGTGCACGGCCACGGGACCTGGCTGCCGGCCCGCTGAGGGCCCCGGACGCCGCGGGTCACCGTGCCGGGCGTCACCTCGGGCTGACCTAGACTGACGCCATGGCAAACACCACGGCAAACAGCACGGCAGCGTCCACCGAGTACCGCATCGAGCACGACACCATGGGCGAGGTGCGGGTGCCCGCACAGGCCCTGTACCGCGCCCAGACACAGCGCGCCGTCGAGAACTTCCCGATCTCCGGCAGGACCCTCGAGCCCCAGCACATCGTCGCGCTGGCGCAGATCAAGAAGGCCGCCGCCCTGGCGAACGCGGAGCTGGGGGTGCTCGACGACGAGCGCGCCCGCGCCATCGCCGAGGCCGCGGACCAGGTCGCCACGGGCCAGTACGACGAGCACTTCCCGATCGACGTGTTCCAGACCGGCTCCGGGACGTCCTCGAACATGAACACCAACGAGGTCCTGGCCACCCTGGCCACCCGGGCCCTCGAGGGCAAGGACGTCGAGGTCCACCCCAACGACCACGTCAACGCCTCCCAGTCCTCCAACGACGTCTTCCCGACCTCCGTGCACGTGGCCGTCACGGGCGCCCTGGTCAACGACCTGGTCCCCGCCATGACGCAGCTGGCCGAGTCCCTCGAGCGGAAGGCCGCCGAGTTCCGGGACGTCGTGAAGTCCGGGCGCACCCACCTGATGGACGCCACCCCGGTGACCCTGGGCCAGGAGTTCGGCGGCTACGCCGCCCAGGTGCGCTACGGCATCGAGCGCGTCCAGGCCGCCCTGCCCCGCGTGGCCGAGGTGCCCCTGGGCGGGACCGCCGTGGGCACCGGGATCAACACCCCGGCCGGGTTCTCCGCCCGCGTGATCGAGCTGCTGGCCGAGGAGACCGGCCTGCCGATCACGGAGGCGCGCAACCACTTCGAGGCCCAGGCCAACCGGGACGGCCTCGTCGAGGCCTCGGGCCAGCTGCGCACCGTGGCCTACAGCTACATGAAGATCAACAACGACCTGCGCTGGATGGGCTCCGGCCCCAACACCGGCCTGGGCGAGATCCTCATCCCCGACCTGCAGCCGGGCTCCTCGATCATGCCGGGCAAGGTGAACCCGGTGATCTGCGAGTCCACGATCCAGGTCTGCGCCCAGGTGATCGGCAACGACACCACGGTGTCCCTGTCCTCCACCAACGGGGCCTTCGAGCTCAACGTGGGCATCCCGGTCATGGCCTCCGCCCTGCTGGAGTCGATCCGGCTGCTGGCCAACTCCTCGCGCGTGATGGCGGAGAAGATGATCGACGGGCTCGAGGCGAACGTGGAGCGCTGCCGGTTCCTGGCCGAGGCTTCCCCGTCCATCGTGACCCCGCTGAACAAGGCCATCGGCTACGAGGCCGCCGCGAAGATCGCCAAGCACGCCGTGGCGAACAAGATGACGGTGCGCGAGGCGACTCTCGCCCTGGGCTACGTCGAGAACGGGCAGCTCACCGAGGAGCAGCTGGACCGTGCGCTGGACGTCACCACGATGACGGGCCCCAACGCCTGACCCGGCGCGAGGCGCTCGCGCGACACAGGGGTCGCCCCCGCACCGGAACCGTGTCCCGGGCGGGGGCGACCCCTGTGTCGTCCGGCGGCTCGCGCCCCGGACCGGTGCTCCGGATCAGGAGGTCACGGCGGGGCCGGACTCGCTGGACTTGGAGAGCTCCTTGATGAACTCGTGGCACTGCTTGGCCCGTGCGGAGTCCTCGGACATCACCTTCTCGAAGAAGTCGGCGATGTCGTCGCGGCCGGCGTTGCGGGCGTCCCGCACGTACTGGCCGTAGTCGTGACCTGCTTTGAGCGCGTGGTACTGCACGGACACCAGGTCGTAGGTGACGTCGTCGAAACCGGTCTCTCCTGTGGCCATGTTGCTCCTCCTTGCTCGTCGGTGCTTCGGGTGCGGACGCTTCCGAGTCTAGGAACGTGTGCACCAGCTCACAAGTAAGCACGCTGTGTTTCTTGGGCGCCGTGTTCCCGCGGCGTCCGCTGCGTCCGGACCGGACCGCCCACCGGCCGCGGGCTCAGACCACGAAGCGCGCGCGGCCGTCGTGGGCCAGGGCCGCGTCGAGCCGGGCCCGCTGGTGCGGCGGGAGCGGCGGGGTGTCGGCCGGGTGGTACCAGCCGACCTCGAGGGACTCGTCGTCGTTGACCCGGGCCTCCCCGGAGACCCAGCGGCAGCGGAAGGTGTGGTCGAGGAACTGGCACCGGTCCCCGTTGGGGTACTGGACCGGCTCGCCGGCCTTGATCGCCACGAGGTCCTCCACGACGGCGACGACGCCGGTCTCCTCCAGGCACTCGCGCACCGCCGTGACCGCCGGCTCCTCGCCGGGTTCCACGATCCCGCTGACCAGCCCCCAGTTGCCGTTGTCGCTGCGCCGGGCCAGCAGCACCCGGCCGTCGTCGCGCAGGACGACGGCGGTGACGGCGGGCAGCCAGAGCAGGTCGTGGCCGATCTTCTCCCGCAGGGAGAGGACGAACTCGGGGACGGGCATGGGCGCTCCTTGTCCGGCGGTGGTCGGCCCGGGGGTCGGGGGTCCCGGCCCATTCTGGCAGGCGCCGGGGCCGGTGCGGGACGGTCGCGCGGCCCGGGCCGGTGCGGGCGCTCAGAGCAGCAGCAGCACCCCGAGGGCGCCGCTGATCATCGCCGGGCCGAAGGCCACGCGGGTCCGCGCCCCGGCCCGCCCGGCGGCCACCAGCAGGGCCCCGGCCAGGCCGCCGAGCACGAACCCGGCCGCCGCGCCCAGCACCGCGTGCCACACCGAGGCGAAGCCCAGGCACATGCCCAGCAGCCCGGACAGCCGGACGTCGCCCATCCCCATCCCGGCGGGATGCAGCAGGCGGAGCAGGACGTAGAGCCCGCCCATCACCGCCAGGCCCCACAGCATCCACAGCAGCCGCACCGGCTCCCCGGCCACGAGCGCCGCCGCTCCCAGCAGCCCGCCGCACATGGGATAGAGCGGGCGCACCACCCGGCCGGGCAGCAGGTGCTCGCGCACGTCCGTGCGCCACAGCCACGCGCACCCGCCGGCCAGCACCAGCAGACCGGCCGCCGCGAGCGCCCCGGCGGCCCAGCCGGCGGCGTCCCCGCGGGCGAACTGGTCGGTCAGGAAGGCGATCACACCGGGCATCGTAGCCGCCGGGCCGGTCGGCGGGCCCGGGCCCTGTGGAGCGGTGCCCGCCTCCCTAGACTGGGGCCATGTCCCGCTCCCCCGTGCCCGCGCCCACCGATCCGGACGAGTTCGCCGCGCTGTGCCGGTCCTCGCCGTGGCGCTGGGACACCCTGCGCTTCGTGCTGTCCTGGCTCGCCCCCGGGGACCAGGCCCCGCGCGAGCCGGTGCGGGCGTGGGTGCGCCGCCCCTCGGAGCTGCGCGTGGAGACCCTCGACGGGGTCCCCCTCTACACGGCCAGCACGCTGGAGCGCTCGCGCGACGACTTCTACGTCGCCTCCACCTCCTCCTCGTGGCTGCTCGCGCCGTCCCTCGTGGCCCCGGTCTTCACCGACTCCGGGCTGGTGGAGCGCCGGCCCGAGGCCGCCTACGGGGACCCCGTCTTCGGCGGCGGCCGGTGGCAGGCCATCCTCGATCCGGTCGAGCTCGCCGGCAGCGCCCCCGTGCCGCCCTACCTGCCGGAGCGGCGCCCGTGCGCCGTCGAGGAGGTCGGCGTGGGCGTCCACCACGGGCGGGCGGTGCGCGGCGCGGTGGTCACCCCGGGCTCCGCCTACGCGCCGACCACGCCGGGCCATCCGCTCGCCCCGGCCCGCACCCGGGTGCTGCTCGACGAGCGGACGGCCGTGTGCGTGCGCTCGGAGGTGCTCGAGGGGCCCCTCGCGGGCACCGGCCACGACCTGCGGATCGAGGCCGTCGACGACTACTTCATCGACGACCTGTTCACCTCCGTGCGGCTGGACCTCACCGACGTGAGCCGGCACCTGCCCTGGCCGGTCGGCCCCTGAGCCGACCGGCCAGGGCCGGGCTCAGGGCTCCAGGTCGCCCAGCACCTCCGTCACCAGGGCCGCGATCGGCGAGCGCTCCGAGCGGGTGAGGGTGACGTGGCCGAACAGCGGGTGGCCCTTGAGCGCCTCGACCACCGCGGTGACCCCGTCGTGGCGGCCCACCCGCAGGTTGTCGCGCTGGGCGACGTCGTGGGTCATGATCACCTTGGAGCCCTGGCCGATCCGGGAGAGCACCGTCAGGAGCACGTTCTTCTCGAGGGACTGGGCCTCGTCCACGATGACGAAGGCGTCGTGCAGGGAGCGGCCGCGGATGTGGGTCAGGGGCAGCACCTCGAGCATCCCGCGGTCGAGCACCTCCTCGACGACCTCCGGGGAGACCAGCGCGCCGAGGGTGTCGAAGACGGCCTGGCCCCACGGGTTCATCTTCTCCTCCTCGGACCCGGGCAGGTAGCCCAGTTCCTGGCCGCCCACCGCGTAGAGCGGGCGGAACACCATGACCTTGCGGTGCTCGCGGCGCTCCATGACCGTCTCCAGCCCCGCGCACAGGGCCAGGGCGGACTTGCCGGTGCCGGCCCGGCCGCCGAGGGACACGATGCCCACCTCGGGGTCGAGCAGCAGGTCGATGGCCAGCCGCTGCTCGGCGGAGCGGCCGTTGACGCCGAAGACGTCCCGGTCCCCGCGCACCACCCGGGCCGCACCGTCCGCGCGGACCCGCGCCAGGGCGCTGCCGCGCGCCGAGTGCAGGGTCAGGCCCGTGTTGGCCGGCAGGCCCTCCGTGCCCGGGACCACGACGGCCTCGCCGGCGTAGAGCCGGTCCACGACGTCGTCGGGCACGTCGACGGACGCGGTGCCGGACCACTCGACGTCCGAGCCGACCCACTCCGCCCGGTACTCCTCGGCCTGCAGGCCCAGGGCGGAGGCCTTCACCCGCATCGGGAGGTCCTTGGACACGATGCACACGTCCCGGCCGTCGTTGGAGAGGCTCAGCGCCACCGCCAGGATCAGGGAGTCGTTGTCCTTGAGCCGGAAGCTCACGGGCAGCACGGTGTCCGAGACGTGGTTGAGCTCCACCACGAGGGTCCCGCCCTGGTCCCCGATCGGGACGGGACGGTTGAGCCCGTTGTGCTCCACCCGCAGGTCGTCGAGCAGGCGCAGGGCCTGCCGGGCGAAGTAGCCCAGCTCCGGGTCGTGCCGCTTGCCCTCCAGCTCGGTGATCACCACGACCGGCAGCACCACCTCGTGCTCGGCGAAGCGCAGGATGGCCCGTGGGTCGGACAGGAGCACCGAGGTGTCGATCACGTAGGAGCGCACCCCGGTCCGCGGCTCGGCGGCGCCCAGCGGGGCGGAGATGTCGACGATGCGCTCCGGGTTCTTGGAGATGCTCATGGCGGCCCTTCCTCCTCTGTCCGGCGGTCGGCGTCCGCGCCGCCCGCCTGAGGACAACGTACGCAGGCCGGACCCGCCGCGCGAGCAGAAACGGTGAACGGGGCGGAAATTGCCAGCGACGTCGCGGGGGTCAGCCGCCGAAGCGCCGCTGGCGGGACGCGTAGTCGCGCAGCGCCCGCAGGAAGTCCACCCGCCGGAAGTCCGGCCACAGGGCCTCGCAGAAGTAGTACTCGCTGTAGGCGGACTGCCACATGAGGAAGCCGGAGAGCCGCTGCTCCCCCGAGGTGCGGATGAGCAGGTCCGGGTCCGGCTGCCCGCGGGTGTACAGGTGCTCCGAGATGTGCTCCACCGACAGCTGCTGGGCCAGCTCCCGCACGTCGGCGCCGGCGTCGAGGGCCTCGGTGAGGACCTCCCGCACCGCGTCCACGATCTCCTGCCGGCCGCCGTAGCCGACCGCGATGTTCAGGTGCGGGCCGGCGTTGTCCGCCGTGCGCTCGGTGAGGTCGGCCAGGCACGCGGCCAGCCGCGGCGGCAGCATCTCGAGGGCGCCCACGGGCTGGACCCGGCAGATGCCCGTCTCGGAGAGGGTGTCCATGAGGTCCGAGATGATCTCCAGCAGGGGCTCCAGCTCCGCGGCCGGACGCTTGAGGTTCTCGGTGGAGAGGATGTAGAGGGTGACCACCTCGATGTCCAGCTCCCGGCACCAGCCCAGGAACTCCACGATCTTCTGCGCCCCCGCCTTGTGCCCGTCCGCGGTCGAGGCGCCGAACTGCTTGGCCCACCGCCGGTTCCCGTCCACGAGCACGCCGACGTGCTTGGGCAGCCGCCGCGGGTCGAGGTCCGCGGCGAGCCGGCGCTCGTAGAACCGGTAGAGCGGCCGTGGCTTGGGCATCTGTGGGTCCTCCCGAGGTCTCGCCCGCGGCGCGGGCCGCGGGTCCTGGTGCTGGTGCTCGTGCTGAGCGGGGTGCCTGGCGCGCTGCCGGTGCTGGTGGGGGCGGCGGGCCCGGCCGTGTCGGCGGTCACGGGCCCCGGGCGGCGGCCGGGGACGCCTCCTAAACTACCCGGTGGAGGATCGTCCCGATTCACCGCCGCACGCCGGAAGGAACACCATGGAGCACTCGCACGGCGGGCCGGCCCGCGCCGCCGCAGAGTTCGGGGAGGCGATCGAGCACCGGCTCGAGGACCTCGTGGAGCGCAAGCCCGCGTGGCGGGGCTGGATCCACGCCGGCTTCACGCCCGTCGTCGTCGCCCTGGGGCTCGTGGCGATCCTGCTGGCCCCCACCACGGAGCTGCGCATCGCGTGCGCCGTGTACGGGGTCACGGGGATCCTGCTGTTCGGCGTGTCGGCGATCTACCACCGCGCCTACTGGCCCCGCCGGCTGCACATGGTCCTGCGCCGGATGGACCACTCGAACATCGCCCTGCTGATCGCGGGGACCTACACCCCGCTGGCCGTCGCGCTGCTGGCCCCGGAGCAGTCGCGGGTGCTGCTGAGCGTGATCTGGGCCTGCGCCGCCGGGCTCGTGCTCTTCCGGCTGCTGTGGACGCTCGCGCCCCGCTGGCTCTACACCCCGCTCTACGTGGTGATGGGCTGCCTCGCCGTCGTCTACCTCCCGCAGTTCTGGCAGACCAGCCCGGCGGCGGCCGTGCTCACCGCGGCCGGCGGCGCCGCCTACATCACCGGCGCGGTGGTCTACGGCACCAAGCGCCCACGGCTGCTGCCCGAGGTGTTCAGCTTCCACGAGATCTTCCACGCCTTCACCGTCCTGGGCTTCGGGCTGCACTACGTGGCGATCATGCTCGCGATGCTCGGCTGAGTCAGCCGCCCGCCGCCAGCTCCTCGCGCAGCCCGGCGACCGTGTGGACCGGGGCGCGGCAGGCGAAGCCGCGGCACACGTAGACCGTGAACCGTCCGCCCGGCGCCGTCTTCCCGCGGGCGGCGCCGGGCGCCCCGGGGGCGTCGGCGTCGATCACGTGGGCGCCCAGCACCGCGGCGGGCCCGACGGCGCGGCGGGCCTCGAGCTTGTCCTCGGCGGTCCCGCCGGCGAGCACCACGTGGGTCGGCGCGGAGCCCAGCTCGTCCTGCACGGCCAGGGCCCGTCCCGCGGCGCGGGGCGAGCGCCGGGCCAGGAGCTCCAGCGGGCCGAGCAGGGACGGGACGAGCCGGGCACGGGCCTCGTCCTCGTCCAGGGCCCACAGCTCCACGAGCACCCCCGCGAGCACGGCGGTGCCGGCGGGGGTGACGTCGTCGAGGGGCTGGGCGCGCCCCGATCCGCCGGCGGCCAGCAGCGGCGCGGGGACGTCGGCGAGGTCGGACCAGACCCGGCCGGGCGCCTCCTCCCCGCCGCCCGGGTCCGGGTGCGAGAAGCGCTCCTCGGCCGCGTCGGCGAGCGTGCGGGCCCGCCGGAGCCAGGCGGTGGCGCCGGTGGCCCGGTACAGGGCCAGGAACGCCTCGGCCAGCAGCGCGTAGTCCTCCAGCAGGCCCTCGATCGAGCGCTCCGCCGAGCCGGCGTGGCTGGTGCGCGCCAGCCGGCGGCGGCCGCCGTCCCAGTGCACCTCCCACAGGTGCCCGGCGGCCTCCTCGGCCGCGAGCAGCAGCGCGGGGTCCTGCAGCAGCACGCCGGCCTCGGCGAGGGCCGTGACGGTCAGCCCGTTCCACCCGGCCACGACCTTGTCGTCCCGGGCCGGGGCCGGCCGGGCCGCCCGGGCCGCCGCGAGCTCGGGCCGCGCGGCGTCCCACAGGGCCTGCTCCTCATCGTTCAGGGCGCGCCCCGGGTGCAGCGGCTGGGCGCGGCCGGCGGCCACCCCCATGAGGTCGGCCACCGCCGTGCCGCGCTCGGGTCCGAGCACCGCGGCCAGCTCGGCGCGGGTCCAGACGTAGAAGGCGCCCTCCCCGCTGTGCACGTCCCCGGCGGCGGAGGGGCTGTCCGTGGCGGGGCTGTCCGCGTCGAGGGAGGAGGCGAACGCCCCGCCGGGCAGGCGCAGCTCGCGCAGCAGGAACGCGGCCGTGTCCGCGGCCGTGCGGTCGTCGCCGCGGCCGGGCTCCCGGGCGGCGGCGCGCGCGTAGGCGCGCAGCAGCTGGGCGTTGTCGTAGAGCATCTTCTCGTAGTGCGGCAGGGACCACTCCCGGGTCACCGAGTAGCGGTAGAAGCCGCCGCCCACCTGGTCGAAGAGCGCGGAGACCCGCATGACGCCGAGGGTTCGGCCCAGCAGGCCGCGGGCCCGCTCCGCGGTCGGCGCGTCGGGTCCGGCCGCGATCCGCTCCAGCAGCGGCAGGACCGTGGAGGGCGGGAACTTGGGGGCCCCGCCGAACCCCCCGTGGACCGGGTCCTCCTCCTGCAGGAGCACCTCGAGGGCCGCGGCCGGCAGGTCCGGGCCGGCCCCGGCCGCCGGCACGGGCACCGCGCCGGCGGCCAGGGCGGTGCGCAGGTCCTCCGCCTGTCCGGCGACGGCGCGGGCGACCGCGTCCGCCGCCTGCTCCAGCTCCCCGCGGCGGGTGGCCCACGCCTCGGTCACCGCCTCGAGGACCTGCCGGAAGGACGGCATGCCGTGGGCGGGGCGGGGCGGGAAGTAGGTGCCGGCGTGGAAGGCCCGGCCGTCCGGGGTGAGGAACACGCTCATGGGCCAGCCGCCCTGGCGGGTGAGCAGCTGCGTGGCGCTCATGTAGACGGCGTCCACGTCGGGGCGCTCCTCCCGGTCCACCTTGACCGGCACGAAGTGCTCGTCGAGGTAGGCGCCGATCTCCGGGTCCTCGAAGGACTCGTGGGCCATCACGTGGCACCAGTGGCAGGCGGCGTAGCCGACCGAGAGGAACACCGGGACGTCCCGGCGGGCGGCCTCGGCGAACGCGGCGTCGTCGAAGGGCTGCCAGGCCACGGGGTTGTCCGCGTGCTGGCGCAGGTAGGCGGAGGACTGTCCGGTCAGGCGGTTGGGCATCGGGCGCTCCTCGGATCTCGGGTCCGGCACGGGGCCCCGCGGGAGGGGCCCCGGTCTCAGCCGCGCGGGTCGGGTCCCCCCGGGTCCTCGGCCGGGGCGCCCGGGGCCTCCCCGGCGGCCGGGGCGTCGGGGGTCTCCCGGGTGTAGCCGCCCACCTGCTCCTCGGCGGCGCGGCGCTCGGCGTACTCCGCGCGGTAGCGCATGCGCCGGTTGCGGCGGTTGAAGTCGAGCACGAGCAGGATCACGGCCACCGCGAGGACCAGGGACATGAGGAAGCCGGCCACCCCGGGGGTCACCTGGCTGGGGTCCAGCCCGGGGCGCAGCGTGCCCTCGTCGATCGGGTTGGGCGCCATCGCGGGGAGCAGGGCGAGCACGTTCAGCACGGCGGTCATCTCCTCGTTCAGCCCAGGATCCCGGCGAACAGGTCGTTCTCCGGCAGGGCGGTGGGCACCCGCGAGTCGGCCAGGACGTAGTCCTCCCACGGCCAGACCTCGGCCTGCATCTCGGCGGAGACGGCGAAGAACATCCCGTCCGGGGCCACCTGGGTGCGGTGGCTGCGCAGCGCCTCGTCCCGGCGGGCGAAGGTGTCCGGGCACTGGATCTTGGTGGTGGTCTCGTGCCGGGGGGCGGGCGGGCGGTGGCCCTCCGGGTCGGTCTCCTGCCAGGCGGCGATGCGCTCCGCGTACGGCGACTGCAGGCCGCGCTGCTCGAGGGCCTCGTGCAGGGCGACGAAGCGCTCGAGGTTGAAGGCCCGGTCGTAGTAGAGCTTCAGCGGCGTCCAGGGCTCACCGATGCCCGGGTACCGGTCGGGGTCGCCGGCGGCGCGGAACGCCTCGACCGAGACGTTGTGGGTCTGGATGTGGTCCGGGTGCGGGTAGCCGCCGTTCTCGTCGTAGGTGAGGATCACGTGCGGGCGGAACTCGCGCACGAGCCGCACCAGCGGGGCGGCGGCCCGCTCCAGCGGCTGCAGGGCGAAGCAGCCCCACGGCAGCGGCGGCAGCGGGTCGCCCTCGGGCAGGCCCGAGTCCATGAAGCCCAGCCACCGGTGCTGGATCTCCAGCGCGGCGGCGGCCTGGGCCATCTCCAGCCGGCGCAGGCCGGTGAGGTCCCGCTCGGCGTAGGGGTGGCCCTCCATCTCCCCGTTCAGGATCGACCCGCGCTCCCCGCCGGTGCACGTGGCCACCATCACCTCGACCCCCTGCCGGACGTAGTGGGCCATGGTCGCGGCACCCTTGCTCGACTCGTCGTCGGGGTGGGCGTGGACGGCCAGCAGGCGCATCTGGGACAGGGAGGTCACTCGGGAGGTCCTCTCGGGATCGGTCGGGGGTGGTGCGGCACGGCCGCTGCGGGCACGGGCCGCCCTCCATTTTACGCGTCCGCGGGGCCGCGGCGTGCCCGGGATGCTCCCAGCGGGCTCGGCTACAGTGGACGGGCGGTCGCCGGGCCCGGCGCCGCCTTCCCCGTTGCCGAGACCCGAGGCCGCCGTGTCCACCGACTCCCCCGCCCTGCTCCGCGACCGCTACGGACGCCCCGCCCGTGCCCGCCGGCTCGGTCCGCGCGGCTGGCTGGGCCTGCTGGTGCTGGCGACCCTGCTCACGGCCGTGTTCATCGCGTGGGTGGTCACCGCCCGGGGCGCGGCGCCCACGTTCAAGGACGTCGGCTTCCAGGTCGTCTCCGAGGCGCGGGTGACGGCGGACTTCGACCTCACCAAGCGTCCCGGCGACGTGGTGACCTGCGCGGTGAGCGCCCTCAACAAGGAGTACGCCGTGGTGGGCTGGGCGGAGGTGACCGTCGGGGCGGTGGCCGAGGAGCAGCTCGGCCAGGGCGGGACGAGCACCCACCGCGCCTCCGTGCGGACCACGAACCTGGCCACCACCGCGGTCGTCGACTCCTGCTGGGTCGAGGACGGCGCGGCCGCCACGGATGTGTCGTAACCCTCATCGTGCTTTGGGCCATCCCCCCGGCCCCGCCTAGACTGGGGGATCAGGACTCCCCGTCCCCGGCCACCGGGCACCGTCCGCACGGACGGCCCGGCTCCGGGGCGGGGACTTTGCGTTATGCGGATCCCCGCACCGACGACGGCGCCCGCGCCGTCGCTCCGGTCCGCCGCCGCCCGGGACGCCCCGGGCGGCGGCGGACCGGCCGTCCGTCCACCGAGGAGAGATTGTGACCAAGACCAGCAACCAGGGCGCCTGGCTGACCCAGGAGGCCTACGACCGTCTGAAGAAGGAGCTCGACTACATCTCCGGCCCGTACCGGCACGAGATCGTGGAGCGCATCGACCAGGCCCGTTCGGAGGGCGACCTCAAGGAGAACGGCGGCTACCACGCCGCCCGCGAGGAGCAGGGCAAGAACGAGGGGCGCATCGCCCACCTCAAGGGCCTGCTCGAGAACGCCCAGGTCGGGGAGGCCCCCGCGGACGACGGGGTCGTCGAGGCCGGCATGGTCGTCACCGCGGAGATCGCCGGGGAGCCGATGACCTTCCTCATCGGCTCCCGCGAGGTGGCCGAGGACCTGGCCGCCGGCAGCGACCTGGAGGTGTTCTCCGAGAAGTCCCCGATGGGCTCGGCCATCTCCGGTCACCAGGTCGGCGACGAGCTGTCCTACACTGCGCCCAACGGCAAGCAGATCCCGGTCAAGATCCTGGACGCCAAGCCGTTCCAGGGCTGAGCGTGCCGTGACGACCCACTGGCTGCGCAGCCCCGGGCCCGGCACCCGGGCCCTCATGGTGCTCACCGTGGTGCTCGCCGTCGTCGCCGTGGTCCTGCACTTCGCCGGCCAGGGCGACCCGGCGGCGAGCGCCCCCGGCAGCCTGCGCAACATCTTCGTGTTCGCGACGTTCGTCAGCGGCTTCGCCACCTACCTCACCGGGCGGCGCCGCTCCTGACGTCCTCGCCCGCGCGCACGGCCACGGCGCCGGTCCCCACGGGGGCCGGCGCCGTGGCCGTGCCCGGCGCGGTGTGCACCGGCGGGGTGCTCAGTGCACGACGACGGGGTGGAACCCCTCCGCCTCGAGCGCCCGGAGGACCTGGCGGCAGTGCTCGTGGCCCTTGGTCTCCATGTCGATGGTGATGGAGACGTCGCCCATGCTGAGCGAGCCGCCGATGCGGGTGTGGTCCAGGCCGGTGACGTTGGCGTCCTGCACGGCGATGACCTTGGAGATCAGCGCCAGCTCGCCCGGCCGGTCGGTGAGCATCATCTTGATCGTCATGTACCGGCCGGCGGCGGAGAGGCCGCGCTGGATGACCTTGAGCATGAGCATGGGGTCGATGTTGCCGCCGGAGAGCACCACCGCGGTGCTGCCCAGGTCCGGGTAGCGCTCCTGCAGCCGGCCGTCCAGCAGGGCGGCGACCCCCACGGCGCCGGCCGGCTCGACCACGAGCTTGTTCCGCTCCAGCAGGAAGATCAGCGCCTGGGCGAGGGAGTCCTCGGAGACCGTCACGACGTCGTCGACGAGCTCCTTGATGATGCTGAAGGGCAGCTGGCCCGGCTTCCCCACGGCGATGCCGTCGGCGATGGTCGAGACCCGCTCGAGGGTCACCAGGGCGTCCCCGGCGAGGGACGGCGGATAGGCGGCGGCGTTCTCCGCCTGCACGCCGATCAGCCGGATCGGCCGGCCCAGCTGCTCCGCGCGGGCCTTGACGGCCACGGCCAGCCCGGCGAGCAGCCCGCCGCCGCCCACACCGGTGATCACGGTGTCGACGTCGGGGATCTGGTCGAGGAGCTCCAGGCCGAGGGTGCCCTGGCCGGCCACGATGTCCGGGTGGTCGAAGGGGTGGACGAAGACCGCCCCGGTCCGCTCGGCGTGGCGCTGCGCCTCGGCGAGCGCCTCGTCCACGGCGTTGCCGTGCAGCACGACCTCCGCGCCGTGGTCCCGGGTCGCGGCGACCTTGGGCAGGGCCGCGCCCATGGGCATGTAGATGCGGGCGGTGATGCCCAGTCGGTCGGCGGCGAGGGCCACGCCCTGGGCGTGGTTGCCGGCGGAGGCGGCGACCACCCCGCGCGCCTTCTCATCGGCGGTGAGCTTGGCCATGCGCACGTAGGCGCCGCGGACCTTGAAGGAGCCCGCGCGCTGGAGGTTCTCGGCCTTGAGGTTGACCTCGGTGCCGACCAGCCGGGACAGCGCCCGCGAGTGGGCCACCGGCGTGCGGTCGATCACCCCGTCGAGCAGTGCGGCGGCGTCCTCGATGTCGGCGAGGCGGACGGGCAGGGCGGCCAGGCTCACGGTGAGTCTTCCTTACCGGTCGGTGCGTGCGCGGGACCCGGGGGCGGGGCACGGCTCGCGCCCGCCGGCGGCGGGCGCGGTCTCCATCCTAGTCGGTGCCCGGGGGCCGCCCCGGGGCCTCCTCGGTGCCGGTGCCGGCCTGCTCCGGCCGTCCGCCGCCGCCCGGCCGTCCGGCGTCCCCGGCCGCGGTCCGGGTGCGGTCGGCCTTGCGCCGGCGCTTGAGCGCGGCCTGGAGACGCTCCTGGGCCCGGGTCCGGCGGAAGCGCTGGAGCTGGGCCATGATCTGGTCCCGGGTCAGCTCGTTGCGGCTGGCGTGCTTTTTGATCTCCCAGGGGAAGTAGTAGGGCTCCCACGGGATCTCCTCGTCCCCCTTCCAGGTCCCGCCCACGAGGTAGCGCACCACCGTGTTGAGGAAGGCCATCACGGGCACCGCGAACAGGGCGCCGGCGATGCCGAAGAGGATCGTGCCGGAGGCCACGGCGAGGAACACGGCCAGCGGGTGCAGGGACACCGCCCGGCCCATGACGAGGGGCTGCAGGACGTTGGACTCGATCTGCTGCACCAGGAGGACGAACGCGAGCATGGCCAGGGCGGTGCCGAAGCCGTTGGCCACCAGGGCGACGAGCACGGCGACCGCGCCGGTCAGCACCGCGCCCACGATCGGGACGAAGGAGCCGAGGAAGACGAGGATGCCGATGGGCAGGGCCAGGGGCACGCCCAGGAAGAAGGCGCTCAGGCCGATGCCCACGGCGTCCACGAACGCCACGAAGCCCTGGATCCGCGCGTACTGCACGAGGGAGTGCCAGCCTCGGCGGCCGGCGCCGTTGACGGCGCGCCGGGCGCTGACCGGGAACAGCCGGACCAGGAAGAGCCAGATCCGCTCCCCGTCCATGAGGAAGAAGAGCAGCGTGAAGAGCATGATGATGATGCCGGTCAGCACGCTGCCGGCCGTGGAGCCGAAGGACATGGCCCCGTTGAGGATGGCCTGGCTGTTGTCCTGCACCGTGGTGCCGAGATCGTCGATCCAGTCGTTCACGCTGTCCGCGCTGAGGTTCAGGGGCCCGTCCTCGAGCCAGCCCAGCAGCTGCTGCGTGCCGACCACCACGTTCTCGGACAGCTGGGCGAAGCCGAGCACGATCTGCCGCCCGGCCAGCACGAGCAGGCCGACGACGAGTCCGATGAAGCCCAGGACGGTGAGGCCCGCGGCCAGGCCGGCGGGCACGTGCTGGGCCCGCATCCCCTTCACCAGGGGGAACAGCAGCCCGGCGAGCAGCCCCGCGATGAGCACGGGGATGATGACCACCGTGATCGTGGAGAGCATGTAGCCGAACAGGCCCACGGCCGCGAGGATGATGAGCAGCCGCCACGACCAGGCGGCGGCGACCCGCACCGAGACCGCCACGCCCCCGGCGGCGTTGCCGTGCAACGGCGGGAGCTCGTTGCTGGGCCCCGGGACCGGGGGACGCTCGGAGTCGTGCGCAGTGGAAGGCATGGCATCATCCTTCCACGGCCGCAGGACCGGCAGGTGACGCGGGGCCGACGCGGGCAGCCGGCCCCTCCGGGTGCCGACCGGCCCCGGAGCGCCCCCGCCGGGACGGCCGACGCGGCTGTCGGGGAAACCGCCGCCGGGGCGCCCGCGGTGACAGACTGGCGCCATGTCACGTGCGTTCCTCCGGATCCTCGCCCAGCGGCGTCCCGCCCCCGCCCTGACCCCGGACGCTCCGCCGCGGGAGGAGCTGGAGGCCGTGCTCCGCGCGGCCGCCGGCCCGGCCGCCGCGGACCCCGGGCTCAGCTGGCGGGTGGCCGTGACCACGCGCCGCTCCGCGCCCGAGCTGGCGGCGGCGGCCGCGGGCATGCGGCGGGTGCCCACCATGAGCACCCCGTTCCCCCGTCTGAAGGGCAAGCAGCTGCGGCGGCTGGCGACGTTCCGGGGGTCCCTGCAGTGGGCGAGCACCGGGGGGCTGGGCTGCGCGCTGGTGTTCAGTCCCGACGACGCCCTCGGGGTGCCGCGCAAGGAGCAGCTCGCCGCCGCACACGGGGCCCGGCCCCTGCTCGAGGCCGCCTTCTGGGGCGCGGGCTGGGCCACGACGTGGGCGCCCCGTGACGGGGCGGACGAGGACGCGCTGCGCGCCTTCTACGGGCTCGCGCCCGGGGAGAAGGTGCTCGGTTGGCTGTTCGTGGGGCGTCCGCCGCGGGGGGCCGCCGCGGCGCACGCGGCCACGCTTCCCGTGCCCGGTCCGCGGATCACCTACCACTGAGGCCACCGCCCGGACCCGGGGGCGGGACCGCGGACACGGCGACGGCCCGGCCCCCGGTCAGGGGGCCGGGCCGTCGCTCGTGGCGGAGCCGGGGGTCAGGACCTAGTTCGAGGTCATCTCCCGGATGATCGCCAGGATGCGCAGGATCTCGATGTAGAGCCACACGAGGGTGACGGTCAGGCCGAAGGCCGCGGACCAGGCCATCTTCTCCGGGACGCCGACCTCGACACCGCGCTTGATGTTCTCGAAGTCGAGCACGAAGCTGTAGGCCGCCAGCAGGATGGCGATCGCGCCGATGGCCAGGCCCAGCCACGGGCCCAGGGGGCTGTCCGTGCGGATGTTGAAGCCGAAGAGCAGGACGGCACCCAGGTTGACCAGGGCGAACACGACGTAGGCCATGAGGGCGACCATGAAGATCTTGGTCGCCCGCGCCGAGGCGCGCAGCTTGCCCGAGCGGAAGAGCACGAGCACGGAGCCGAACACCGCCAGGGTGCCGATCACGGCCTGGACGGCGATGCCCGGGTACATGCTTTCGAACATCGCCGAGATGCCGCCGAGGAACATGCCCTCGAACAGGCCGTAGGCCAGGATCAGCGCCGGCGAGGGCTGGCGCTTGAAGACGTTGACCATGGCCAGGACGAACCCGATCAGGGCGCCCGGCAGGGTCAGCACGGGCATGATCCAGCCGGCCAGCGCACCGACCACCACGGCGCCGAGCACCGTGGCGGTGCGCATGATGACGTCGTCGTAGGTCATCCGGCCGGTCTGGTTGGTGCCCGCCGCCGGGGCGTTGTACATCGAGTCCAGCCGGTCGGCGGAGTACGGGCCGGCCTGCCCGTAGCCGGCCTGACCGTATCCGGGCTGCTGGTATCCGGGCTGCTGGTAGGGGGTCCCGTAGGAGCTCTGCCCGTACTGGGTCCCGTGGGACTGCTGGGCGCTGCCTGCGCCCTGCTTGGTGAAATCGCGGAGGAGCGGGTTCCCGCCGGCCATGTGTCGGTCCTTCCCTGGCACTGCTGTGCGTGATGTGCCTCAAGGGTAGCAACGCAGGCCGCACGGAAGCAGGGGAACTGCTGTGCTTAAGCCGAGGGCGTGGCGCGGACGGCGCTGCCCCGCCCCCGCGGCGGGCACCGCGGGGGCGGGGCAGCGCCGTCCGCGCCCGGTGCGCCGCCCGGCCGACGGCGCCCGGCCGACGGCGCCGGGCCGCCGGCCGGGCGGTGCCGCCGATCAGGGGTAGAGGCCGCGGGTGAGGTGGGCGTCGGCGACCCGCTGGACCGCGGTGACGGTGGCGGCCTCGCGCAGGCTCAGCCCGCGCTCGGCGGCGACCTCGAGCACCTTTCCCCAGGCCGCGAGCATCCGGGCCTCCAGGCGGGCGTCGACCTCGGCCGCGGACCACCAGTAGGCCTGGTCGGACTGCACCCACTCGAAGTAGGAGACGATCACCCCGCCGGCGTTGGCGAGGATGTCCGGGACCACGAGCACGCCGTGGGCGGCCAGGATCTCGTCGGCCGCGGCCGTGGTCGGCCCGTTGGCGCCCTCCACCACGACCGACGCGGCCACCTCGGCGGCGTTGCCCGCGTGCAGCACGCCCTCCACGGCGGCCGGCACCAGCAGGTCCACCGCCAGCCCCAGCAGCCGCTCGGCCGGGAGGGGGTCCGCTCCCGCGAAGCCGACGACGGAGCCGGTGGCGGCCACGTGCTGCTGCAGCGCGGGCACGTCCAGCCCGCCGGCGCGGTGGACGGCCCCGTACTGGTCGGAGACCGCGACGACCTCCACCCCGGCCTCGGCCAGGAACAGCGCGGCCCCCGCGCCGACCTTGCCGAAGCCCTGCACCGCGGCGGTGGCCCCGGCCGGGGTGATCCCGCGGTGGGCCAGGGCGGCCAGGGCGATGTGCACCACGCCCCGGGAGGTCGCCGAGGAGCGGCCCAGGGACCCGCCCACGGACACCGGCTTGCCGGTGACCACCCCGGGCACGGTGTAGCCCACGGACACGGAGTAGGTGTCCATCATCCAGGCCATGGTCTGCTCGTCGGTGCCGATGTCCGGGGCGGGGATGTCCCGCTCCGGGCCGATGATCGGCAGGATCTCGGAGGTGTAGCGGCGGGTGACCCGCTCCAGCTCCTCCCGGGAGTAGCGGCGGGGGTCGATCGTGATCCCGCCCTTGGCCCCGCCGTAGGGCACGTCCAGGAGCGCGCACTTCCAGGTCATCCACATCGCCAGGGCCCGCACCTCGTCCAGGTCCACGGCCGGGGAGAAGCGCAGCCCGCCCTTGGCGGGGCCGCGGGAGAAGTTGTGCTGCACCCGGTGACCGGTCAGCACCTCCACGCTCCCGTCGTCACGGCGCAGCGGGATGGACACGGTCATCTCCCGGCGCGGCCGGGCCAGCAGGGCGTGCAGGCCGGTCTCGTAGCCGAGGGCGCGCACGGCCGCGGCCAGCTGGGCCTGGGCATCGGCCAGCGGGCCGGTGCCCGCCGCCGCCTCCCCCGGGGCGTCGGCGGCGGGAGCGAGGACGGGGGGGGTCATGGGATCTCCTTCGATGCGGACGGCGCGGCTCGGTCGGTGTGGAACGGCCGGGACGGAACGGCCGGGACGGCGCACGGACCGGTCCGCCGGCACGCAGGGGCGCAGGGCGGGGCCGGGTCGACGGCGGAGCGGCGCCCCTCGCGGACCCACGTCCGCACGTCCCGACAGTGCGAGACTAGGCTCACACCCGCGTGGCACAGTGCCGCTGTCCACCCCGCCCGGTGTGCAGCGTGCCCAGCCGTCGCCGGCATGCCGTGGGCACCGGCGGGCACCCGCCGGCACCCGGCCGGTCCTAGCCGGCGTGGACGCGGAGGGCGATCCAGAGATCGGCCCGCAGCTGCGGGTCGTCCAGGGAGCGGCCCAGGGCCTGCTCGACGGCCTGCAGCCGCTGCAGCATCGTGTTGCGGTGGATCCCCAGCTCGGCCGCCGCCTGCCGCCGATTGCCGTTGTGGGCGAGGAAGGTCCGCAGCAGGCCCAGCAGCTGATCGCCGCCCTCCCGTGCCCGGACCGGCGCCAGCAGGTCCCGGGCGAAGGCCCGCGCCGCCTCGGGCGGCAGGAGCCCGGCGAAGCCACCGGTCACCAGGTCGTCCCAGACGCCCACCCGGTGCCGGGCCGTGGTGCGTCCCAGCACGTCGAGGGCCTGGTGCTCGCTCGTGCCGGCGGCCTCCACGGGAGCGGCGCCGCCGACGCCGGCGCGTGCCCCGGAGCGCTCGACGACCTCGCGCAGGGCCCGGAGCAGCTCCGCGTCGTCCTCCACCAGCACGGCGACGTCCGCCTCCCCGGCCGCGTGCTGCGCCGCGGCGCCCACCAGCGCCCGGTGGCCGGTGCGGTCGGCGTATCCCTCGATCCGCCGGGCCGCCTCCCGGACCGGCTCGGCGTCCCCGCGCAGGCGCACCACCCGCACCCGCCGGGACGACCCGGCCCAGCCGCCGTCCTCGGCGACCGCCAGCAGGGCGTCCCCGGAGCGCACGTCGCCCCCGAGGACGAGGGCCAGGGCTCCGGCGCGGACCCGGCGCCGGAACAGGGTCCGCTCCCCCGCCCGCTCGGCGTGCAGGGAGAGCAGGGCCACGGCGGTGGTGATCGCCCCGGCCTGGACCCGTTCCACGGGCCGGGGCGTGACCACGACGAGGTAGGTGAGCGGCACCCCCTGCACGCCCAGCGGGTGGATCACGATGCTCCCCGCGGGTCCGGACTCGCTCAGCGACCCGCGCAGCCGCGCCGGGCGGAGCCGGTCGACGAGCTCCTCCAGGCTCCGACCCGTGGGCAGCTCGGGGACCGCGGGCCCGGACCGGTGCGTGATCTCGGCGTCCGCGGTGCAGATCGCCGCCCAGCCGCCCTCGATGAGCCCGGCCAGGGACTCCAGGACCCGGGTGGATCCGTCGGCGCCCGTGGCGGCACGCGTGAGCGTGCGCTGCATGGTGAGCATGGCCTCCAGGACGGTGCGCTCCTGGGCGGCCCGCATCTCGGCCACGGCCTGGATCAGTTCCAGGAAGGGTGTCTCCTCGGGCACGCTGAACAGAGTGAGGCCGGCCTCCCGGGCCGCCTCGACCAGCTGCTCCGGCACCTCGGGGTGGGACAGGCTGCGCCCGACGCCCATGCCCAGGGCCACGACCCCCTTCTCGGCGAGGCGGCGGGCGTAGCGCCCCCAGGAGGGCCGGTCGACGGGGCTGTTGAGCCCGGTGAACAGGACGATCTCCCCGCCGTTGAGATAGGGGGTGGGGTCGGCCAGCTCGCTGGTGGCCACCCAGCTCACGGGGGCGCCCGTGTCCCCCTCGACGACCATGCGCAGGCCGAGACCGTCGAGCCCGAGCACCTGGGCGACCGTGATCACTGATGTGTCCTTCCGTGCCGGCCGGGAGGACGACGGCCGTGGTGGCGTCCCGCCCCCGGCCGCGGCACGGCGCGCCGGCCCGCGCCGCTGCCGCCGAGACTATCGTGCCAGTCCGGGCGAGGGCGCGGCTGGCGGACCGGCCCGGACGAGGCCGGCGGCGCGGCGGGCGGATCCGACCGGGGCGGCGCCGACCCCGACCGTTCTGACAACATTTGTTGCCCAGCGAACAACGTGCTGGCAGACTGTGCCGGGCATCACAGCCCCCGGCGCCGGCGGCTCACGCCCGGCGCCGGCTCCCGCGAGAAAGGCCGCCCATGAAGATCGCCGTGCTCCAGGCCGAGGCCACGGTCCTGGACCTGGAGGCCAACCTCCGGGTCGTCGACGCCGCCGCGCGGCGGGCCCGCCAGGACGGCGCGGACCTGCTGCTCACCCCGGAGCTGTTCACGTGCGGCTACAGCCCCGAGCTGGTCCGGCAGCGGCTGACGGCCGAGGACCTGCGCCTGATCGCCGACCGCGCCGCGGCGATCGCCCGCCGCCACGGGATCGCCCTGGTCTACAGCGCGCCCCGGCAGGGAGCGGGCGGGCGCTGGCACATCGCCGCCACGCTCCTCGACGACGCCGGGCGGGCCGTGCTGAGCTACGACAAGGTGCACCTGTTCGGGGACGAGGAGCGGCGGGCCTTCGCCCCGGCCGAGGACGCCCCGCGGGTGGTGGAGCACGGCGGCCTGCGGATCTCGCTGCTGATCTGCTACGACGTGGAGTTCCCGGAGAGCGTGCGCGCCGCCTCGGACCAGGGCGCGGAGCTGCTGCTGGTCCCGACCGCCCTCGGCGCCGGGTTCGCCGCCGTGCCGAACATCCTCCTGCCGGCCCGCGCCCTCGAGAGCCAGGTGGTCATCGCCTACGCCAACCACTGCGGCACCGAGAGCGGGCTGGAGTTCGGCGGGGAGAGCGTGGTCGCCGGCGCCGACGGGAGCCTCCTGGCCCGTGCCGGCACGGGCCCGGACCTGGTGCACGCCGTCGTGGACTCGGCCCTGGTGGCCGCCGCCCGCGAGCGCGTGCCCTACCTGCGGGACCGCCGCCCGGACCTGTACGGGCGCTGGGGCGGGCGCCCGACCGGCTGAAGGACTACGGCGCCCCGGGCACGAACTGCAGGGCGATCAGCAGCTCCGCGCGCACCCGTGCGTCGTCGAGGTCCACTCCCAGCAGCTCGGCGACCTGCTGCACGTGCCGGCGCACGCTGTTGCGGTGCAGGCCGAGCCGGCGGCTGCACGCGTCCCAGTTGCCGTGGGCGTCCAGCCAGCACCGCAGCGTGCCGAGCAGCAGCTCCCGCCGCTGCTCGGGAAGCTGCTCCAGCGGCGCGAGGAGCCGGTCCGCCACCAACCGCCCCGACTCCGGGCCGAGCAGACCCGCCACCGACCACGGCACGTCCTCCGCCCGCAGGCTCCTGCCGCCGGCCCGCAGCCTGCGGCGCAGGGCGGAGACCTCCTCGTGGCCGGCCCGCAGACCGGGGAGCTCCGCGGGCCGGCCGACGGCCACGAGCCACCCCCGCAACTCCAGGTCCGCGAGCAGCCGGCCGGGCACCGGCGAGCGGGTGACGGTGACGAACCCGTACGCGGTGAGCTCCACGAGCCGGGTGTCGAACAGCCGGCGCAGCTGGAGCAGCTCCGGGAGCTCGTCGGGGGCCCGGGGCGGCCACGGCCCGTCGTGGCCCGGCCCGCGGACGCCCTGCACCACCCGCACCGGCTCCCCCTCGGGGCCGGCGACGCTCTGCGCCAGCGCCCGCAGCACGGCGCGCTCTCCCCCGGGCTCTCCCGCCCCCAGCAGCAGGGCGGTGGCGAGGCGGCTCGGCGCCAGGTTGCCCACCGTGCGCTGGCGCAGGAGCACCTCGAGCAGACCGACGGCGACGGAGACGGCGGTGTGCTGGGCCGGGGTGAACGCGGCGGGCGCCCCGAGGACGAGCGTGCCCAGGTTGACGTCGCGCTCGCTGCGCAGCGGGTGGCCGACGACGACGGCCGCCCCGGGCTCGGCGAAGCTGGCGACCTCCACCCGCGGGCCGCTCCCGGCGAAGATCTTCTCCTGGAGGGGGCGCAGCTGCTCCTCGTCGAGGGCGGGGCGGCCGGCGGAGGCACTGATCCGCCCGTCGGCCCCGGTCAGCACCGCCCACGCCCGGACCTCCGCGGCCAGCACCTCCAGGAGGGAGCTCTCCGGGGCGCCGGAGAGCACGGCCCGGAGCATCCGGCGGTTGGCCTGCACCAGGTGCCGCGCCACCCGGTCGTTCTCCGCCTCCAGCACGGCGGCGAACCTGCGGGTCACGGCGACGAACGGCGTGTGCTCGGCCACCCGCACCAGGGGCAGGCCGTGCTGGGCGCAGGCCGGGGCGAGCCCGGCGGGGAGGGCGTCGTGCACCGGGGACACGCCCAGCCCCAGGGCGGTGACCCCGGCGGCGGCCAGCCGCGCCACGTAGGCGGCGACCTCCGCCGGCGACCGTCCGGCCAGCGGGACCCCGGCGGTGAGGAGCAGCTCCCCGCCCAGCAGGAAGGGCGTGGGGTCCTCCAGCTCGCTGGTGGCCACCCAGCGCAGCGGCGGGGCCGCCGCCCCCGCCCAGGAGGTCACCAGCTCCAGCTCCGCCGGCATCTGCGCCAGCAGGCGGTCCAGGGTCAGCTCCCCCCAGCCCTCCGTGGCGACGGACCGTTCCCGCAGTGGTGCACTTCCGCTCATGCCAGGGAACTATAGGACACTTCGTCCCGCCTGAGATGCGCGTCACATCCCTAGGGTGTGTGGTGCCCCGCAGGTCGCTCGTCGAAAGGGACCCCACCATGACCACGTCACCCACCCTGCCGGACCGGCGTCCGCGCCCGGGCCTCCCGCTCGGCAGCCAGCTGGTCCGGCGCAAACCGCTGCACCAGATGGCGCGCGAGTCGGAGAGCGCCAGCACCGGGCTCATCCGCAGCTTCGGGCTGCTGCAGCTGACCATGATCAGCGTGGGCGCCACGCTCGGCACGGGCATCTTCGTGGTGCTCGGGGACTCGGTGCCCCTCGCGGGGCCGGCGGTGTGGATCTCGTTCGTCATCGCCGGTGTCGCGGCCATGCTCTCGGCGCTCTAGTACGCGGAGATGGCCGGTGCCGTGCCCGTGTCCGGGTCCAGCTACTCCTACACCTACGCCACCATGGGCGAGGGCCTCGCCTGGATCTGCGGCTGGTGCCTGCTGCTGGAGTACGCCGTGTCCGTCGCCGCCATCGCCGTCGGCGCCGGGGAGTACCTCACCGAGATGGCCACGGCCTTCGGCGTCGCCCTGCCGGAGGCCTTCGTGCAGCCCCCCGGGGACGGCGGCGTCTTCAACGTCCCCGCCGTCGCGGTCGTGCTCCTCGCCACGGTGATCCTGATCCGGGGTTCGCGCGAGAGCGCCTGGGTGAACACCGTGCTGGTGGTGCTCAAGATCGCCGTGCTGCTGTTCTTCGTGGCCGTGGCGTTCACGGCCTTCGACTCCCGCAACTTCGCCCCGCTGCTCCCGATGGGCACCGCCGGCGTCACCGCCGCGGCCTCCCGCCTGTTCTTCTCCTACATCGGCTTCGACGCCGCCTCCACCGCCGGGGACGAGGCCCGCGATCCGCAGCGGGACCTGCCCCGGGCGATCATCCTCTCCATGGCCCTGATCACCTCCCTGTACATCCTCGTCGCGGTGGCCGCCGTCGGCGCCCGGCCGTGGCACTGGTTCGACGGCCAGGAGGCCGCCCTCGTGGGCGTCCTGGAGGAGATCACCGGACGCCCCTGGGTCTCGCTCGTCTTCGCCACGGGCGCCGTCGTGGCCATCGTGAGCATCGTGCTCGTCGTCCTCTACGGGCAGACGCGCATCCTGATGGCCATGTCCCGGGACGGTCTGGTGCCGCCCGTCTTCGGCCGGGTGTCGGCCCGCACGGGCACCCCGATCGCGAACACGCTGATCACGGGCGGCGTCATCGCCACCACGGCGGGGCTCGTCCCCCTGGGCGAGCTGGCCGACGCCACGAGCATCGGCACCCTCTTCGCCTTCAGCCTGGTCAGCCTCGCCGTGATCCACCTGCGCCGCACCCGCCCCGACCTGCCCCGGACCTTCCGGGTGCCGCTCTACCCGGTCACGCCGATCCTCGCCGTGCTCATGTGCGCCTTCCTCATGCTGAACCTGGGAGGCTCCACCTGGGTGGTGTTCGCCCTGTGGATGGCCGTCGGCGCCGGCGTGTACCTCGGCTACGGCCGGCGGCACTCGGCCGTGGCCGCCCTGACCGACCGGGAGTACGCGGAGGCCTCCGCCCCCGTGACCCCCACCCACGAGACCGTGAAGGACACCGTATGACCATCGCGACCGACATCAACCACTCCGGGGCCGGCGCCGCGCCGATCACCATGCTCAGCCCCGACTTCCCGTTCGGCTACGACACCTACCTCCAGCACCCCGCGGGGCTGGGCAGCGTGCCCGAGGCCGCGCTGGGCACGAAGGTCGCGGTGATCGGAGCGGGCCTGTCCGGGCTCGTGACGGCCTACGAGCTGATGAAGCTGGGCCTGCACCCCGTGGTGTACGAGGCGGGCGAGATCGGCGGGCGGCTCCGCACGGCCTCGTTCTCCGGCGCGCCGTCGGTGACCGCCGACCTGGGCGGGATGCGGTTCCCGGTCTCCGGCCGGGCCTTCTACCACTACGTCGACAAGCTGGGGCTGCGCACCGAGGCGTTCCCCAACCCCCTCTCCGAGGTCACCCCCAGCACCGTCATCGAGCTCGGCGGCCGGGCCCACTACGCCCGCACCCCCGACGAGCTGCCCGCGTTCTTCCAGGAGGTCGCCGACGCCTGGCACCACGCGGTCGACGACGGCGCCCAGTTCCTGCAGATGCAGGAGGCGATCAAGGCCCGCGACACCCGCCGGATCAAGCAGCTCTGGAACGAGCTGGTCCGCGACCTCGACGAGCAGACCTTCTACGGGTTCATCGCCGCCAGCACGGCGTTCAAGGAGGCCGGGTTCGAGCACCGGGAGGCCTTCGGCCAGGTGGGCTTCGGCACGGGGGGCTGGGACACCGACTTCCCCAACTCCATCCTCGAGATCCTCCGGGTGGTCTACACCGACGCCGACGACGGTCACCGCAGCATCGTCGGCGGCGCCCAGCGGCTCCCCGAGGCGCTGTGGCACCACGCGCCGGAGGACATCGCCCACTGGCCCGCCGGGACGTCCCTCGCCTCGCTGCACCACGGCTCCCCCCGGGGCGCCGTGGCCCGGATCTCGCGCCCCGCCACGGCCGGCGGCGGCGTCGGGGACCTGCGGATCGAGGAGAAGTGGGGGCGCGCCGCCGAGTACCGCGCGGTCGTCGCCACCTGCCAGTCCTGGCTGCTGTCCACGCGGATCCACACCGAGGAGGGACTCTTCCCCGCGCCCCTGTGGACCGCCATGGAGCGCTCGCACTACATGCAGTCCTCGAAGACGTTCGTGATGGTGGACCGCCCCTTCTGGAAGGACGTCGACCCGACCACGGGGCGGGACACCCTCAGCATGACGCTGACCGACCGCCTGCCGCGCGCCACGTACCTCCTCGACGACGGCCCGGACCGGCCGGCCGTGATCCTCCTGTCCTACACCTGGAACGACGACGCCCTGAAGTGGCTCGCCCTCGACGCCGACGGGCGGGTGGAGCTGATGCTGCACTCCCTGAAGCAGATCTACCCGGACGTGGACATCGCCTCCCACATCGTCGGGGAGCCGATCACCGTGTCCTGGGAGGCCGACCCCAACTTCATGGGCGCCTTCAAGGCCAACCTGCCCGGCCACTACCGCTACCAGCAGCGCCTGTTCACCCACTTCGCGCAGCAGGACCTGCCGGAGCAGCAGCGCGGGATCTTCCTGGCCGGTGACGACATCTCCTTCACCGCCGGCTGGGCCGAGGGCGCGGTGACCACCGGCCTGAACGCCGTGTGGGGCGTCGTCCGGCACCTGGGCGGGTCGAGCGCCCCCGGCAACCCCGGACCGGGAGACCTCCTCGACGAGCTCGGCCCGATCGCCCTGGACTGAGCGGCACGCCCCGGCGGTTCCCGGACCGCCGGGGCGGCCCCACATCTGCGGACAGACAGGCGTTCGCAGATGCACACATGCTGGTGACGAACGACCGTCACCGCCGGAGGCCCGCCATGCCCGACTCCTTCGTCTCGTGGGTGCTGCTGGCCGCGATCCCCGTGCTGCTCGTGGTCGGCGGCCTGTCCGCCCTGCACTGGAGCCGCTACATCGGCACGCTGACCCGGCTGCACCGCTCGCGCAGCGGGCCGCAGGCCGCCCTCGCCCCGTCCACGGTGGCGTGGCTGGAGCTGCGCGGGGAGCAGCAGTACCGCCGGGCCTACCGCCGCACGTGGGAGCTCGTGGGCGTCCTGGCCCTGGGGCTGGCCGTGGCGCTGGCCGTCGGCTGAGCGGCCGGCATCCCCTGGTGGTCCAGCTGCCCGGCGTCCTCGTGCTCTACGGGTGCCTCGTCGTGGCCGCCTCCGTCGCCACGTCCGCCTGGAGCCTCGTCCAGGCCGGGCTGCACCTCTCCGGGCCCGGCCGGCGCCGGGCCCCCGGAGCGCGCGCGGCCGCGGCCGCGCACCTGGACCGGGCCGCGGCCGGCGCGGGCCTGGCCGCGGCGACCGCCGCCCTCCCCCTCGCCCTCGGCCACGCCCGGACGCTCGGCGCCCTGCTTTCGGCATTCTGACCACCCCGGCGCCATGCCGCGCGGAGCGGCCTGCGCCCCAGGTGGCGTCACACTTCGTGATGAAGTCGTGATCTCTTTGTAGATCTTTCCGCATGTATTTGCATGTGAGAACCTGTCTCGGGACCCCCCACCCCCAGGAGTACGCCCATGCAACGATCCACGCTCGCCCCCACCGTGTCCGCCCTCACCCTGGCCCTCGTGCTGGCTCCGCTGACCCCCGCAGCGGCCGCCCCCGAGGACACCGGCGCGACCCTGTCCACCCAGCAGGTCACCGACCAGGCCCCGCCCGCGGTCACCGACCGCATGATCGTCAAGTACAAGACCGAGACCCCCGCCGCGGAGGCGGAGCGCAGCGTCGAGGACGCCGCCACCGCCGTCGACGTCCCCGAGGCCGAGCAGGCCACCGAGGTCCGCAGCACCGCCGACGGCGCCGCCGTCGTCGAGCTGGCGGACGCGGTGTCCACCGACCGGGCCGAGAAGCTCGCCGAGAAGCTCGCCGAGGACCCGGACGTGGCCTACGCCGAACCGGACCGCCTCGTCTCCACCGCCCGGATCCCCGGCGCGGAGGAGGAGCCCCCCGAGCAGCTGGGCTCCGTGGCCGCCACCGCCGCCGACCCCGGGGTGCCGTCCCTGTGGGCGCTGGGCAACCTGCGCGCCTTCGAGGCGTGGGACACCGCCACCGGCCGCGGCGTGACCATCGGTGTCGTGGACACCGGCTTCGCCGGCCACCCGGACCTGGACTCCAAGGTCATCGGCGGCTACGACTTCGTCTCGACCGCGAACCTCGGCAACGACGGCAACGGCCGTGACACCGATCCGCGCGATCCGGGCACCTACTCCTCCTACGGGCAGTGCTACGCCGGCTCCGCGGCCACGAACTCCATCTGGCACGGCACCCACGTGGCCGGCTCCGCGGCCGCCAAGCGGGACGCCTACGGCACCGTGGGCATCGCCCCGGACGCCACCCTGCTCAACGCCCGCGCCCTCGGGGCGTGCGGCTACGGCTACGTCTCCGACATGGCCGACGCCGTGCGCTGGCTGGCCGGCGCCCCCGTGAGCGGTGTTCCGGCGGCACCCAAGCGCGCCGACGTGATCAACATGTCCCTGGCCCTGGGCGGGTCCTGCCCGGTGACGCTGCAGAGCGCCATCGACACCGCCTGGACCCGGAACATCCCCGTGGCCGTGGCCGCCGGCAACTCGAACGCGCCGGCCATCGACTACGCGCCGGGCAACTGCTACAACGTCATCACCGTCGGGGCCATCGGCTCCGACCGCGTGAAGGCGCCGTACTCCAACCACGGCTGGGCCGTGGACATCTACGCCCCCGGGCACCACATCCTCTCCTCCTCGAACTCCGGGACCCGAGGACCGGTCGCCCCGTCGACGAAGTTCGACTACGGCACCTCGATGGCCACCCCGCACGTGGCCGGCACCCTGGCGCTGCTGAAGCAGAAGAACCCCACGCTGACCGCCGCCCAGTACAAGCAGGCGATCCTGGACTCCGGCGACACCTGGGACACCCTGCCGGGCGGCAAGACCCTCAACACCCACGACGCGCTCTACATCACCAAGCCGGCCGCGACCGCGACCCCCGCCGCCCCGGCGCCCAGCTACACCACCAAGGGCGCGATCAACACCTTCTACCAGCGGAACCAGACGCTGCTCGGCACCCCGACCTCCAACGAGATCAGGATCGGCGCGGGAGTCCACCAGCACTTCACCAAGGGCACCGTCTACTGGTCCTCGGCCACCAGCGCGCAGTTCGTGAAGGGCGGCATCAGGACCGCCTACGACCGCAACGGCAAGGCCACGGGGAAGCTCGGCTTCCCGACGAGCGGGGAGAAGTCCAACGGGATCGGCGGCGCCTATCAGCTGTTCCAGAACGGCAAGATCCTCTGGGGCTCCGCCCACGGCGCCTTCGCGCTCGAGGGCGCCGTGGGCTCGGCCTACGCCGCGCTGGGCAGCGAGAAGGGAGCGCTCGGCTACCCGATCTCGGACAAGCAGAGCAACGGCGCCGGCGGCTACTACCAGCGCTTCCAGCGCGGCACCATCCTGCAGGGCCCGCAGACGGGGGCCTACGCGGTCAAGGGCGAGATCAAGAACGCCTACGCGCGCAAGGGCTCGGAGCACGGCTCCCTGGGCTACCCCACGGCCGGGGAGACGTCCGACGGCACCGGCGGGGTCCAGCAGACCTTCCAGAGGGGCCGGATCGTGTGGACCGCCGGCACCGGGGCCCACCCCCTCCAGGGTTCGATCGCCGGACGCCACGCCCAGTCGGGCGGCACGGCCGGCGTCCTGGGCTACCCCACCACCGACGAGGCCTCGACCGGCACCGGCGGGGTCTACCAGGTCTTCCAGAAGGGCCGCATCTACTGGAGCCCGACCACCTACGCCCAGGAGATCAAGGGATCGATCGGCAACGCCTACCTCGCCCTGGGCGGGACGAAGAGCCGGCTGGGCTTCCCCCGCACGGGAGAGGTCGCCCGCGCCGACCGCTCCGTGGTGCAGTACTTCCAGGGCGGATCGATCACCTGGCGCCCCGGGGGCTCCATCCGGATCGACTACCGCTGATCCGCCTCCGGTCCCGCCGCGGCCCCGCTCCCGTCCCCCGGAAGCGGGGCCGCGGTGCGTCCGGGACCGACGACGAGCCCACGGCCGCACCGCAGGTCCCGGCCGTGGGGACCCGCGGCGGGCCGCGCGCCCCGGCTCAGAGCAGCGGGACCAGACCCGACCGCAGCAGCGGCAGCCCGCGCACGGTGAGGAACTGCTCGATGGTGGTCACCGACGGCGACGTGCGGTCCTCCTCCGCGTCCCACAGCGCCTCGCACTCGTCGCAGAACTGGACGATCTCCTGCGTGGCGGTCACCCGGTAGCGGGCCACCGTGCCGTAGTCGCACTCGGTGCACTCGTTGGACTCGTTGGACTCCATGGAAGCGCGCTCCTTCAGGCCGTCCCGGCCGGTTCCCGGGTGGTCGGCGATGGACCGAGGACCCCACTGCACCGGTGCATCAGTGCGCTCGCGAGGTCCTCGATGGATCAGATTGTGCACCCGGATGGCCCGGTCACGGAAGAGCCCCGCCCCGGCACCCCACCGGGGCACGGCCTTCCGCGCCCCGGTGCGGTCCCGGTCCGCTCCGCGCACCGCCGGGGAGCGGAGCACGCCGATCCGCAGTAGGGTCGCGCACATGGTGGACCAGCCGTACGAGTTGATGGACGCGCGACAGGCCGCCGACGCGCTCGACGCCTATCTGGCCGAACGCGACCCGGCGCTGCGGCGCCTGCGCGGCGCCCTGGCGGACGGCGGCCTGGACCCCGACGAGACGCTCGACGGGTCGGTCTACTCCGTCTGCCCGCTGTGGGCCTGGATCACCGCGCGGATCACCGAGCTCGGGGTGGACCCGCACGCGCTCGCCGACGATCCGACCCGTCCCGGCTGGCCGTCCTGGGCACGGCACGGCCGGCTCGTGGACCCGCACCCACCGGCCGAGACGATCGCGCTGGTCGACGGGTTCGCCTCCTATCTCGGCCGGGTCATCGGCGCCGAGGTCCCGGAGGCGGCCTGGCGGGTCGGTGAGCACCTCCTCGCCGACCACCCGCTGCTGAACTACCCCGTGCTCGCCACCGACCACCACCTGATCTTCCTGCCGGCCATCCCGCTCTACAGCGCCTATCAGTCCGCCCACGGCCGGGCCCCCATGAGCGGGACGGAGATGCTCGCCCACACCCGCCGCACGATCGACGCCCTGCACGGGGAGGGCCCGGAGGCCGCCGCCATCCAGGAACCCCTCGTGACGGTGGTCGCCGAGGTCGACTGCTTCGACGTCGGGCTGCGCGAGGACATCCCCGCCGAGCACCCGCAGATCGTGCCGCGGCTGATCGACGAGCTGTGCGCCCGGGAGGGTGTCCAGTCCGTCCACCGCTACGGGCCCGCCGCCCTGGTCGTCGACGTCCCGGACTGGGACGAGCTGCGCCTGAAGCTGTGGTGCACCCTGTGGCTGCAGCGCCACCTGCCGCGCTGACGCACCGCGGAGCCGCTCCCGGACGGGCCCACGGTGGTGCTGCGGCTGTCCGTCCGTGGGCGCCGGCACCGGGCCCCGCCGGTGCCGACCGCTCCGGTCGGCCCGTCCCCGCGCGCTCGGCGGCCACCTGCCTGGGCTAGGGCGTCGCCCGCGCCCGCGCCAGCTTCTCCGTCTGCCGCAGGTCGACGGCGATGCCGGCCACCCCGGTCAGCAGGGCGGCGGTGATGAACTCGATCTCGGCGAAGTGGACGGCCGCACAGAACAGGACGGCGGTCAGCACGGCCAGGCCCGCGCGGGTGCTCGTCCGCGTCGCCGTGGCTCTCTCGTAGGGGCTGCGGGTCGTCGGTGTGCTCATGGTCCCCGAGCCTGCCACCGGCACCTGTGCCGCGCCTGGGTCGAGGCCAGGAGTCGCCCGTCCGGCACAGGAGCGGAGGCGCCGATGCACGCGCGGAAGGACGACGAACCGCTCGGACCGCCGAGGTGAGCACCTCATGACGGAGCCCGGGGCGTGCGGCGTCGTGCTAGGCCCGGCCCAGTTGGCGGAAGATGCCGGCGACGTCGAAGTAGCGGCGTTCCTCGACGATCCGGCCGGCGTCGTCGAAGCGGATGAAGGCGGCATAGGGCAGCCGCAATCGCCTGCCCGTGGCCGGCAGGGGCGTCCCGCCGGGCACGCCGATCGGGCCGGTGTTCGTCCCGGTCATCGTGATCTCGACCGCAGCGGTCCGCCCGGAGGTCAGCATCTGGTGCAGCTCGCCGACGACGTCGGGGAACGCAGTGAGGAACTTCCGCATGTCGCGCCGGATCGCCTCCCGGCCACGCAGCGGTTCGGGATACTCCGGGTCGTGCAGCACCGCGTCCTCGGCGTAGTAGGCGGCGTGCCGGTCCGCGTCGTGGGCGTTGACGGCGGCCGGCTGCTCCTCGAGCACGCGCCGGCAGGACGTGGCGACGTCCGCCGCGGAACCGTCCATGATCACGGCCCGCTCGGGTCGAGCAGGCCGAGCTGCTGGGCCAGACCCATCAGGTCGTAGTAGCGGTGCTCCTCCTCGATCAGGCCGTCCTCGCCCCGGCGGCAGAACACGGCCAAGGCGAGCGATGCCCGCCGGCCGGTGGGAGGGACCTCCCCGGTGGGCATGATCATCGGGCCGGTGTGGGTGCCGACGAGCAGAGCCCGGAACGCCGTGGTGGGGCCCTCACCCGGCAACAGCTCCTCCAGCTGCAGGACGAGGTCCGGCATGGCGGTGATCAGCTGCTGGGCGTCCTGCTGGATTCCGGCCCGCCCGCGCAACGGCTCCGGGGCGGCCGGGTCGTAGCCGATGGCGTCGGGACTGTAGAAGGAGGCGAACTTCGCCGCGTCGTGGGTGTTGAAGGCGTCGATCACCTCCTGGACGCGCTGACGACCGTCCCCGCCCGCTCCGGGCACCGGTCCGACGACGGATGTGTGCGTGTCGCTCATGATGATGACCTCCGTTCCCCGAGAGCCCCGCCGCTGCACGGAGCCGTCCTCCGACGGTAGGCACCATCCGAAGGCCGCCCCAAGCGCTGCCCCTGTATCGCCGCAGGACTGTTACTGGGGACCGCATCATGACGTTCGCCCCGGCGGCGAGCGCCCCGATGGTCATGGCGCCGGCGCCGAAGCGACGCACCGCCACGAGCCCACTGCCCTGCTCGTGGACGTGCCGTGCGGGACGGGATGCGGCCGGGGCCGTGGCACATGCGGCGGCTGCACCGCCGCCTGCCGTGATGAGCCGCCGGCTGATCGCCGGGGCGGTGGTCACCGCCGCCGTGCTCGTGGCCGTGCGAGCCGGCGTGCCGCTGCCGCGCCCGCAGCGCACGCACGTCCGCACCACCGTCGGGTGCCGCCCGTAGAGTGCGGTTCGTGAAGCGGACGTACTACATCACGATGACCAAGCGCCAGGCTGCCGCCGCCTTCGAGGAGTACCTCGCCGAGCGGCCGCCTGCCCTGGAGAAGCTGCGCGCGGAGCTCGCGGCCGACGGCCTGGATGCGGACGCCCTGCTGGACGGGACCCCGCAGTCCCTGGCCCCGCTGTGGCGGTGGGTCGCGTCCCGGATCACGGCGGTCGAGGACGAGGACGTGCCCTGGGATCCGGAGGCGCCCCCGAGCCCTGGTGGCCGTCGTGGGCCCGCTATTCCTCGGACATCCTTCACGGCACCCCGGTGGAGGTCGTGGCCCTGCTCGACGGGTTCATCTCCTACCTCGGCGACGTCATCGCCGCCGGTGCACCCGAAGCGGTGTGGCAGGTCTGCCACCACCGGGTGAAGCGGTACCACCTGCAGAACCACCCGGTGCTCGCCAGCCCGCTCGGCGGCTCGGAGATCCATCCCCCGAACCTGGTCGCCGTCATCGCCAACCGGCTGCGGCGCGGCATGGACCCGCGGCGCGAGGACGAGTTCACCGACTACGCGATCACCGTCATCACCGAGCTGCGCGGGGAGAACGAGCCCGTCCCCGTGGTGGAGGAACCGCTCGTGGAGGTCGGGTCCGACGGCGACGACGGGGTCTTCGACGTCGGGCTGCACGAGGAGATCGCCCACGAGCACTCCCGCAAGGTCAACCAGCTGGTCAAGGAGCTCGCCACTCAGCCGGGCATCCTCTCGGCCCACCGGGAGGACCGCGAGGTGCTGCTGGTGCGCGCCCCGGACTGGGACGCCGCCCAGATCGAGCAGTGGGTCCTGAACTGGCTGAAGGCACGGATCCCCGAGCTGGACTGAGCCCGCCGAGGCCGCGACACACCGGGGCCGCCGCGGGGTCCGCCCGCGCGCAGCCCTACCGTGGAGCCATGGATCTCGTCTCGATGGTCGCCGGCGCGAACCCGATCCTCCCCACGTCCTGGGAGCTCACCGCGCTTCTGCTCGGCGGCGCGCTGATCGCCCTGGTCGGCGTCGCGGTCATCTCCCTGTCCCGCGACCGGTACTACACCCCGGTGCAGCGGCTGCTGTGGCTGTTGGTGATCCTGGCAGCCCCGGTGCTCGGTCCGATCCTGTGGCTGGCCGTCGGCCGGCGCCACACCCTCGAGCAGGAGGTACGTGGCCATGACGGCTGAGGGAGGTGAGCAGAGGGACACTTCAGCTGCCCCGGACGGGACGTCCCGCACGCGACCTCCCTACTGGGTGCTGCAGGTGCTGGTGCGGGCGGTGCCGGTCGTCGTCGTGCTGCAGGTGAGCTTCGAGGTGCTGCTGCGCAACAACTGGTTCGTCGCCGACTCCCCCTACACGCCCGGACTCGTGGCCGGGCTGCTCGCCTTCGTGCCGGCCGGCGTCTGGGCGGTGGTCGACGGGTACCGCTACGTGCCCACCCCGCAGGTGGTCGCCCTGTGGGCTGCCGCGGGAGCCATGGTGGCTCTCGTCAACACTCTCTACGGCTACCTGTCCGGTCTGTGGGTATACGTCCTGGATCTGCCGTTGCGCGACCTGGCCCTGATGCTGGCCGAGCTTCTGCCGCTCGCGGTGATGTACGCCGGGCCCGCCGCCCTGCTGGCACTGTTGGGCGCCGGCCTGTACCGCGTGCGGGAGTCGCGCACCTCCTCCTAGTCCGCGGGCACGGAGTCCTGCCGCGCTCTCTTCCGGGCCTTCCGCTTGCCGTCCAGCAACATCCCGCCCCACACGCCGACGGCCAGCCCGACCCCCAACAGCACGCTGTCGGTGCGCACGGCGCACCAGATCAGGAACGCCAGCAGGAACGGCAACGCGATCAGCGCCAACAGCCCCTGCCGCTCGGTCCGCCGCACCTCAGCGGACTGCGGGGCCCGGTGCCGCGGAGTGCGGGTGCTCATCGGTCGGGCCCGTGCTGCTCCCGGAACAACCGCAGCACGCCCACCGCCATCATGAGGGCACCAGCGATCATGCCCCACCCCCACCAGTGGCCTTCGATCGCCCCAGAGACTCCGGCGATCACCATGAACACCGCGAAGATCGCGTAGAACCAGCGCATCCGTCGCGACACCGTCCGCTCCTCCTCGTCCCGCCGTCCTCGCATCCTGGCACGCCGGCCACCGCGCCGTCGTTCCCCTCAAGTGCACCTGCCACGCCGCCTCGGCCCGCCGGTAGCGTCAGCGCCATGGACCAGTCCGCCCCGCGCACCGACGAGGTGCCCGTACCGCGTGCCGGGCAGGTGCTGGTGCGCACGCTGCCCGCCGCGCTCATGCTGGCCATCGGCCTTCCGGGGCTGGCGCTGTGGGGCCTGGACGAGAACGGCAACGCAGGATCCGGCTGGTTCCTGTTCCTGCCCGGACTGCTCGTTCCAGCAGCCCTCCTTCTCCACCGGCTCACGAGGGCGCCTCGGCCCGATCTGCCACCTGCCACCGAACGGGCGCCGTTGACCTGGGACCTGGCGATCGCGGCCGAGACAGGTCGACTTCCACCGAGATCTTCAGCCCAGGCGGCCACAGCCCTGGCCTGCCGGCAGGTCGAGATGACCGTGCTGGTCGGCGCCGCTGCCCTCGGTGCGACCATCACCTGGGCTGCTCGTGCGGTGTGGTTGTGGCTGGTGCTCGCGACTCTCTGTGCTGCGACCACCTTGGTCGCGGGCCGCCGAGCCCGCCACGGCTGGGCCTACCTGCAAGCCGCAAACTCCACGGGCCGGCCGACGCCATCCGGTGGCATCAGTGTCATGCTCCGTGCCGCCCGGCAGACCACAGAGGTGCCCGTCCCGACCGCCGGTCAGGTTCTCGTGCGCGCGCTGCCCGAGGCGGCCGTGATGATTGTCGGGCTGCCGCTGGTCGTCCGGTTCGTGCTGGACGAGAACGGTGACACGAGCACGCCCTGGTGGCCGGTGCCGCTGCTCGCGCTGGTCGGTCTGGTCATGCTCGTCGACCGCTGCGCCCAGGCTCCGCGCCCACGCTTCGACCAGCGGGTCGGTGAGGCGCAGTGGAAGCCGGCGTTCGCGGCGGCTGTGAAGACCGGGACACTGCCCGAGCACCCCGAGGTGCGGACCGCAGTCGGTGTCGTCGCCTGCCGGACCATCGAAGGAGTGGTGGTCGGCATCGCCATGGTTGTGTCTGTCGCTCTCAGCGCACTGGCCGCCCCTGGCTTCCCGTGGCTGGGTGCACTGGGTGTCCTCTCGATCCTCACCGGGATCAACGCCTTCCGCGTCCGCCGTTCCTGGGCCTACCTGCGTGCCCTGCACACCGCCGAGCGCACCGGCCGACGCTTCGAAGCGTAAGGAGGCACCTTTTTGAAAGCTGCTCGATCGCTGCGTTTCTGGGCCCTGGTGACCACCGGTCCAGGTCTCGTCGTGGTGATGGCGATGCTGGGTCTGGCGGTCATCGCAGACGTCCTCGACCTGGGCGTCCCCATCCCCCCGTTCATGATTGCCACCGGCGGCTGTGCATTGGCAGCCGCCGGACTGATCGTCCTCGTTCTTGATGCAGCACTACGCCTGACCGGCCGGCGCTTCGGACCGGGCGGGCCCTACTCCCAGCCCGGCTCCCCGGGAACGTAGCCCGGCAGCTCTGTGCCGTCGGCGACCTCCAGCTGCACCCGGTAGGTCAGCAGCCGGTGCTCGGCCGAGCATCCCGGCAGCTGGGTGCCGGCGCCGGGGACCGCCTCGAGCTCCACGCCCACTTCGCTGCCGGGACGCACGGTGAGCTCACCGGCGTTCGGTCCCTCGTCGAAGGCGCAGTGCAGCCCCAGGACGGCGCGCACGGTGCCGATCACCGGCAGGTGCGGCACGTGCTCGGGCGTCTCGCCGTGGTGCTCCTCGCGGTAGCGACCCACCGTGCCGGCGTCCTGGCTCGGGGCCCGGGCCACCAGCTTCCACGTCACCGTCGAGCCGACGCGGAACGGGTCGCCGCAGCACTGCTGCTCCCACTCGCTGAGGTCCACCTCGATCACCATGGAGCCGACCATAGCAACGGCCTCCGATGGGCTGCGGCCCATCCGGTGCCCGCGCTCGGTTCCTCGGCGGCGCGCCGGCGCCGGAACGCCCCGGCCACCCGGCAGGACTCCTCGGCCGAGACCACCGCCGGCATCGCCCCGGCGCTGATGCGCACGCTCGAACCGCCCCTCAGGTGACCGGCGGGCCCGTCACCCAGCCCCCGCCCTCACCGGCGACGACGACCGAATCGGCCGGTCTCCGCGCACTCGTCCACGTCCTCGGTGCCCCCAGTCAGACTCGAACTGACACTGAGCGGATTTTAAGTCCGCTGCCTCTGCCGATTGGGCTATGGGGGCCGGTGCCGCCCTCCCGGGCGCCGCACCACCCTACCCCGTCACCACGCCGGAGGGCGCGACGCCACCCGTCCGGATCGAGTATCCTTCGACGGTGGTCGAGCAGCCGGCCGCGTCGTCGTCGAACACGCAGGAGGCTGCCGCCGTGCACCACCCACCCCTCGCACCCACCGCCCGGCGGTCGCCGGAGGGACACTGCCCCGCAGCACCCGGCCACGGGCACGCCGCGGGGATCCGGCGGACGGCATGAGCGACGGCCTGAGCGACGACCCGGCGGTGCCGGGCGACCCGACGCCGAGCACCTACCTGCCGCCGGAGGCGGCGTTCCCGGCGGATCTGACCGAGCTGGCCGCGACGGAGCTGCACGTGCTCCACAGCAAGGTCTCCCGCCAGCTCGAGCAGGAGTACCTCACCGTCCCGGACGGGGCCCATCCCCTCACCCTGGAGCGGTGCCAGGAGATCACCGTGGAGCTCGACGCCCGCGAGATCAACGCCGCCCACAGCGTCCGGGACGCGCTCCGGCCTCAGTCGTCGTAGGTGTCCGCGAGCTGCCGCCGCTGGTGCTCCCGCCGGCTGTAGGTCGCTTCGCGGATGGCCTCGTCGCTGTCGAAGTTCGAGCCCAGGGCCCCGGCCAGGGTGCCCAGGGACGCGGCCAGCCAGGACAGGTTCGCGTAGTCGAGGACGCTGACCGGGTGACCGAGCTGGCTCTGGAGGTAGTCGGCCTCGATCACCGCCAGGGCCACGCCGAAGAGCAGGCACCAGAGCACCGCGTACATCAGGGCCACGCTCAGCCACACGGTGATGACGGTGGAGGCGTTGTCCGACCCGGCCCGCCAGGGCTCGTCGGAGTCCCTGCTCCGGTTCCACAGGCTGTTGTGGAAGATGAGCCACCCGCTGAGCGCCGCGGTGACCACCACGCTGATCATGGCCAGCCGCGCCGGGTGCAGGGCGTCGGACATGTTCCAGATGGAGGCGTAGAAGATGCCGAAGGCGCCGGTGGCCGCCGCCGCGGCCACACAGCTGGCCAACGCCGGCAGGAGCCGTCCGGGGCGGTTGCTCAGCACCATGCCGGCCAGCAGCCGCGCCCGGTTCACCCGTCCGGGCAGCACGATGTAGGAGACGTCCCCGGCGCCGTCCGGCAGCATGCAGCGGACCTGCCCGTGCCCGAGCGCCTCCACCACCTCCGGCGCGGAGGGACACTGCGCGGTGCCCTCCTGCAGGGCGTCGACCAGCGCGGCCAGCAGCCGGCGCGCCTTCCGCGCGAAGTGGTCGAGGCCCAGGGCCGGCAGGGAGACGAGGGCCGCGGAGGCCTCGGCGCTGAGCTCGCACAGCATCGGGGCCCCGCCGTGGGAGCGGGGCAGATCCGTCAGGTAGACGACGACGTCCCAGCCGTAGCGCTCCCGCAGCTGCCCCGCCCGGTCCAGCAGCGGGATGACGCCCTCCGCGGTCAGGGGCAGCGTCTCGCGGCTGACCTCCACCTCCCAGGAGACATCCGGACCGGAGCGGGCCGACAGCACCCCGGGCAGATCCTCCGCGACCCGTCGAGCCACCTTCTCCGGCAGGCCGGGGTCGGCCATGATCCCCACCGTCGTCGTCCGCATCGTCGTCCTTCCTCGTGGCGCGCCCGGCTCCGCCCCCGTCGTCCGGGTCTCCGAGCACGATCCGGCGCACCCGGGGGGCATCGGCAGGGCACCGTGGCGCCCGAAAACCTGCCGTTCCTCCCCGAGCCTAGTTGTAAGAGGGCATGACGTTATTGGCACGGGCCGGGGTGCGTGAGACCGGGGGCTGATCACCACAGGCGGTGTGGGGCCGATGGTAGTTGAAGTGGTTGACCCACACCCCGATCGCGTCCCGGCGGGCCTGCTCGCTGGCGTAGGGGCGGGCGTAGAGGACTTCGTCGGCGAGCAGCCGGTTGAACCGCTCCACCTTCCCGTTGTGGCGCGGGGTGTACGGGCGGATCCGCTGATGCCGGGAGGCGAGGACCTCCACCGTGCGGGTGAAGTCTTTCGCCCGGTAGTTGGCGCCGTTGTCGGTGACCACCCGATGCAGCCGGTCGATGCCGTGGGCGGCGAAGAACACCCTCGCCCGGCAGAAGAACCCGATCGTGGTGGTCGCCCGCTCGTCCTCGAGGGCCTCGGTATAGGCCAGCCTTGAGAACCCGTCCACGGCCGAGTGCAGGTAGGTGTAGCCGACCTTCGCCCCGGGACCACGCTTGGACTGCTTGGCAGCAGCGCTGCCACGGCCGTGGGCCCGCCAGCCGCCGCCGTCGGGGATCCGTCCGACCTTCTTCACGTCCAGGTGCACCATGTGCCCTGGCCACCCCGCACGGATCCGCCGCGGCGGGCGCCGCAGGTCGTCCCCGTCCGGAGTGAGGTCGCGCAGCCGAGAGATGCCCAGCCGGGACAGCCAGCGGCCCACGGTGCGCAGGTGCAGGCGGTGCCCCAGATCCAGCAGGTGGCGGTGGATGCGCCGGGCCGACCACTTCCGGTCCCGGCGCAGGGACTCGATGAGCTCCACGACCGCCGCAGGGGTGCGCTGAGGGCTGCGCCGCGGAGTCGAGGGATGATCGACCAACCCCGCCTCACCCGCTGCGAGGTAGCGGGCCACCCAGGTGGCCACCGTGGGACGGCTGACCCGGAACTCGGTCGCCACATGGGCTTTCGGGATGCCGTCGTGGAGGTGACGGTGGACCATGCGCAGCCGGCCGGTGGGGGTCAGGGGTGCATTACGGTGGGTCATGAACGGGCTCTCTCGCGCGGATGTTGGTGTAGGAACTTCCATCCTGAAGCGAGGAGCCCGTTCCTCATCTCAGCGCCGCACCCGCGCCAAGAACCTCATGCCCCGCAACACCTAGTCGCCGGTGACCGGGCCGGGACGGGCACCGGCGAACGGCCCGGGGCCAGGACGCCGGACCGCGGCGGCACGCCGCTCACGACCGGGGCTGCGCCGCCGGCCGATCGCGACCGCCCGTGGGCACCGGTCGTTGTGGCGCGCGGGAACCGCCGCACGCGCAGCCCGTTCGGCGCGACGGCTCGCAGGCGGTCTGTCCGGCGTTTTGTGGACAGACTGACCTGCCCTATGGCCTGCTTACCCCTGTAGGTGTGAAGATCGGCGCATCTCATTGAGAGGCCCCGACCATGCCACGCCCCTTTCCTGCAGAGTTCCGTCTTCGTGCCGTCGCCCTCGTACGGGCCGGCAAGACCATCACCGCCACCGCCGCCGAGCTGGGCATCAGCACCGGTGCGCTGCACAACTGGGTTCGCCAGGACCAGATTGACCGCGGCGAACGGCCCGGGCTCACCACCCATGAGTCGGCGGAGCTGGCCAAGGCGAAGAAACGCATCCGGGCCCTCGAGGCCGAGGTCGAGATCCTTAAGCGCGCCACGAAGCTGCTCGGGGAGGACCGTCCCGCCCCAAAAGGATTCATCCGGTGATCGATGAGCTCGTCGACGCCGGGCACCCCGTCAAGGTCTGCTGCCGGCTGCTCGGGGTGAGCAGTCCCGGCTACTACCAGTACAAGAATCGGCCGCTGTCGCCCACGGCAATGCGCCGGCAGTGGCTCACGGGGCTGATCCGGGAAGTGCATACCGCCTCCCGCGGCACCTACGGCTCCCGGCGGGTCCACGCAGAGCTCACCCGCGGCATGGACGTGGTGGTCAGTGAGAACCTGGTGGCCGTGCTGATGAGTCTCGCGGGGATCGCCGGGCTACCGGGCCCGGCCAAGGTGAAGAAACTCAAGGGCGTGGCCACCGCCGATGACCTGGTGCACCGGAAGTTCCACCGGCTGGCGCCCAATGAACTATGGGTCACGGACATCACCGAGCACCCCACCAGAGAAGGCAAAATCTACTGCTGCGCGGTGCTGGACGCCTTCTCCCGCCGGATCGTCGGCTGGTCCATCGACAACCACCAGGACTCCTCCCTGGTGGTCAACGCCCTGGACATGGCGATCAAGAACCGTCGACCGGCGCCGGGCGGGATCGTGCACGCCGATCACGGCGTGCAGTTCACCTCCTGGGCCTTCACCCGCCGCATCCGGGAGGCGGGCCTGATGCCCTCATTCGGGACGATCGGGGATGGCTACGACAACGCGATGATGGAATCCTTTTGGTCCTCCATGCAGATCGAGCTGCTCAACCGGAAGAAGTGGCGCACCCGGATCGATCTGGCCAACGCGATCTTCGAGTACATCGAGATCTTCTACAACCGGCAACGGCGTCACTCACAGCTGAACTACGAGTCCCCGGTCACCCACGAACTACGCTACGAATCACCATCCATTCCTGCCTGATCTTCAGACCGCACGGGGTAAGCGAACCGTGGGGCAGGTCAGACTGCTTGTGACGACCGCCGCACGCTGCCTAGGCTGAGCAGCGGTCCAGCAGGTGGCCGCCGGAATGCATGCGAAGAAGGATGCTCCCATGGACCACAAGCTCTCCGTCCTCGTCCAGGTGGACCTCGACGGCCGCTACGTGCGGCTGCTGGTGACCGGCTGCCTGACCGAGGCCAATCAGCACGCCCTGCACCCGCTCATCCGCCGAGCCCGGACCCTGATCCCGCCGGTGACGGTCAGCGTGGACCTCACCGCCGCCGAGCACGTCGAGGGGAGCGCGGTCGGGCAACTGCGCACCGCGGTCGACCACGACCCCACGCTGGAGGGGACGAGCCCGGTGGAGCTGCTGCTCTCGTGCGCGCTGCCGGAGCACCCGGAGGCGCCCGCACGGATGACCCGCCATCTGCGGGCTCCCGGATGGCTCGCCGCCTGAACCGGCCGGCGCGCTGGCCAGGCCGCGGCCTGCTCAGCCGCCCAGCTCGCGGACGTCCTGGTCGGCGAGGGACCTGCTCAGGCCGCGAGTCCGGACACCGCGTCCCGGCCGCGGCGCCCGCCGTACGGTGCGGGCCGGTGCTCGGGCAGCGGATCCGGGAGCACGAGCTCCACCGGGCCGATCTGCTCCAGCATGGCGTCCTCGTCGAGGGACCAGCGCAGCAGGTCCACCGCGGAGGCCTCCACGTGGTCGGCGCAGGTCAGGTCCACCATGACGTTCGCCGGAGGGAACAGGGTGCGCGCCCGGAGGACGAGCGGACGCACGGCCTGGTGGTTGTGCTCGGTCAGGCATCCGCTGACGACCAGGCGCACGGCGGCGCTCTGCCGGTCGACCTGGACGAGGACGGAGACGTGGTGGTCCATGGGGTGCACCCTTCTTCGCGTGCGGTCGCCGCGAGACGGTGTCCTGCGGTCGCGTCAGCCTAGGGAACGCGGCGCACGCCCACAAGGAGGCGTGCGCTTTGCGGACCATCCCCCGCCGGCCGGGCCGGTCCCGGGAACGGCTCGACCCCGCTGCCGGGCGGTGCCGGGGCGGGGTCGAGCGGGTCGGACGGTGGTGTCAGAGGCTGGCCTTGCTCGTGGCCGGGGCGGTGCCGGTGGCCTCCTGGAAGTTCAGCCGGGGCTCGCGCGCGTGCCGGATCGGCGCGGTGTCGCGGCCGAACACGGCGTTGAGCACGTACTCGGAGAACACCCGTGCCTTGCGCTCCACGGTGGGGATCGCATAGCCGTGGTAGAGGCGGTGCATCATCCAGGCCGGGAAGCCGGAGAACTCGACCCCGTTGCCCTTGATGCCGGGCAGGTTCTTGATGCTGGCCACGCCCTTGTACAGGCCCAGGCCGGCCACGGCGCCGAGGTTCTCGTGGTAGTAGTCCTCCAGCGGCTTGCCCGCGCGGGCGGCCAGGACGTTCTTGGCCAGGACGCGGGCCTGGCGCACGGCGTGCTGGGCGTTCGGCACGCAGAACCCGCCGACGCCGCCGCCGGTCAGGTCCGGGACGGCCGCGACGTCGCCGGCGGCCCAGGCGCCCTCGAGGGGCCCGTCGTCGCCGGTGATCCGCAGGTCGGCCCCGGCACGCACGCGCCCGCGCTGGTCCAGCGGGAAGTCGGTGTTCTTCACCAGGGGGTTGGCCTGCACGCCGGCGGTCCAGACGAGGGTGTCCGTGTCGATCTCGCCGGCCGGGGACTTGTCCTGCATGTTGATCAGCTTCAGGTGCTTGTCCACGGCGGAGTCGAGGGATGTGTTGAGCAGCACCTCGATGCCACGGCTGCGCAGGTGGGCCACGACCTTCTCGGCCCGCTCCTCGGAGACCTCCGGCATGATCCGGCCCATGGCCTCGATCAGCACGAAGCGCAGGTCGGACGGCTGCAGGCGGTCGTTGCGCTCCACGGCGGTGCGGGCCATGTCCTCGATCTCGGCGAGGCCCTCCGTGCCGGCGTACCCGCCGCCGACCACGACGAAGGTCAGTGCGCGGCGGCGCTCGTCCTCGTCGGAGGTCAGGGATGCGAACTCGATGCGCTCGAGGACCCAGTCGCGCAGCCCCACGGCCTCCTCGATGGACTTCAGGCCGATGCCGTTCTCGGCGAGGCCCTCGATCGGGAAGGCGCGGGTGACGGACCCACCGGAGATCACGATCTCGTCGTAGGCGAGCTCGAAGGTCTCGCCCTCGTCGACGCCCTGGACGGTCGCGGTGCGGTTGGCGTGGTCGACGCCGATCACGCGCCCGCCGACGAGCTCGCAGTCACGCAGGTGCTGACGGTGCGGGACCACGGCGTGGCGGCCCTCGATGTTGCCGGCGGCCACCTCCGGGAGGAAGGGCAGGTAGGTCATGTACGGGTTGGGGTCGACGACGGTCACGACCCCGCCGGAGTCCTTGATCCGCTTCTGCAGTTCCTGCGCCACGGTGAAGCCGACGTAGCCTCCGCCGACGATCAGAAGGCGCGGACGATCCTTGGCCAGTTGAGTGAAAGACATGCCCCCGAGTCTACTCAGAAAGCTGTCGGCCCCGGGTCCCCGGCAGGAGGCCCGGCACCGTGTCCGGGAGCGGCCGCGGCACCGGCTCAGGCTCCGCCGTCCGCGTCCTCGCGCACGATGCGGCGGATGTGCACGGCGGCCCCGGCGGTCAGGCCCAGGACGAGCAGCCCGAACCCTGTGAGCACCACCACGGGCAGCAGGCCCGTCTCGTCGATCGGGGCCACCGGTTCGGGCGGGGCGACCTCGGCCTCGACCTCCTCGGTGACGGGTGCGGAGCTCTCCGCCGGCGTGGCCCCGGGCGTCGCCCCGACGCTCCGCCGGTGGACCTGCACCCACTGCCGCATGCTGCCCAGCGGGTTCGCCCCGACCTCGGCGACGTCCTCGGTCAGCGCGGCCTCGACGTCGAGCACCCCGTAGCCGTAGAGCGGGTCCTTGCCCGGGGCCCCGGTGTCCCGGGCGGTGGAGATGATCCGGTTGGCGACCTGGGCGGAGCTCATCTCGGGCCACTTCGCCTTGATGAGGGCGGCGGTGCCCGCGACCACGGGTGCGGACGCGGAGGTCCCCGCCCACGACGCGTAGCGGTCCCCGGGGATGGCGCCCACCATGTCCTCGGAGGGGCCGGCGACGGCGATGGAGATGCCCTGCGAGGAGGACTCCCAGCTCGCCTCCCCGGTGCGGCCCACGCCGCCCACCGTGAGCACTCCGGGGATGGTGGCCGGGGCGCCCACCTGGACGAGCCCAGAACCCCGGTTGCCCGCGGAGGCGACGATCAGCACGTCCTTCTCCTCGGCGTAGAGGAACGCCTCGTCCCAGCTCTCGGGCCAGGAGGTGGTGTTGGAGCCCACGGACATGTTGATGACGTCCGCGCCCTGGTCCACGGCCCACCGGACGGCGTCCGGGAGCTGCTCGTCCACGCTGCGGACCTCCGAGGTCTCCCCGCCCAGCCACGTGGACACGGCGAGCACCTCGGCGTCGGGAGCCACCCCGACCACGCCGGCGGGGCGGCCCGGTCCGGCGTCGTCGCGCCCGCCCGGGGCCACGTGGCCGCGGCCCGCGGCCACGGAGGCCACGAGGGTCCCGTGCTCGGGCTCCGTGCCGAGGCCCTCCTGGCCGTCGGCGGCGCCCCCGCCCGAGACGTCGGTGCCGCCGACGACGGCGCCCTCCAGGTCCTGGTGGGAGCCGTCCACCCCCGTGTCGATGACCGCGATCCGGGCGCCCTCGCCCGTCGACTCCTTCCAGGCCTCGCGCACCCCGTACTCGTCCAGCCAGTACTGCAGGGAGCGGATGCCGTCCTCGGCGATCCGCGAGGTGTCCGGGGCGGGGGTCTCGCCGGGCGCCGGGCTGACGGGGTCCTCGATCGGGATGCTGGGGGCCGGGGCCGGCGGCCGGGCATGGACCGGCCCCGCCACGGCGGTGCCGGCCGCTGCGGTGCCGGCCACGGCGCACACGGCCGCCGCGGCCGTCCACCGCGCGGGCACGCGGGGGCGCGGAGTGCGGCGGCGGGCGGGGGTGGAGACCATGGGTCCTTCCGGGTCGGGGCCGGTCAGCCGAGCTGGGACAGGGCGATCCCGTCCAAAATATCGTGCTCGCTGGCGATCGCCGTGCACACCCGGCCGCCGGTGGCGGCGCCGACCCGCTCCACGATCCGCCGCCACACGAGGGCTCCGCCGCCGATGACGTCGACCCGGCCCTCGTGCATGTAGGGCAGCGCGGCCCGCTCCTGGCGGGTCATGGCCGTGAGTTCCCGGCACGCCCGGTCGATCCGCTCGGCCGGGAGCTCGGTCCCGTCGATCGCCTCGGGGTCGTAGCCGGGCAGCCCGAGCGCGTGCGCGGTGACGGTGGTGATCGTGCCGGCCACCCCCACGAGGTGGGTGGCCTCGGCCAGGGGCACGCTCTGCTGCACCACGTCCACCGCGTGGTCGACGTCGCGCAGGACGGCCGCCTGCTGCTCCGGGGTGGGCGGGTTGGAGCCGAGGTGCCGCTCGGTGAGCCGGACGCAGCCGATGTCCACGCTGCGCTCGGCACGCACGCCCCGGGAGTTGCCGAGCACGAACTCGGTGGACCCTCCGCCCAGGTCCACCACGAGCACCCGGTCCTCCGGGTCGGTGCCGGGCACGGCCGCGGACGCGCCGAGGAACGACAGCTCCGCCTCCTCGTCCCCGGTGATCACCTCGGGGCTCACGCCGAGCCGCTCGCGGATCCCCGCGAGGAAGACGTCCCGGTTGCCGGCGTCGCGGGTGGCGCTCGTGGCGACGAACCGCAGCTGCTCGACGCCGTGCTCCGCCAGGAGCCGGGCGTACTCGTCGGCGGCCGCGAAGGTGCGCTCCAGGGCCGCCTCCGCCAGCCAGCCGGTGGCGTCCACGCCCTGGCCCAGCCGGACCACGCGCATCTCCCGCACCAGGTCGTCGAGGACCGTGCGGCCGCCCTCCTCCCGGGTGTCGGCGATGAGCAGGCGGATGGAGTTGGTGCCGCAGTCGATGGCGCATACGCGCATGGGTCGTCCTCGAGGTGGTGGGGGCGGGGGAAGGCCGGGCCGCGGGAGCGGACCGGAAGGGGGCTCAGGCCTCGCGCCAGGCCGGGTCGCAGTGGCACGTCCCGGGGGTCCACCACTCGGCGATCGCCTCCAGGGTCTCGTCGCCGAGCACGTTCACGCCGCGGCCCGCCGCGAGGGCGTGGCCGGCGAGCACGTGCAGGCACTTGACCCGCACGGGCATGCCCCCGGCGGAGATGCCCTCGATCTCCGGGACGGGCCCGGTGCCCGCCCGAGCCCCGATCCGGGCCCGCTCGGCGAGGTAGTCCTCGTGCGCGGCGCGGTGGGCCGCGGCGAGCTCCTCGTCCTGCACGATCCGGTCGGACATCTCGTACATCAGCCCGCCGGCCTCGAGCCGGGACACCGCGGCCGTGATCACCGGGTGGGCCAGGTAGAACACGGTGGGGAACGGCGTCCCGTTGGCCAGCCGGGGCGCGGTGGCCGCCACGAGCGGGTTCCCGCAGGTGCAGCGCGCCGGGATCTCGACGACGTCGCGGACCGGGCGCCCGAGCTGGCGGGACAGGACCTGCAGGTCCAGGGCCGTGGGCGCGACCGTCTCGGCCGTCACCCCGAGCCCCCGCGGGGCGCGTGGTCCGCCCGCCGCCTCGCCGGGTTCGTGTCCGTGCTGGAAGTTCACGCCGTTCCTCACTCCGCGGCCGTGCCGCGGCTGTCCGTCGCCGCGTCCTGCGGCTCGTCGGTCCCGCCCGTCGGGGCGGGGGTCCCCTCGGCGGCGCCGTCCGCCGGGACCGGGGTCCCGCCGTCCTGGGCCCCGCCGGTGTCCTCGGCGGCACCGGTGCCGTCCGTGCTGTCGGTGTCGTCGGTGCCGGTGTCGTCGGTGGTGCCGGTGGCGCCGGTGCCGTCCGGGTCGTCGGTCCCGCTCGTGTCCTCGGTGCCGAGCGTCTCCGGTGCTGCGGCGGCGTCCTCGTAGGCGGAGCTGACCACGGAGTCCCAGAGGGCGTCCACCCAGGCGGGCTTCTCGGCCTCCACCTGGGCCGCCGAGGAGTCCACCACGGCGCCCTCCATCTCCTCGGCGCCCACCACGAGGTAGGACCGCTCCCCCGGCATGACGTAGAGGAGCCGGTCCCGTGCCTGCTGCTTGACGTAGGTCTCGTCCGACCACTGGTCCACCCGGTCCTCCAAGGACGCCTGCTCGGCCTCCATGTCGGCGATGGACTGCTCGAGGGCCGCGATCTCGGCGCGCTGCTCGAGCCAGATCTTGGTGGTCGGGGCCGCCAGGAAGACGATGAGCACGGCCACCAGCGTCAGGAGCAGGAAACGGCCGCTGAAGGTGCGGGCGGGGGTGGGTGATCCCACGGCGCTGGAGCCGCCGCCCGGCCCGCGGGTCCCCGGCGCGGCACCCTGCGCGGCGTCCCGGCCGCCGAGCAGGCGGGTGGTGCGAGGACGGGGAGCGGGCATGGGGACCTCACGGGGAACGGGCGGGAACGGGGACCAGTCTAGCGCTCAGGGGGCGGCCGTCCGGGGACGGCCCGCCCTCGCGGCGGCCGGACCCGCCGGCCCGGCCGCCGCGGCGCCTCACTTCGCGGTGTAGCGCGGGAACGCCGAGGCGCCCGCGTAGCGCGCGGCGTCGCCGAGCTCCTCCTCGATGCGCAGCAGCTGGTTGTACTTCGCCACGCGCTCGGAGCGGGCCGGCGCGCCGGTCTTGATCTGCCCGGCGTTGGTGGCCACCGCGATGTCGGCGATCGTGGTGTCCTCGGTCTCGCCCGAGCGGTGCGAGATCATGCAGTGGAACATGTGCCGCTGGGCCAGGGAGATGGCGTCGAAGGTCTCCGTGAGGGAGCCGATCTGGTTGACCTTCACGAGCAGGGCGTTGCCGGCCCCCTCCGCGATGCCGCGGCTGAGCCGCTCCGGGTTGGTGACGAACAGGTCGTCGCCGACGATCTGCACCTGGGTGCCCACGGAGGCGGTCAGGGTCTGCCAGCCCTCCCAGTCGTCCTCGTCCAGCGGGTCCTCGATGGAGACGATCGGGTAGTCCCGCACGAGCTCCTCGTAGTAGGCGGTCATCTCCGCGGCGCTGAGCTGCTTGCCCTCGAAGCTGTACGCGCCGTTCTCGAAGAACTCGGAGGAGGCGACGTCCAGGGCGAGCGCCACGTCGGTGCCCACGGTGTAGCCGGCCTTCTCGATCGCCTCGGAGATGAGGTCCAGGGCGGCGCGGTTGGACTCCAGGTTCGGGGCGAAGCCGCCCTCGTCGCCCAGGCCGGTGGCCAGCCCGCGCTCTTTGAGCACGGCCTTGAGGGAGTGGTAGACCTCCACACCGGTGCGCAGGGCCTCGGAGAAGGTCGCCGCGCCGATCGGGGCGATCATGAACTCCTGGATGTCCACGTTGGAGTCCGCGTGGGAGCCGCCGTTGAGGATGTTCATCATCGGCACCGGCAGCACGTGGGCGTTGGGCCCGCCCAGGTACTTGTAGAGCTCCAGGTCGGAGGCGTTCGCGGCCGCGCGGGCCACGGCGAGGGAGACGCCCAGGATCGCGTTGGCGCCGAGGCTGGCCTTGTTGTCCGTGCCGTCGAGGTCGAGCATGGTCCGGTCGATCAGGCGCTGGTCGGTGGCGTCGAGACCGATCACGGCCTCGGCGATCTCCTCGTCCACGGCCTTCACGGCGTCGAGGACGCCCTTGCCGAGGTACACCTTCTTGTCGCCGTCGCGGCGCTCGACCGCCTCGAAGGCTCCGGTCGAGGCGCCCGAGGGGACGGCCGCCCGGCCGTAGCTGCCGTCCTCCAGGAGGACCTCGACCTCCACGGTCGGGTTGCCGCGGGAGTCGAGGATCTGACGGGCGTGCACTGCGGTGATCATGGCCATGTGGTGCTCCTGACGTTGGTGCTGGCGTTCGTGCTGACGGTGGTGCGGGCGTGGAACGTGCGGGGCGGGCGGGAGACCGGTGCCGGGCACCGGTCGGGGCACGTCCCCGTCACGACCGGGCGCCCCTGCCGGATCCAGCCTAGCGACTCGTGGCGGCCCGGTCCTTGCCGGCGGCGGCCCGGGACGGGCTCAGTCGCCGTCCCGCGCGGCGGCGTAGGCGCGGGCGGCCCCGCGCAGGGCCCGCTCGGCGTCCAGTCCGCGGGAGGAGGCGGTGCGCACGAGCGCGAACAGGGCCTCCCCCAGTTCCTCCTCGGTGTGCGGGCCGGCGGCCTCCTGCCCGTGGGGGGCCGGGGGCTCGAGGTCGTGCTTGCGGGCCCGGGCGAGGGTCTTCTCCGCCAGGGCCAGGGCGGGCAGGTGCGGCGGGATGCCGTCGAAGGGCCCGGTCCGCTCGGGCTTCTCGGCCTGCTTGAGGTCCTCCCAGCGGGAGTGCAGCTGGTCGAGGGTCTGCTCCCCCGCCACGTCCCCGGACGCCCCGGGGTCGAAGACGTGCGGGTGGCGGCGCACCAGCTTGGTGGTGATCGCCTCCAGCACGTCGGCGACGTCGAACCCGCCCTCGGCGCGCGGGCGCTCCTGGGCGACGCGCGCGTGGAAGACCACCTGCAGCAGGACGTCGCCGAGCTCCTCGACCAGCAGGGAGGCGTGGGCGGCCGGGCCGCCCTCGGCCTCGACGGCCTCGACCACCTCGTAGGCCTCCTCCACGAGATAGCGCACGAGCGACTCGTGGGTCTGCTGGCCGTCCCAGGCGCACCCGCCCGGGGAGCGCAGCCGGTCCATGACCGCCACGAGCTCCGCGAAGCGCTGCGCGGTGCGCTCGGGCACGCCCAGTCCTGCGGGGACGTCGTCCGTTCCGTGTCCCTGGCTCATCCGTGCATCCCTTCGAAGCCCTCCGTGATGATCCCCTCCAGTGCGCTGCGGTCCTCCAGCGGCAGGAACGCGGCCGCGGCCGCGTTGCGCTGCAGCTGCTCCAGGTCCTCGAGCCCGTAGCCGAAGTGGGTCACGAGGGAGGCGAGCTCACCGGTGACCGACGTGCCGCTCATCAGCCGGTTGTCCGGGGAGATGGTCACGGTGAAGCCCGTGCGGTAGAGCATGTCCACCGGGTGGCGTTCGGGGGCGGTGCCGAAGGCGGCCACCGCGCCGGTCTGGAGATTGGACGTGGGGCAGACCTCGAGCGCGATGCCCCGGTCCCGGACCCACTCGGCGGTGCGGCCGAGCGTGACGACGGCGACGCCGTCCTCCTCCTCGATCTCGATGTCCTCCGCGATGCGCACCCCGTGGCCCAGCCGCAGGGCGCGGCCCGTAGCCAGCGCGTCCCGGATGGAGCCGATGCCCGCCGCCTCGCCGGCGTGCAGGGTCACGGGCATGAGCTCGTCCGCGAGCAGCTCGAGGGCCGCGCGGTGGCGCACCGGCGGGAAGCCGTCCTCGGGCCCGGCGAGGTCGAAGGCCACGACGCCGCGGTCCCGGTTGTCGACCACCAGGCGGGCGACCTCGAGGGAGCGCTCGGCGTGGCGCATGGCGCACAGGATCTGGGTGACGGAGACGATGTGCCCGGCGTCCTCCGCGGCGAGCACCCCCTCGGAGAGCCCCAGCCGGACGGCCTCGACGGCCTCGGCCATCGACAGCCCGCCCGCGGTGTGCTGCTCCGGGGCCCACCGGACCTCGGCGTGCACGACGCCGTCGGCGACGAGGTCCTCGACGTACTCCCGGGCGCAGCGCACGAGCGCCTCGGGGGACTGCATCACGGCCACGGTGTGCTGGAACGTCTCCAGGTAGCGCACCAGCGAGCCGGAGTCGGCGCTGGCGCGGATCCACCGGCCGAGGGCCTCGGGCTCCTCGACCGGCAGGCGGTGCCCGGCGGCGGCGGCCAGCTCGACCACCGTGGCCGGGCGCAGCGCGCCGTCGAGGTGGTCGTGCAGGCAGACCTTGGGCAGGTCACGGAGCACGCGGTCCGGCACCCGGGCCGGACCGCGTTCGGCGGACGTCAGCATCACGGGCTCAGTAGTTCCAGTCCTGCAGGGCCTCGTTCATGTGCTGCGGGATGTTCGCCCCGGTCCGCGGGTACATGCGCAGCTCCTCGAGGTAGTTCTGCGCGGGCAGCCGCTCCTCGTAGCGCACGAAGGCCTCCTCGTCGGCGTAGTCGAAGGACACCTCCGGGGGGATGCCCGGGCGGAAGCGGAACATCATGGCCAGCGGAGCGCCGGTGCCCTCCACGTAGGACTCGTTTTTGAACTGCTGCACGTGCAGCAGGTCCTCGGGGATCAGGTCGAAGGTGCGGCGCTGGTCCCAGAAGCCGTTCTTGCGCACGTGCGTGAGGGCGTCGTAGTAGGTGCCCAGGGCGCGGATGCGCACCAGGACGGTGGAGACGTCCATGGCCGTGCCGTCCGGGCCGAACAGGCGCCGCTGGGCGGCCGCGAGCCGGCGCAGGACGTCGGCCTCCTTGAGCACGAGGTTGCCCTCGGCGAGGGCGTCCTGCGAGGGGCGGTCCGTGGCCACGGACGGGGCGCGGTAGGACGGGGAGACGTCGGTGGAGACGGCGGTCTCCGGCGCCGAGGAGTCCTGGTCCTCGCCGGTCGAGGTGCCGGCCGCGACCGCGGCGGCAGCGGCGGCGCCGGCGCCGGTGGGGGCCGGCGGCTCGACGTCCTCGTGCCACTCCTCGTGGTCGACGTGGTCGGGGACGCGCTGGGCGTCGTCGGTCCCGGGTGCGGTCCCCGGTGCGGTTCCGGCCGCGCTGGGCCCGGACGGGGCTGCGGAGGAGCCGGTGGGTCCGTCGACCTCGGTGATGACCGGCGTGCCGCCGGTCGCGGGAGCGGGCTCGGCGGCCGGTGCCCCGCTGTCCGGGGCCTCGGCGTCCTGCGCCGCGGCCTCCGGGGCGCCGGTCCCGGAGCGGGCCCCGGAGTCCTCGGTCCACCGCTCGTCGGGCCGCTGCTCGTGCGCCGGGGCGCCGGCGGCCCGGTCACCGGGGCGCTCGTCGCCGTCCGTCCCCACGGCGCTCGCCGGGGGCGGCGGGGTGGGCCGGCCCGACCGCCAGGTCTGCACGTCCTCGGCCCCGTCGGCGAACCCGTAGGTGGTCACGACGGGACGGACCCCGCCCTGCTCCGGGCCCACCTCGATGCGGGCGTTCTGCCACGCGCCCCGCGGGGAGGACATGGCCTCGCTGTAGAGGTCGGCGACCGGGTCGAACAGCGGCGAGTCCTGGTCCACGGTGCCCGACTCCACGGACGGGGCCACGTCCCCCACGGACTGCTCCGTCTGGTGCGTCATGGTGTTGCCGCGCTGGACCAGGGTGAGCACGGCGCGGTCGGCCCCGCGGGACGTCAGCCGCTCCACGAGAACGGCCAGCGGCCCCTCCGGCGGCACCGGGCGGGCCTCCCCGGCCCCGTGCTCCCGGCCCGGGGCGACGGGTGCGCCCGCTCGTCCCTCGGCCTCGCCGGGACCGGTCTGCCCGGCGGGCGGAGCGGCCGGGCGGCCCTCCGGGGCCGTCTCCTGCGACGTGCCGTCACCGCTGTTCTTCCGGAAAATGCCTCGCAGACCCAACTGGACCCACCCTTCTGAGCGTGTGCGCACGCCCTCGGTTCTCGTTTCGCGCTGGTTCTCTCCGCAGTATAGGCGGGCCCGCGGGGACCCCTCCCGGCGGTCTCAGCGCACGGTCTCGAGGACCACCCCGCGGGCCGGACGGTCTTCCGGGGCCGAGGGCAGGACCACGGCGGCGCCCTCGAGGGCCTCTCGGGCCCGGGCGAAGCGCTCGGGGGTGTCGGTGCGCAGCGTCAGCAGCGGCTGGCCCGCCCGGACGGCGTCGCCGGGCTTGGCGTGCAGCAGGATCCCGGCACCGGCCTGGACCGGGTCCTCCCGGCGGGCCCGGCCCGCGCCGAGGCGCCAGGAGGCCAGCCCGACCTTGTAGGCGTCGAGCTCGGTGAGCACCCCGTCGGCCTCGGCCGTGACGGTCTCGGACTCCCGGGCCTGCGGCAGCGGGGCGCCGGGGTCCCCGCCCTGGGCGGAGATCATGGCCCGCCACACGTCCATCGCGCGGCCGTCCCGCAGGGCCTCCGCGGGGTCCGCGTCGGGGATCCCGGAGGCGGCGAGCATCTCCGCGGCGAGCGCGACGGTGAGCTCCACGACGTCGGCCGGGCCTCCCCCGGCGAGCACGTCCACGGACTCCTGGACTTCCACGGCGTTGCCGACCGCCAGACCCAGGGGCGTGGACATGTCGGTGAGCAGCGCGGTGGTCGTCACGCCGGCGTCCGTGCCGAGGTCCACCATGGTGCGGGCCAGCTCGTGGGCGGACGCGAGGTCCTTCATGAACGCGCCGGAGCCGACCTTGACGTCGAGCACCAGGGACTGCGTGCCCTCGGCGATCTTCTTGGACATGATGGAGGAGGCGATGAGCGGGATGGACTCCACCGTGCCGGTGACGTCGCGCAGCGCGTAGAGCTTCTTGTCGGCCGGGGCCAGGCCGGAGCCGGCGGCGCAGATCACCGCGCCGACGTCGCGCAGCTGGTCCATCATCTCCGCGTTGGTCAGCGCGGCACGCCACCCGGGGATCGACTCGAGCTTGTCCAGGGTGCCGCCGGTGTGGCCGAGCCCGCGGCCGGACAGCTGCGGGACGGCCACCCCGTAGACCGCCACGAGCGGCGCCAGCGGCAGCGTGATCTTGTCCCCCACCCCGCCGGTCGAGTGCTTGTCGCTGGTCGCCGAGCGGGCCCCGGAGCGCACGAGCTGCGAGAAGTCCATCCGCTCCCCCGAGGCGATCATCGCCCGGGTCCAGCCCGCGATCTCGTCCCGGTCCATGCCGCGCAGGAAGATCGCCATGGCCAGCGCGCTCATCTGCTCCTCCGCCACGACCCCGCGGGTGTAGGCGTCCACCACCCACGCGATCTGGGCGGGCGAGAGCGTCTCGCCGTCGCGCTTGGTCCGGATGACGTCGACGGCGTCGAACTGCTCGGTCATGAGGGGTCCTTTCGGCAGGAGGTTCGGTGCGGCGGCACGGGGCCGCCGGAGGGCTCGTCGGAGAGTTCGTCGGAGAGTTCGTCGGAGGCGACCGCGGCCGGTCAGAGGTGCTCGGGGCCGAAGGCGTCGGGCAGGACCTCGGCCATGGTCCGCACCCCGGAGACGGTGAGCAGCCGCAGACCGGGCGCCCGGTGCTCGTACAGCAGCTGGCGGCAGCGCCCGCAGGGCATCAGGACGTCGCCCTGGGCGTCCACGCAGACGAAGGCGGCGAGCCGGCCGCCGCCGGACATGTGCAGGGCCGAGACCAGGGAGCACTCCGCGCACAGGGTCAGCCCGTAGGAGGCGTTCTCCACGTTGCACCCGGAGACCACGCGCCCGTCCTCGGTCAGTGCGGCCGCGCCCACGGGGAAGCGGGAGTACGGCACGTAGGCGTGCTCGCGGGCGGCGACGGCGGCCGCGCGCAGCCGCGCCCAGTCCACGGTGTCCTCCGGGGCGTCGGGGGCGGCTGTGGTCCCCGCCGGGGGCTGGTGCTCGGTCACGGTGGGCTTCACTCCTTGGTGTAGGGCTGGCCCGAGGCCGCGGGGGCGCGGGAGGCGCCGACGAGCCCGGCCACCGCCAGGATCGTCACGACGTACGGGAGCATCGCCAGGAACTGGCTGGGCACCGGGGTGCCCAGGAAGGACAGGATCGACTGGAGGTTGGACGCGAAGCCGAACAGCAGGGACGCGAGCAGCGCCCCGATGGGGTTCCACCGGCCGAAGATCAGCGCGGCCAGGGCGATGTACCCGGCCCCGGAGGTCATGTCCCGGGTGAACGCGGACACGGAGACCAGGGTGTAGAACGCCCCGCCGACCCCGGCGACCATGCCGCCGAGCAGCACGTTGCGGAAGCGCAGCGCGTTGACCTTCACGCCCAGGGTGTCCGCGGCCTTGGGGTGCTCGCCCACCGCGCGGGTGCGCAGCCCCCAGCGGGTGCGGTAGAGGGCGAACCACACCACGGCCACCGCCACGTACATCAGGTACCCGATCACGGACTGGTCGAAGAGGATGGGGCCGACCACGGGGATCTCGGAGAGCACGGGCACGGCGAAGCGCGGCAGCCGCGGCGGGGAGTTGAACACGCTCGCGTTGGTCTCCAGCACCGTGGCGAAGAGGAAGCCGGTCAGCCCGGAGACCAGCACGTTGAGCACCACGCCCACGATCACCTGGTTGACCTTGTAGGTGATCGAGAAGACGGCGAGCACCAGGGAGACCAGGCCCGCGCCGAGCACGGCGGCCAGCAGCCCCACCCAGGCGCTGCCGGACAGGGACCCGGCCACGGCCGCGGAGAAGGCGCCGAACAGCAGCTGGCCCTCGATCGCGATGTTCACGACCCCGGAGCGCTCGCACAGCAGCCCGCCCAGGGAGCCGAAGATCAGCGGGATGGCCAGGGCCACGGACCCGGCGAGCAGGCCCGACAGGGACACGTCCGGGGTGCGCGAGCTGCCCACGACCCACACGAGGAAGCCGCTGACGAAGAAGAAGCCGAAGACCAGCACCGCCCAGCGGGGCAGCTGCGCCCGGGCCCGGGCGCGCACGAACGCCAGGGCCGTCAGGGCGAGGAGCACGACCGCGGTGAGCCAGCCCCACACCACGCCGTTGACCGCCAGGTCCGGCACGCGGAAGAGGTCGCCGTCCTCGGAGACGCGGAAGGCGACCCGGTTGTCCGGGGCGTTGAGCGCGAACAGGACGAGGGCCACGGCGCTCAGCAGGGCCAGGACCACGGGGGTGCGCCAGCTGGTCACGCCCACGACCTCGTTGGCCGCCGCCGTGGACAGCTCGGACTCGGCCGGCGCGGTGGCGGTGCCGGTGGCGGCAGTGGTGGTGGCGGTGCTGCCGCCGTCCCACGGGGCGCTCTCGTGCTGCGGTGTCGGTTCCTGCGAGCTCATGCCCGGGCCCCCTCGGTGGCGGTGGTGGTGGTGCCCCGTCCGCGCCGGGCCCGGACCCGGTCCTGGCCGGTTCTCAGCAGCGGCGGCAGGGCGATGAACAGCACGATCAGCGACTGCACGACCAGCACGATGTCGATGTTCGTGCCGGTCATCGACTGCATCGTGACGCCTCCGGCGCGGAAGGCGCCGTAGAGCAGGCCGGCGAAGAACGTCCCCCACGGCCGGGACCGGCCCAGCAGGGCCACCGTGATCGCGTCGAAGCCGAAGGACGCGGCGATCCCGGAGGTCAGCGCCCGCTCGGTGCCGGCGACCTGCGCGACGCCCGCGAGACCGGCCAGCGCGCCCGCGAGCAGCATGACGACGACGTAGCCGCGCGTGACGGAGATGCCCGCGGTGCGGGCCGCGCGCGGGTTGGCGCCCACGGAGCGCAGCTCGAAGCCCACCGTGGAGCGGTGGAGCAGCCACGCCACGAACACGGTGGCGAGGACCGCGAGCACGAAGCCCCAGTGCAGCCGGAACTGCTCCCCCAGCAGCCGCGGGAACATCGCGGTCTCGGCGACCTGCGGGCTCACCGGGTTCGAGGACCCGGGACGCAGGAACGCGGGCCGGGTCAGCAGGTAGGCGACCAGGTTCAGCGCGATGTAGTTGAGCATGATCGTGAGGATCACCTCGTGGGCCCCGGTGCGGGCCTTGAGCAGCCCGACGATCCCGCCCCACAGGGCCCCGCCCAGGGCGCCGGCGAGGACCACGGCGAGCAGGTGCACGCCCACCGGCAGCTGCCAGGCGAAGCCCACCCACGCGGCGAGGGCCGCGCCGATCAGCAGCTGGCCCTGGGCGCCGATGTTGAACAGCCCCGCCCGGAAGGCCACGGCCACGCCGAGGCCCGCGAGGATCAGCGGGGTGGCCACGGTCAGCGTCTCGGTGAGCGGGTAGATCCGCTGGGCGAAGGTCGTGCCGTTGGGGTTGTAGACGGCGCCGTAGAACATGGCCTCGTAGGCGGAGGACGCCGCGGCCCACATTGCGCCGAGGGTGTCCGCGGGGCGGGCGAAGAAGTAGCCCGCGGCGTCGGCGACGCGCTCGTCGGTCACGGCGATCAGCAGCCCGCCCAGCACCAGGGCCGCGACGATCGCGAGCACCGACTGCAGCGCCGAGCCCAGCCAGGTGCGCCGCGGGGCGTCGGGGGTGGTGGCCGTGGGCGGCGGCGCGCTCTGCTGCTCGGCGACCGCGGGGGCCGCTCCGGTGGCGCTCATGCCTGCTCCTTCGTGTGCTGGGCGGTGTGCTGGGCGGTGGAGGCGCGGGCCTCCTCGGCGGTGGCCCCGGCCATCATCTGGCCCAGGACGTCCCGCGGGGTGTCGGGGCCGACGATGCCCATGATGCGGCCGTGGAAGAACACGGCGATGCGGTCCGCGAGCGCGTAGACCTCGTCGAGCTCGGTGGAGACGATGAGCACGGGCACGCCCTTGTCCCGCTCGGCGACGATCTGCTCGTGGATGAACTCGATCGACCCGACGTCCACCCCGCGGGTGGGCTGGGAGGCGAGGAAGAGCTCGAGCGGCCGGGACAGCTCCCGGGCGATCACGACCTTCTGCTGGTTGCCGCCGGAGAGCGTCCGGACCGGGGCGTCCACCGACGGGGTGCGCACGTCGAACTGCTCGACGGCGCGGCGGGCGTTGGCCAGGATCTCGCCCAGGCGCAGGGAGGGCCCGCGGGAGAAGCGGTCGTCGCCGTAGAGGTCCAGCACCAGGTTCTCGGCGACGGTGAAGGGCCCCACGAGCCCGTCCGTGGAGCGGTCCTCCGGGACGAATCCCACGCCGGCCTCCAGCACCTGGCGCACCGACCTGCCCAGCAGCTCCGTGCCGCCCAGCCGGATCGAGCCGGTGGCCCGCTCCCGCAGGCCCAGGATCGCCTCGGCGAGCTCGGTCTGGCCGTTGCCCTGCACACCGGCCACCGCGAGGATCTCCCCGCGGGCCACGTCGAAGCTGACGTCGTCGAGCAGCTTCACGCCGTTGTCGCCGACCACGGTGAGCCCGCTGACCTCGAGGGCGCGCTCCCCCGGTGCGGCCTGCCCCTTGGCCACCGTGAGGGAGACGTCGCGGCCCACCATCAGCGCGGCGAGCTCGGAGGTCGAGGCCTCCGGGGAGGTCTGTCCCACCACGCGGCCGCGGCGGACCACGGTGATCACGTCGGAGATCTCCTTGACCTCGCGCAGCTTGTGCGAGATGAACAGGATCGAGCGGCCCGAGCTGCGCAGCTGGCGCATGATCTCGAGCAGCTCGTCGGTCTCGCGCGGGGTGAGCACGGCGGTGGGCTCGTCCAGGATGAGAACCTGGGCCTCCCGCACGAGGGCCTTGATGATCTCGACGCGCTGCTGGACGCCCACGGGCAGGTCCTCCACGACGGCGTCCGGGTCCACGTGGAAGCCGTAGCGGTCGGAGATCTCCCGGATCCGGCGGCGGGTGGTCTCCAGGTCCAGGGCCGCGCCCTTCGTGCTCTCCGCCCCCAGGGCGACGTTCTCGGCGACCGTGAACACGGGCACGAGCATGAAGTGCTGGTGCACCATGCCGATGCCGGCGGCCATGGCGTCGCCGGGGCCCTTGAAGGACACCTCGGCGCCGTCCACGAGGATGCGCCCCGCGGTGGGCCGGTAGAGCCCGTACAGGACGTTCATCAGGGTCGACTTGCCGGCCCCGTTCTCCCCGAGCAGGCAGTGGATCTGCCCGGGCTCGACGACGAGGTCGATGTCCTCGTTGGCCGCGAAGGCACCGAACCGCTTGGTGATGGACTGCAGCTCGAGCTTCATGGTGGTCCTCCTCTTGGGCCGTGCGCGGCCCCGGGCGGGCACGCCACCGCCGCCAGCTGCGGCCGGGGGCCGTGCTGGCGGCGGTGGGTGCGGTGGTCGCCTGCGTCCGGGATCAGGCCTGCGGCGAGTTCTCGGACTCGACGGTGATGGTGCCGTCGATGATGTCCTGCTTGAGCTGCTCGACCTCGGCGGCGAGCTCCTCGCCCACGGCCTCCTCCTGGTCGTGGTAGGGCGCGATGCCCACTCCGCCGTTCTCGAGGGTGCCGATGTAGGGCTCGTTGCTGAACTGGCCCTCCGCCGACGTCTCGACGACGTCCTGCACGGAGGTGCTCATCTGCTTGAGCACGGAGGTGAGCTGGTACTGCTGGCCCTGGTCGAGCGTCTCGTAGCCGTCGGCGTCGACCCACACGAAGCGGACCTCGTCGCCGCCGTCGTTGGCGGCGACCACGGCGTCGAGGGTGCCCAGCGCCGCCTGGCCCGCCACGGGCATGATGATGTCCGCGCCCTCGTTGATGAAGTTCTGCGTGGTGGTCTTCGCCGCGGAGGTGTCGGTGAAGCTGTTGACGAAGGTGCCGTCCTGGGCGTCCTTGTTCCAGCCCAGCAGCTCGACGTTCTCGCCCTTGGTCTCGTTGTAGTGGGCGACGCCGTCGGCGAAGCCGTCCATGAACACCGTCACGGTGGGGATGTCCATGCCGCCGTAGGCGGCGACCTTGCCGGTCTGGGTGGTGCCCGCCGCGACGTAGCCGGCGAGGAACGCGGCCTCGGCCGTGTTGTAGACCAGCGGCTTGACGTTGTCGAGCTCGATCGAGGCGTCGTCCACGATCGCGAAGTTCGAGTCCGGGTTGGCCTCGGCGGCCTCGCGGGTGGCGTCGGCGAGGAGGAAGCCCACGGAGACGGTCAGGTCGCAGCCCTGCTGGACCATGGAGTTGAGGTTGGGCACGAAGTCGGTCTCGGCCTGGGACTCGGCCTGCTGGATCTCGATGCCCATGGACTCCTGGGCGGCCTGCAGGCCCTCGTAGGAGTTCTGGTTGAACGAGCGGTCCTGGAAGCCCCCGGAGTCGGAGACGATGCAGCCCGTGAAGTCGGTGGCCTGCTCCTGCGCCTCCCCGCCCTCCTCGGGCGCGGCCCCGCAGCCGGCGAGGACCAGGGCGGAGGCGCCGAGCAGCGCGGCGGCGGAAAGCGGGCGGGATCCTCGGGACGTCCGGGGTGAGAAGGTCATGGTTCCTCCAGGAGACAGGGGTGACCCGGCCGCGGGCAACGGGTCCCGTCCACGCGGGGTGGCGTGACGTGGTGTCATTCTACCCACGGGTAGGCGCGGTGGACGGAGACTCGCGTCAATTCGCCGTGACGTCGGGGTGCGTCTCCCGGGAGCGCAGCCGGATGGCCCGCAGGGCGGTGTTGGCCATGACCTGGACGCCGCAGCCGATGGCCGCCTCGTCCGCCACGTAGTCCGACTGGTGCAGGTCGTAGGTGTGCCCGCCCCGGGTCCGGGTGCCCAGGCGCATCATCGCCCCGGGGACCTCCTGGAGGAACCACGCGAAGTCCTCCCCGCCCATCGACTGGTGCACCAGCACCACGGCGTCCTCGCCGAGCTCCGCGCGGGCGGCGTTCTCGATGAGGGTGGTCTCGACCTCCCCGTTGACCACGGGCGGCACGCCGCGGATGTGCTCCAGCTCCACGTCCACCCCGTAGGGCGCCGCGACCTGGTGCACGACCTCGTCGAGCAGGCGGCCGGCCCGGTGCCAGGCGTCGGCGTCGAGGCAGCGCATGGTCCCGGACATGAACCCCGTGGCGGGGATGGCGTTGGGCGCCACACCGGCGTGCATCTGTCCCCAGACCACCGCGACCCCGGACCGGACGTCGATCCGCCGGGAGAGCACGGCGGGGACGTTCACGGCGATCTGGGCCATCGCGTAGACGAGGTCCTGCGTCAGGTGCGGGCGGGAGGTGTGCCCGCCGCGGCCGGTGAACTCGATCCGCACGGTGTCCGAGGCGGAGGTGATCGCCCCGATCCGGGTCCCGACCTGCCCCACGTCGACCTTGGGCTCGCAGTGCAGGGCGAACATGCGCGGCACGCCCTCCAGCGCGCCCTGGCGGATCACCGTGAGGGCGCCTCCGGGCAGCTGCTCCTCGGCGGGCTGGAAGACGATCCGCACGGTGCCGGCGATGTGCGCGGTGCGGTGCAGGTCCGCGAGCACCTTGGCCACGCCCACCATCACGGTCGCGTGGATGTCGTGGCCGCAGGAGTGCGCCACGCCGTCGTTGACGGAGGAGTAGTCCAGGCCCGTGGCCTCCTGGATGGGCAGCGCGTCGATGTCCGCGCGCAGGCCCACGGCCAGCGGCCCGTGGCCGATGTCCACGTAGCACCCGGTGTCGCTGAGCCGCACGGGGCTCAGGCCCATGTTCTCCAGGGCGGCGACGATCCGGTCGGTGGTGCGGAACTCCTGGTAGGACAGCTCCGGGTGCCGGTGCAGGTCCCGCCGGAAGGCGATCAGGTCCGGCAGGTACCGCTTGAGGAGGGGGCCGATGGCCGGCGGGAGGCCGGCCTCCAGGGCTGCGGCGGGGGATGGCGCGTCAGGCATCTGTCCAGGGTACTCCGGGCCGCGCGCGGCCCGGGACGCTCACAGCACGTCCGTGTTGCCGCTCTGCTTGAGCGAGGCCACGGCGTCCTTGACCCGCTGGGCGTGCTCCTGCGTGGTCACCAGCAGCGCGTCGGGGGTGTCGACGACGACGATGTCCTCCACGCCGATCAGCGCGATCATCCGGCCCGTGTCGGAGACGACGATGCCCGTGGAGCTGTCGGCGAGCACCCGGCTGTTGTCGCCCAGCACGGTCACGTGCGGGTCCCCGTGCGGGTCGACGTGGTTGAGCCGGCTGATCGCGGCGAAGTCGCCCACGTCGTCCCAGGTGAAGGTCGCGGGCACCATGGCGACGTCCCCGGCCGCCGCGGCGGGCTCGGCCACGGCGTAGTCGATGGCGGTCTTCGGCAGGCCGGGCCAGACCCGGTCGACCACCTCGTCCTGCGCGGGCGTGCCCCACGCGTCGGCGATCTCGGCCAGCCCGGCGTGCAGCGCGGGCTCGCTGGCGGCGAGGTGGCGCAGCATCAGCGAGGCGGGGGCCACGAACATGCCGGCGTTCCACGTGTAGTTGCCGCTGTGCACGTAGGCGCGCGCGGTGGCCTCGTCCGGCTTCTCCACGAACTGCTCGACCTGCAGGGCGTGCGGGGCGCCCTCGAGGCCCAGCTGCGAGCCTGCGCGGATGTAGCCGAAGCCGGTGGCCGGGGAGCTCGGCGGGATGCCGATGGTCACGATCCGGCCCGAGGCCGCGGCCGCGACCGCCTCCCGGACCACGTCCTGGAACGCCTCGGCGGGCTCGATCACGTGGTCGGCCGCGAAGGAGCCGACGATCGCGTCCGGGTCCTGCCGCGCGATGAGCATGCAGGCCAGGCCGATGGCCGCCGCCGAGTCCTTCGGGGACGGCTCGAGCACGAGGTCCCCCGGGGAGAGCTCCGGCAGCTGCCGGCAGACCGCGGGGGCGTGGGTGCGTCCGGTGACGACCATGACGCGGCCGCCGCTGAGTCCGGCCAGCCGGTCGTAGGTGGCCCGCAGCAGCGACGAGCCGGACCCGGTGAGGTCCAGCAGGAACTTCGGGGCGTCGGCCCGGGAGAGCGGCCAGAGCCGGGAGCCGACCCCTCCGGCCGGGATGAAGGGGTGGAAGTGCGCGAGGGGAGAGGTCACACGCATCACCATACGACGCCGGGACGGGCGGCACGGAAAACGACGTCCGCCCACGGCGAGATCCGTGTCCTGGCGGGGGACAGGCTGTCAGTAAACGGCCTCCGTGCTGGTATCGTGGAAAGGAACTCGCGCAACATCCGACACAGAGCCGGAGGGCTCCGCTCACGTCGTGCGCAGTGCGAATTCCCGGTTTTCAAGAGCGCACGACGGCGAGCGACTCAGGGAGGTTTTTCAGTGGCGAAGACATCCAAGGGCACCTTGTACCGCGGCCAGGCCCATGGCCAGTGGTCCTGGGTCGCCCACCGCATCACCGGCGTGGCCATCTTCTTCTTTCTTCTGGTCCACGTCCTGGACACCGCGCTCGTGCGGGTCTCGCCCGAGGCCTACAACGCGGTCATGGAGACCTACAAGAACCCGGTCATGGGCCTGGGCGAGGCCGGTCTCGTGGCGGCCATCGTCTACCACGCCTTCAACGGCCTGCGCATCATCCTCGTGGACTTCTGGTCGAAGGGCACCCGCTACCAGAAGCAGATGCTCTGGGGCGTCCTCGCGCTGTGGCTCGTGGTGATGGTCCCGTTCCTGGTCCGGCACCTGTCCAACATCTTCCACCTCTCCATCTTCGGGGGTTAAACAATGAGCACTCCGCTCAAGGCAAGCATCTCGGTCCCCCGGAGCAAGGACCTCGAGGTCAACGGCGTCAAGTACAACCGCTCCTCCTCCCGTCGCAACAACTTCGAGATGTTCGCGTGGCTGTTCATGCGCTTCTCCGGCGTGGTCCTGCTCGTGCTGGTCTTCGTGCACCTGTGGGTGAACCTCGTCTCCCCCGAGGGCGGGGTCGAGGCCGTGGACTTCGCGTTCGTCGCCGGCAAGTGGGCCAGCCCGTTCTGGCAGGTCTTCGACATGCTCCTGCTGTGGCTCGCGATGCTGCACGGCACCAACGGCCTGCGCGTGATCATCGACGACTACGCCGAGAAGGACCGCACCCGGTTCTGGCTGAAGGTCTTCCTCTTCACCACCTCCGCCTTCGTGATCCTGCTGGGCACCCTGGTGATCTTCACCTTCGAGCCCTGCCCCACCGGCGCGGACCCGGCCCTGCTGGCCTCCTTCTGCACCGCGGGCTGAGACCTCTCGCGCGACGGCCCGCTCCCCGGCGGGCCGTCCGCGCCGTCCGGCCGCAGGCGACCGGAACCCAGAACACCTCCCGAACATCCAACAGAAAGAACAACCGGTATGCAGGTTCACAAGTACGACGTGGTCATCATCGGTGCCGGTGGTGCCGGTATGCGCGCCGCCATCGAGGCCGGCCAGCGCTCTCGTACTGCCGTACTGACCAAGCTGTACCCCACCCGCTCCCACACCGGCGCGGCGCAGGGCGGCATGTGCGCAGCACTCGCCAACGTCGAGGAGGACAACTGGGAGTGGCACACGTTCGACACCATCAAGGGCGGTGACTACCTCGTCGACCAGGACGCCGCGGAGGTCATGGCCAAGGAGGCCATCGACGCGGTCCTGGACCTGGAGAAGATGGGGCTGCCCTTCAACCGCACCCCCGAGGGCAAGATCGACCAGCGCCGCTTCGGCGGACACACCCGCGACCACGGCAAGGCGCCCGTGCGCCGGGCCTGCTACGCCGCGGACCGCACCGGGCACATGATCCTCCAGACGCTCTACCAGAACTGCATCAAGCACAACGTGGAGTTCTTCAACGAGTACTACGTCCTGGACCTGGTCATGACCGAGATCGACGGTCAGCGGCGCGTGGCGGGCGTGGTCTCCTACGATCTGGCCACCGGCGAGCTGCACGTCTTCCAGGCGAAGTCCGTGGTCTTCGCCTCCGGCGGGGCCGGCAAGGTCTACAAGACCACCTCCAACGCGCACACCCTCACCGGCGACGGCATGGCCATCGCGTTCCGCAACGGCCTTCCGCTCGAGGACATGGAGTTCATCCAGTTCCACCCGACCGGTCTGGCCGGCCTGGGCATCCTGGTCTCCGAGGCCGCCCGCGGCGAGGGCGGGATCCTGCGCAACGCGGACGGCGAGCGCTTCATGGAGCGCTACGCCCCCACGATCAAGGACCTCGCCCCCCGTGACATCGTGGCCCGCTCCATGGCCAACGAGGTGCGCGAGGGCCGTGGGGCCGGGCCGAACAAGGACTACGTCCTGCTCGACCTCACCCACCTGGAGCCGGCGCACATCGACGCGAAGCTGCCCGACATCACGGAGTTCGCCCGCACCTACCTGGGCGTGGAGCCCTACACCGAGCCGGTCCCGGTGTTCCCCACGTGCCACTACGCGATGGGCGGGATCCCGACCAACATCAAGGCCGAGGTGCTGCAGGACAACGAGACCGTGGTCCCGGGCCTGTACGCCGCCGGCGAGGTCGCCTGCGTGTCCGTGCACGGCTCCAACCGCCTGGGCACCAACTCGCTGCTGGACATCAACGTGTTCGGCAAGCGGGCCGGGATCTACGCGGCCGAGTACGCGCAGCAGGCCGAGTTCGTGCCGGTCCCGGACACCGCCCTGGACAGCACCGTGGCGCTGCTCGACAACGCCCGCAACGGCACCGGCACCGAGAAGGTCGCCGCGATCCGCAAGGACCTGCAGGACACCATGGACCTCAACGTCCAGGTGTTCCGCACGGCGGAGACCCTGCAGACGGCGCTGGACGACATCGCCGCCCTCGAGGCCCGCTACGCGAACATCTCGATCCAGGACAAGGGCAAGCGCTTCAACCTGGACCTGCTCGAGGCCGTGGAGCTCGGCTTCCTGCTGCAGCTGGCCAAGGTCATGACGGTCGCGGCGCTGCACCGCAACGAGTCCCGCGGCGGCCACTTCCGGGAGGACTTCCCGGAGCGCGACGACGAGAACTTCATGAAGCACTCGATGGTCTACCTCGACCCCTCCTCCCCCACCGGGGGCATCAGGCAGGAGACGAAGCCCGTCATCTTCACCCGCTACGAGCCCATGGAGCGTAAGTACTGATGTCCACCGCACACACTCCCGACCGCCCCGAGGACGGGCGCAACGACGACCCGCAGGACCGGGCTCCCGAGCACGGCCACGCGCCGGGCCACGACCAGGACGACCGCGCGGGCTACAAGACCGACGCGGACGCCGGGTCCGTCGACGAGCGCAACGAGGCCGAGGTCCCGGCCGTGGACCCCGCCGCCGAGAACGCCGAGGGCGGTGAGCCCGCCTCGCAGGTGAACCTGCCCGAGGAGCAGCAGGGCAACCAGGAGATCCCCACGTTCGACCTCACCCTGCGGATCCGCCGCTACAACCCCGAGCTCTCCGACGAGGTGCGCTGGGACGAGTTCAAGCTCACCATGTACGGCACCGACCGCGTGCTGGACGCCCTGCACAAGGTCAAGTGGGAGATCGACGGCTCGCTGTCCTTCCGCCGCTCCTGCGCCCACGGCGTGTGCGGCTCCGACGCCATGCGCATCAACGGTCAGAACCGCCTCGCCTGCAAGGTGCTGCTCAAGGACCTGGACCTGTCCAAGCCCGTCACCGTGGAGCCCATCAAGGGCCTGCCGTGCGAGAAGGACCTGATCGTGGACATGGAGCCGTTCTTCCAGTCCTACCGCGAGATCATGCCCTTCCTCGTGGCCGGCGGCAACGAGCCGACCATGGAGCGCTACCAGTCCCCGGAGGACCGGGCGCGCTTCGACGACACCACCAAGTGCATCCTCTGCGCCGCGTGCACGTCCTCCTGCCCGGTGTTCTGGACCGACGGCCAGTACTTCGGTCCGGCCGCGATCGTCAACGCGCACCGGTTCATCTTCGACTCCCGCGACGACGCCGGGGACCTGCGCCTGGAGATCCTCAACGACAAGGAGGGCGTGTGGCGCTGCCGCACGACCTTCAACTGCACCGAGGCCTGCCCGCGCGGCATCCAGGTCACCAAGGCCATCTCCGAGGTCAAGAACGCGGGCCGCCGTCGTCGTTGCCGCAGGACCCCACCCAGGCGTCACCCTGACGTCACCGTGGCGGCTCCGGGCGACATCCCGGCCGGCCGGGCGGGCGCCCCGCGGGGGGGGTCAGCGGGCGGGAGCGGGCACCGAGCTCATCGGCAGCACGGTGACGGCCACGGCCTCCCCCGCGGGGTGCACCCGGCCGCCGTGCTGGTCCGCCTGCACGATCGCCCCGAGCGCGGCGGAGAAGAGCAGGACCTGGCTGAACAGGTAGAACCACACGAGCACCCCCACCACCAGCGCCACGGACAGCAGATAGGGGTTCGCGGTGGCCCCGGAGATGAGGGACCCCCCGGCGTAGCGCAGGGCGAAGTTGCCGGCCGCCGCGGCGAGCACCGTGGTGAGCAGGGCCCGGCGGGTCAGCCGCAGTCCGGCCACGCCGCGCACGAGCTCGAGGGCGAACAGGGCGTCCAGGACCACCACGAGGAGGGTGCTCAGCGCCCAGGTCAGCCCGGTGCGCAGCCACTCGGGCCCCCGGCCCCAGCCCAGCTCGCCGGCGGTGTCGAGCAGGAAGCCCAGGAGCCCCGAGGCGGCGCCGTTGGCCACGGCCGACAGCGCCAGCAGCACGCCGAGCACGAGCAGGCCCAGGAGGTCGCGCGGCACGGCCGCGATGGGCATGCCCTGCGCCGGGGGCACCTCGAAGATCCGGCGGAACGCCAGGCGCACCCCGGAGACCCAGCGCCAGCCCGAGAAGAGCAGCACGGCGGCGCCGATCACCGTGGCCAGGGTGAAGGGGCGGGTGTCCTCCAGCAGGTCGAGGGGGACCACTCCCCCGGCGCCGGTGTCGAGCAGTCCCGGCACGCGCTCGGTGACGGCGCGCACCACGGCGTCGCGGACCTCGGGGTCGTTGCCCAGCAGGAGGCCCATCGTGGCGAAACCGCCGACCAGCAGGGAGGTGGACGCGAAGATCAGCACGAAGGACAGCCCGGCCGCCATGAGCGGGCCGCCGTGGAAGAGGTAGTGCATCACCACGCGCACCGGCAGGCGCGTGAAGAAGCGGGAGAGCACGACCGCGAGCGCGGATCCCGCCAGCGCCGCGGGCCCGGCGCCGGCGGCGCGCCGCTCGCGCAGCAGCGCCTGCTGGCGCAGCGCCTCCCGGCGCAGCCCGTGCCGGTCCACCGCCCGGGGCGGCATCTCCGGTGCCGGGCCCGTACGGGGTCCCGTGCGGGGTCCCGTGCGGGTGCTCATGGCGGCAGGTCAGCGTTCGCCGCGGTCGGTCCCGGCGAAGGGGAACTCCTCGCGGATCCGCCAGACGCCGTGGCCGTCGAGCTCGTAGAGGCCGATCCGGTCCACGAGGAACCCGGCGCGGTAGGTCCGCAGCATCTCCTGGGCGCGGTCGAGGTCGTCCTCCCCCACGGCCTGGGCGATGGTGACGTGCGGGTGGAACTCGAAGGGGGACGCGGAGACCAGCCGCTCCTCGTGCAGGGCCTCGTGCAGGGCCCGGCACTGCTGTGCGCCCTCCAGGACGCGCAGGTAGACCACCGGGCTCACCGGACGGAACGTGCCCGTGCCGTTGATCTCCAGGTGGAACGGCCGCCAGGTCCGGGCCACGGACCGCACCCGCTCGACGACCTCACTCCAGTGGACCGCCTGCGGGGCGATCATCAGGGTGATGTGCGCCGGCACGGCGTAGGAGGCCGGGTCCCCGAAGGACGCGCGCCAGTCCTGGAGCTCCCGCCCCACGGGCTCGGGCAGCTCGATGACCACGCCCGCGTAGACCTGACCGGGGCGGATGGTCGGAGACTGGTGCGTTGGGATCACGTCAACTCCTCACAGGACGGGACCCAGCCTAGCCCAGCCCCCCGGCCCGGCTCAGGAAGCCCATCCGGTCGTAGACCGCGGCCAGGGTCGCCACGCTGAGCTCCCGGCCCTTCTCGGCGCCGCGGGCCAGCATGCGGTCCAGCTCGGCGGGGTCGTCCAGCAGCTCGAGGGCGCGGCTGCGGATGGGCTCGAGCGTCTCGGTGACCACCTCGGCCAGACCGACCTTGAGGTGTCCGTACATCCGGCCCTCGTACTCCGCGACGATCTCGTCCACCGGGCGGCCCGTGAGCGCGGAGTGGATGGTGAGCAGGTTCGAGATCCCGGGCTTGGCCTCGCGGTCGAAGCGGATCTCGGTGCCGTCGTCGGTGACGGCGGACTTGATCTTCTTGGCGTTCTTCTTCGCCGGGTCCAGCAGCCGGAGGAGCCCGTTCTCCGCGGCCGCGGACTTGGACATCTTGGCCGTGGGGTTCTGCAGGTCGTAGACCTTCGCCGACTCCGCGAGGATCTTGGCCTCCGGGACCACGAAGGTGTCGCCGTACCGGGCGTTGAAGCGCTGCGCCAGGTTGCGGGTCAGCTCGAGGTGCTGGCGCTGGTCCTCGCCGACCGGCACCTGGTGCGCCTGGTAGATCAGGATGTCCGCGGCCATCAGCACGGGGTAGGCGAACAGGCCCACGGTCGCGTTCTCGGCGCCCTGCTTGGCGGACTTGTCCTTGAACTGGGTCATCCGGGAGGCCTCCCCGAAGCCGGTGATGCAGTTCAGCGCCCACGCCAGCTGGGCGTGCTCGGGCACGTGGGACTGCACGAGCAGCGTGGAGCGCTCCGGGTCGATGCCCGCCGCGATGTACTGGGCGGCCGTGACGCGGGTGCGCTGGGCCAGCGTCGCGGGGTCCTGGTCCGTGGTCACCGCGTGCAGGTCCGCGACGAAGAACACGCACTCGTTGTCGTTCTGCATGTCGACCCAGTTGCGCACCGCGCCCACGTAGTTGCCCAGGTGCAGGGAGTCCGCCGAGGGCTGCACCCCCGACACGACACGGGGCCTGCCGGAGGCGGATCGGACGTCGAACGGCGCGGGGTCAGCGGTCACGGTGTGGGGTCCTTCGTTCGGGCCGGCGCCGGGTGGGCGCGGGGGTGCGGGGCGGAGCGGGTCAGAGCTGGTAGTCGACCACCACGGGCGCGTGGTCGGAGAAGCGGGTGTCGTAGCTGGGGGCGCGGTCGACCACCGCGGAGACGGCGGCGGACGCCAGCCCCGGGGTGGCCATGTGGTAGTCGATGCGCCACCCGGCGTCGGTGTCGAAGGCCTTGCCGCGGTAGGACCACCACGTGTAGGGGCCGGGGACGGGTCCGGCCAGCTCCCGGGCGACGTCCTTGTACCCGTGCTCCCCGAAGAAGCGGTCGAAGTAGGCCCGCTCCTCGGGCAGGAACCCGGCGTTCTTGACGTTGCCCTTCCAGTTCTTGATGTCGAGCTCGGTGTGCCCCACGTTGAGGTCCCCGACCACGAGGACGTGCTCCCGGGTGCGGGCCAGCTCCGGCAGCCGCTCGGTCATGACGTCGAGGAAGCGGTACTTGTCGTCCTGGCGCACGGTGCCGACCTCTCCGGAGTGCACGTAGGCCGAGACCACGGTGAGCGTGCTGCCGTCGGCGAGGGCGTGGTCGGTCTCGACCCACCGCCCCGAGGCCGCGAAGTGCTCGTGGCCGATGGAGTCCCGGCGGGCGACCGGCAGCAGCGTCCCGGCGCGGGCGTCGCGGCGGGTCGCGACCGCCACGCCGGCCCGGCCCTTGTCCGCCGCCTCGGCGTGGTGGACGTCCCAGGTCTGCTCGTCGAGCAGCTCCCGGACGACCTTGTCCGGGGCCCGCACCTCCTGCAGGCACAGGATGTCGACGTCGCGCCCGGCGAGCCAGTCGGCCATGCCGCGCTTGTAGGCGGCGCGGATGCCGTTGACGTTGACGGTGGCGACGCGCAGGACGTTCTCGGGGCGGGACATGCAGGGGCACCTGGCCTTCGGGACGGGGGGCGATCGGGGGGGGGACGGGCGGGTCGCGGGTCAGTCGACGACGGTGCCGCTGAGCGGCTCCTGGCGCAGCATGCTCATCCCGTTGCCGGCGGTGATGTCGATCGTGTCGAGCGCCCGGTCCAGGGCCTTGCGGTCCACGCCCTCGGCCGGCAGCCCGGCGAGCTCCTGCTTGATGACCTTCGACTGGACGAGCACGATCTGGAAGCTGTGCGAGAGCTTCTCGTCCCGCATCGAGCGGGTGGCGCCGGACGGCGCGGCGGCGGGGGCGCGGCCGGAGCCGGCCCGCAGCTGCTCCTGGGCCTCCTCGACCTGCCGGCGGCCGAAGCGGGCGGCCTTGCGGACCATGAGCACCACCCACGTGGCGAGCAGCAGCCACCCGAGCGCGATGCCCGCGAGCGCCCAGCCCAGCCACGAATTGGCGTTCGCGGCCTGCAGCAGCGCCACCACGAAGATCACCACGAGCACGGCCAGGCCGATGACCGTGCCCCAGAGGGTCGTGCGGCTGCCGGTGCCGGGGGCGGACGGGCTGGACGTGGCGGAGGATCCGATGGAGCGCATGGTCACCATTGTCTCAAATCCCCGGCCCGGCCACGAACCCGGCGGTCCCGGCAGGTCCGGTCCTCGGCGCGGGGGGGGTCCGCCCGGAACGGCCGCGGCGCCGGGAACGATCGCTCGTTGCCGGCGCCGCGGCCCGCTCCGGGGGCCGGTGCTCAGCGGGAGCCGGCGTGCCGCTCGGCGGCCTCGACGACGTTGAGCAGCAGCATGGCCCGGGTCATCGGGCCGACGCCGCCGGGGTTCGGCGAGATCCAGGAGGCCTTCGCGGCGGCCGCCGGGTCGATGTCGCCGGTGAGCCGCTTCTTCCCCGTCTCCGGGTCCTCCACGCGGGAGACCCCCACGTCGAGCAGCACGACCCCGTCCTTGAGGGCGTCCGCGCCGATCATGTGCGGGCGCCCGGCGGCGGCGACCACGACGTCGGCCTGGGCCAGCAGCGCGTCGAGGTCCTCCGTGCCGGTGTGGGCGAGGGTGACCGTCGCGTTGATCTCCCGGCGGGTCAGGATCAGCCCCATGGGCCGCCCGACGGTCACACCGCGGCCGACGACGAGCACGTGCCGGCCGGCGAGGTCCACGTCGTGGCGGCGCAGCAGCTCCACGATGCCGTTGGGCGTGCAGGGCAGCGGGGAGGTCATCGGCTCGGAGACGTTGAGCACGAGCCGGCCGAGGTTGGTCGGGTGCAGCCCGTCGGCGTCCTTGGCCGGGTCGACGCGCTCGAGGATCGCGTTGGTGTCCAGGTGGCCGGGCAGCGGCAGCTGGACGATGTAGCCGGTGCAGGCCGGGTCCGCGTTGAGCTCGTCGATGACCGCCTCGAGGTCCTCCTGGGAGACGTCGGCGGGCAGCTCGCGGCGGATCGAGGAGATCCCGACCTCGGCGCAGTCCTTGTGCTTGCCGCCCACGTAGGAGTGGGAGGCGGGGTCGTCGCCCACGAGCACCGTGCCGAGGCCCGGGGTGACGCCCCGCTCCGCCAGCGCGGCCACGCGCTGGGCGAGCTCGGCCTTGATGGCCGCGGAGGCGGCCCGCCCGTCGAGGGTGCGCGCGCCCACGCTCACCACTCCTCGAGGCCGTCGTAGAGCGGGAAGTCGGCGGCGAGCTTGTCCACGCGCGCGCGCAGGGCGGCGACGTCGGCGCCGGGCTTGAGCGCGGTCGCGATGATCTCGGCGACCTCCTCGAACTCGGGGGCGCCGAAGCCCCGGGTGGCCAGGGCGGGGGTGCCGATCCGCAGCCCCGAGGTGACCATCGGCGGGCGCGGGTCCCACGGCACGGCGTTGCGGTTGACGGTGATCCCGGCCTCGTGCAGGAGGTCCTCGGCCTGCTTGCCGTCCAGCGGCGAGTTGCGCAGGTCCACCAGCACCAGGTGCACGTCGGTGCCGCCGGTCAGGACGGAGACCCCGGCCTCGGCGACGTCGGCGGCGGTGAGCCGCTCGGCCAGGATGCGGGCGCCCTCGACGGTGCGCTCCTGGCGCACGCGGAACTCCTCGGTGGCGGCGATCTTGAAGGCCACGGCCTTGCCCGCGATGGCGTGCATCAGCGGGCCGCCCTGCTGGCCCGGGAAGACGGCGGAGTCGATCTTCTTCTTGAGCTCACCGGTGGTGAGGATCACCCCGGAGCGGGGGCCGGCGAGGGTCTTGTGCACGGTGGAGGTCACCACGTGGGAGTGCGGGACCGGGTTGGCGTGCAGGCCCGCGGCCACGAGTCCGGCGAAGTGGGCCATGTCCACCCACAGCTTGGCGCCGACCTCGTCGGCGATCGAGCGGAAGGCCTCGAAGTCGAGCTCGCGCGGGTAGGCGGACCAGCCGGCCACGATGGTCTGCGGCCGCTCGGCGAGAGCCTGCTCGCGGAGCCTGTCCATGTCGATGGTGTAGCTGTCGGGGTCGACCTCGTAGGCGGCGATCTCGTAGAGCTTGCCGGAGACGTTGAGCTTCATCCCGTGGGTGAGGTGGCCGCCGTGGGCCAGGGACAGTCCCATGAGCTTGTCGCCGGGCTGCATCAGGGCCTGCATCACGGCGGTGTTCGCCTGGGCGCCCGAGTGCGGCTGCACGTTGGCGTGCTCGGCGCCGAACAGCGCGGTGGCGCGGTCGCGGGCGAGGTTCTCGACGACGTCGACGTACTCGCAGCCGCCGTAGTAGCGGCGGCCGGGGTAGCCCTCGGCGTACTTGTTCGTCAGCACCGAGCCCTGCGCCTCGAGCACCGCGCGCGGGGCGAAGTTCTCGGAGGCGATCATCTCGAGGGTGCCGCGCTGGCGTCCGAGCTCGTCGGCGATGGCCGCCGCGACCTCCGGGTCGACCTCGGTGAGAGGCTGGTTGGTGACGGACTGGATCGAGCTCGTGGACATGCCGCTCCTCGGGTGGGGACCAGGGTGGATCGCCTACGAGTTTAGGCGATCGCCGACCACCCGGTCGCGGGCGGCGTGCGAGGCCCTGCTCACGCCCCGCTCCAGCGGGCCCTGACCCCGGCTCCGGCGCCACAGGACGGCGAACCCGACCGCCGCCGCGGCCTGCACGAGGAACCACAGGACGGGCTGCTCGTAGTGCACCTCGAGGTTCAGCGCGAGCAGGTGGGCCGAGTAGAGGGTCAGGGTCATCGAGCCGGCCGCGACCAGCGGCAGCAGCAGGGCCTCCGCCCGGCGGGCGACGAGCAGGCACAGGCCCAGGGCGAGGGCACCCGTGCCCACCCCGCTCAGCAGCGCGAGCGGGGTGTTGGTGTGCGGGCCGGAGACGGCCAGCCACCACCAGGTGGACGTGGGCAGGACCGGGTCCGGTCCCCACACGAGGATGTCCTGGACGTCCTCCCGGCCCAGGAACGGGCTGGCGTCCAGCAGCCGCTCCATGCCGCCGAGGGGGTGCAGCAGGAGCCAGGAGACCAGCGCGGAGCCGGCCGCCAGCACGGCGCCGCCCACGAGCAGGCCCAGCTGGGTGCGCCGCTCCGCCAGGGACAGTCGGCCGATGGCCAGACCCGCCAGGAGGTACACGAGGTAGGTCAGCGCCGGGTACGCACCGGTCAGGAGCAGCTGGGCCAGGGTGGTGCCCGGCGCGGTGAGGGCGTCGGCGACGGTGGGGTTGTAGCTCTCGAACACGGGCAGGTGGGGTCCCAGCGCGTGGATCAGCACGGGGCCGAGCACCGCGAACCCGGCGGCCCAGGCCAGCAGGGCGCGCGCGGACAGGTGCAGGAACGGGATCGCCAGCAGGAAGAACACCCCGTAGTAGACGAGGATGTTGTAGGCGGGCGGGTCGGCCGGCGAGGTCTGGTTGACGAGCAGGCCCAGGACGGCGACGAGCAGCGCCCGCACGAGCAGCCCCACCCGGTCCCCCGTCCTGCGCCGGCCCTCGTGCACGCGGCGCCCCCCGGAGGTGAACGCCAGCCCCACTCCCGCGAGCAGGGCGAAGAGGGCCGCGGCGCGCCCGGAGAACACCGTCCACTGCGCGGTCGCGCCGAAGGTCTCCGGGTCCCAGGAGGGCAGGATGTGGATCGACATCATGCCGAGCAGGGCGATCCCGCGGGCCGCGTCGACCCCGACCAGGCGCCGTGCGGTGCGCCGCGCCGGGGCGGTCCCGCGGGCCGGGGTCTGCCCGGCCGGGGTGTCCTCGGCCGGGTGGTGGGTGTGCAGCATGGCAGTCGTTCCCCTCTCGCGGTGGGCCGGCGGGCCCCCTGCCCGTCGGCTCCGGGCCCGGGGCCCGTCGCTGGCCCCAGTCCAGCAGGCCGGGATGTGGGCGCCTTATCCCGTTCCTGTGCCCCGCCTGTGAAGCCCCGGCGCACCGCGGCGCGCCGGGGCCGCGGAGCTACGCTGGAGGCGTTCCGCGGACCACCGGGCCGCCGCCCGCCGGCCGCGGAGCCCCGTGCCCCGAGAACCCGTCCCGTGGGTCCCGTCCCATCGAGGCCTCGCCCCGTGAGGAGAGCAGCGCCGTGACCGAGCCCGTGCAGCGGCCCACCGCCGTCGACCTGCCGCGCCTGCGGCACCCGGACGGCACCCCGGTGCGCGCCCTCGTCGTCGACGACGAGCCGCTGCTCGCGCAGATGGTCTCCATGGGGCTGTCCATGCTCGGCTGGCAGGTGCGCTCGGCCCACGACGGGGACGCCGCGGTGGCCGAGGCCCGCGGGTTCCGCCCCGACGTGCTCGTGCTGGACGTCATGCTGCCCGGCGGCACCGGGGTCGAGCTGCTCGAGCGGATCCGCGCCTTCGCCCCTACCGTCCCGGCCCTGTTCCTCACTGCCAAGGACAGCGCGGAGGACCGGATCACGGGCCTGGCCGCGGGCGGGGACGACTACGTCACGAAGCCGTTCAACATGGAGGAGCTGCTGCTGCGCCTGCACCGCCTGGTGCAGCGCTCCGGCATCGCCCACCCGGACGCCGCCGAGCTCGTGGTCGGCGACCTGGTGCTCAACGCGGACACCCGGGAGGTCCACCGCGGCGGGGAGGAGATCACCCTGACCGCCACCCAGTTCGACCTGCTGCGCTGCCTGATGGAGAACGCGCGCCGGGTGCTGAGCAAGGCCCAGATCCTCGAGCAGGTGTGGGGCTACGACTTCGGCGGCCAGACCAACGTGGTGGAGCTCTACATCTCCTACCTGCGCAAGAAGATCGACGCCGGCCGCAGCCCCATGATCCACACGGTCCGCGGCGCCGGCTACGTGCTCAAGCCGGCCGAGTGAGCGCAGGACAGCACGCGGCGGGCAGGGGGTGAGCACCGGATGAGCAGGACGGGACGGGCCGGGGCGCTGCAGTTGCGCACGAAGCTGCTGCTGACGGTCCTCGCGCTGCTGACGCTGGCCTGCGCCGCCGTCGGCGTGCTGGGCCACGCCGCCCTGAGCGTCTCGCTGGGCGAGCAGCTGGACCGGCAGGTGCGGGACGCCTCCTACCGCACGATCGAGCACGGGGTGCGGGCCTCCACCGGGCCCTCGGAGGAGCTGGAGGCCATGATGGACGTCCCCGCGCAGGGCGCCGGGACGCTCAACGCCCGGATCGTGGACGGCGAGGTGGTCCGCGCGGGATTGTTCGCCCCCGACGGCTCCCGGCAGGAGCTGGGGGACGAGGACCGGGCGCGGATCGAGGCCCTCGTCGAGGAGCTGGGCGCGCGCTCCGACGAGGACGGGGGCGCCCAGTGGGGGCCCCTGGACGTGGACCTGACCGAGGGCGGGTACCGGGTGCTGCTGGTCGACGACCCGTGGGACTGGGGGCTGGTGCTGACCGGGCTGCCGCTGGCGGACAAGGAGCAGACGCTGCGCCGGTTCGGGGCGAGCACCGCCGCGATCTCCACGGGGGCCCTGGCCGTCACCGGGCTGTTCGGCCTGGTGGTCATCCGGCGCACGCTGCGCCCGGTGGAGCGGCTCTCCGACGTCGCGACCCGGGTCTCCGAGCTCGACCTCGACCGCGGGGAGGTGGTCCTGCCGGTGGCAGCGGTCGCCCCGGCGGCCCACCCGGACACGGAGGTCGGCCGGCTCGGCCACGCCTTCTCCCGGATGCTGGACAACGTCGCCCGCGCCCTGGCCACCCGGCAGCGCAGCGAGACGCGGGTGCGCCGCTTCGTGGCCGACGCCAGCCACGAGCTGCGCACCCCCCTGGCCAGCATCCGCGGCTACGCGGAGCTGATCCGGCTCACCGAGCCGATGAGCGAGCAGGGCCGCAGCTCCCTGGCCCGGGTGGAGTCGGAGTCCGCGCGGATGACCGCGCTCGTCGAGGACCTGCTCCTGCTCGCCCGCCTCGACGAGGGCCGTCCCGTGGTGCCCGAGGACGTGGACCTGCTGGAACTGGTCGTCGAGACCGTCAGCGACCGCCGGGTCACGGCGCCCGGCCACGACTGGCGGCTGGAGCTGCCCGACGAGCCCGTCGTCGTCCGGGGCGACCCGGCCCAGCTGCGCCAGGTGCTCATCAACCTGCTGTCCAACGCCCACCAGCACACGCCGGCCGGGACCACGGTGACCACCTCGCTGGGGACCGGGCCCGGCCACGAGGCGGTGCTCACGGTGGCCGACGACGGACCGGGCATCGGCGCCGCGTTCCAGGAGCACATCTTCTCCCGCTTCGCCCGGGAGGACGACGCCCGCGCCGGGGGCTCGGGGGGCGTGGGGCTGGGGCTGTCCATCGTGGAGGCCATCGTGCAGGCCCACCACGGGCGGGTGCGGGTGCGCAGCGTCCCGGGCTCGACCCGGTTCACCGTGCACCTGCCCCGCGCGGCGGACTGAGCCGGCGGCGGCTTGCCCCGATCGCCCCTGGGCCCTTTAATGAACTGGTCAGGAACCGTCGGCACGGACGGCCGCGCCGAGCCCGTGCCGAACCCGCAACGCCGCGTCCGGGATCCGTAGCGTGCCGCGTGCTGGGTTTCTCCGTGCGGTTCCGCCGGGGCCACGGACGCCGCACCCACGTCCGGAGGAACCCCCCGTGAACGCTCTGCCCACCGCCCCGTTCACCGCGTCCCTGCCCCGCATCGGCGGCTCGGACGGTCCTTGGCAGCCCGTCGACCAGCTCCGCATCCCGCACGAGGCCGTGATCTTCGACATGGACGGCGTGGTCACCGACACCGCCGCCGTGCACGCCGCGGCCTGGAAGACCCTCTTCGACGGGATCCTGGCCGACGACCGGCTCGAGCCGGCGGAGGAGGGCGCGGCGGTGGACCGGCGGGCCTTCGACGAGGACGCGGACTACCGCCACTACGTGGACGGCCGGCGGCGCGAGGACGGGATCCGCTCCCTGCTCGCCTCCCGCGGCGCCCGCCTGCCCGAGGGCGACGAGACCCCGGGGGCGTGGTCGGTGCAGGGCCAGGCGGCGCTGAAGAACACCTACTTCCAGGAGGCCCTGGAGATCACGGGCGTGCGGGTCTTCGACAGGACGGTGGCGCTCATCGAGCGCCTGCGGGCGGCCGGGGTGCCGGTGGGCCTCGTGACCGCCAGCCGCAACAGCGTCCCGGTGCTCGCCGCGGCCGGCCTCCAGGACGCCTTCGACATCATCGTGGACGGGCACTTCGCCGCCGAGCACGGCCTGCCCGGCAAGCCCGCCCCGGACACGTTCCTCACCTGCGCCCGGATGCTGGGTGTGGACCCGGCCCGGTCCGTGGTGATCGAGGACGCCGTGTCCGGCGTCCAGGCCGCCGCGGCCGGCGGCTTCGGCACCGTGGTGGGGATCCGCCGGCACGGCGAGCGACGCGACCTGTTCCGGGCCGGCGCCACGACCGTGCTCAACGACGTGGGCGAGCTGGACCTCGGCGCCCGCCGCGACCACCCGTGGAAGCTGGTCTTCGAGGGCTTCGACCCGGCGACGGAGGCCCGGCGGGAGACGCTGCTGACCCTCACCAACGGCTACATGGGCGTGCGCGGGTCCGCCTGCGAGTTCTCCGCCAACGGGGTGCACTACCCCGGCAACTACCTGGCCGGGGTCTTCAACCGGGTGGTCAGCCACCTCAGCGGCCGCGACGTCGAGCACGAGTCCATGGTCAACGCCCCCAACTGGACGCACCTGGACCTGCGGGTCTCCGGCGGCGACTGGTGGTCCGAGGGCGGGCTGCACCCCTCCGAGGAGCGCACGGAGCTGGACCTGCGCCGCGGTCTGCTCATCCGTTCTCTCGTGCTGACCGACCTCAACGGCGACCGCGGGGAGGACGGCTCCCGCGCCCGCCTGGAGATCGTCCAGCGCCGCCTCGTCTCGCTGCGCCACCGGCACCTGGGCGCGCAGGAGACCACGGTGACCGCCCGCGGCTTCTCCGGGCGCCTGCACCTGCGCACGGGCATCGACCCCAGCGTCCGCAACACGGGGGTGGCGGAGTACCAGGACCTCAACGACCACCACCTGGTGGACCTCGAGTCCACGTCGCTGCCCGACGACCACGAGACCCTGCTGTCGCACGTGCGCACCACGCAGTCCAAGATCGAGATCACCACCGCGCAGCGCACCACGATCGAGGGCGGCCACAACGTGCGGGAGCGCCGGGAGATCCGCCCCGGCGGCACGGAGTTCCGCCGTCACCAGGTCAACATCGCCGACGGGCGGCCGGTGATCATCGACTCCACCACCGCGGTCGTCACCAGTCGCGACGCCGCGATCGGCTCCCCCCGCGAGGGGGCCCTCGCCGAGCTGGACCGCAACCCGAGCGGCGTGCGGGGCCTGCTGCCCTCGCACGAGGTCGAGTGGTCCCTGCTGTGGGACCGCTACGACGTGGACGTGTGCCCGGACCCCGAGGCGCAGACCCCCGAGCTGCTCCTCACCCAGCTGGCGCTGCGGGTGCACCTGTTCCACGTGTCCCAGACCCTCGCCCCCCACATGTCGCTGCGCGACGCCGGCGTGCCGGCCCGCGGCCTGCACGGCGAGGGCTACCGCGGGCACATCTTCTGGGACGAGCTCTACATCCTGCCGGTGGTCAACCTGCGCCAGCCGCAGGTGACGCGCTCGCTGCTGTCCTACCGGTGGCGCCGGCTGCCCATGGCCAAGCACCGCGCCATGGAGTTCGGCCTCGAGGGCGCGGCGTTCCCCTGGCAGTCCGGCTCGGACGGCCGGGAGGAGACCCCGCCGGAGCTGTTCAACCACCACTCCAACCGGTGGCTGCCGGACAACTCCTGGCGGCAGTTCCACGTGGGCCTCGCGATCGCCCACAACGCCTGGATCTACTACGAGACCACCGGCGACGTCGACTGGCTGGCCGGTCAGGGCGCGGAGCTGATCATCGGCATCACCCGGCTCTTCGCGTCCCTGACCGACTACGACCCCGCGGACGGCCGCTACCACATCGCCGGGGTGATGGGACCGGACGAGTACCACGACGGTCCCCGCGGCCAGCACGGCGGCGGGCTGAAGGACAACGCCTACACGAACGTGCTGGCGGCCTGGCTGTTCCGGCACAGCGCCCACATCTTCCACCACATGGTCGAGCACCAGCGCGAGGAGCTCTCCGCCCGCTTCGGCCTCTCGGCGGAGGAGGTGGGGACCTGGCAGCGGATGTCGGAGCGGATGTTCGTGCCGTTCAACAAGGACGGCACCATCAGCCAGTTCCACGGCTACGACGACCTCGACGAACTGGACTGGGAGTTCTACCGGGCCAAGTACCGCAACATCGGCCGCCTCGACCTCCTGCTGGAGAACGAGGGCGACATGACCAACAACTACAAGCTCGCCAAGCAGGCGGACACCATCATGCTCGTCTACCTCTTCGGCCCCGACGGCCTCGTGGAGGAGCTCGGGCGGATGGGCTACGAGGTGGACCACGCCGCCATCGAGCGCACCGTGGACTTCTACATCGCGCGGTCCTCGCACGGCTCCTCCCTCTCCCGGGTGGTCAACGCCTCGGTGCTCGCCTGGCTGAACCCGGACCGGTCGTGGTCGGTCTTCCAGGACGCGCTGCTCATCGACCTGGACGACACCCAGGGCGGGACCACGGGCGAGGGGATCCACCTCGGCGCCATGGCCGGCTCCGTGGACGTCGTCACCCGGGCCTACGCGGGCCTGCGCGTGCGCGGGGAGTGGCTGGAGTTCGACCCCGCGCTGCCGAGCCAGCTGGACCGGGTCTCGTTCACCGTGCTCTACCGGGGCCAGGTGATCCGCGTCTGCATCGACCACCACGTGCTCGAGCTGGAGGGCACCTCGCGGCGGGCCGGCAACGTCACCATCCACGTGCACGGGGCGGAGTACGTGCTCAAGGGCGGGCAGAAGATCCGGGTCGCGATCCAGCAGCGCCACCCGCTGGGCACGGTCCCGGCGGCGTCGCGGCACGCCTGAGCCGGACCGGCCGCCGCCGCGGATCCCGCGGCGGCGGCCGCTACGCTGGGGCCATGGAACACCCCGCCCCGACCGGACTGGTCCTCCCCCACGCCGGGCACACGCCCCGGATCGCCGCCTCCGCCTTCGTGGCACCGACCGCCACGGTGGTCGGCGACGTGGAGCTGGGCCCCGGCTCCGGGGTCTTCTACGGCGCCACGGTGCGCGGGGACCGGTCCCCCGTGCGGCTGGGGACGGACTCGAACCTGCAGGACAACGTGGTCGTCCACTCCGATCCCGACCACCCCTGCACGATCGGGGCCGGCGTCAGCGTGGGCCACGGCGCCGTGGTCCACGGCTGCACCGTGGAGGACGAGGTCCTGGTGGGGATGAACGCGACCCTCCTCAACGGGGCCGTGATCGGCTCCGGGTCCCTGGTCGCCGCCGGCGCGGTGGTCCTCGAGGGCACCGTGGTGCCGCCGGGCTCGCTCGTGGCCGGGGTCCCCGCCAAGGTCCGCCGCGAGCTGACCGGGCCGGAGCGGGAGAAGGTGCGCGCCAACGCCCGGACCTACGTGCAGCTCTCCGCCGAGCACCGCGAGCTCGACGCCTGAGCCCGGGCGCCGGCCGCCCGCTCACTGCGCCGCGAGGGTGCGCGCGTAGTCCAGGTAGGCATCGTGGTCGAATCCGGGCAGCAGGCAGGACTGCACCACGTAGCCCTGCAGCACCGAGAGGATGGCCTGGGCGAACATCGCGACCCACTCCCGGGAGCGGTCCGGGCCCAGGCCGAGCTCCTCGGCGGCCCACCGGCCGTAGCGCTCCTCGACCTGCTCGCGCACCCGTGCGAGGTGCTCGCCGGCCACCGCCGCCAGGGCCGGTTCGCTCACGGCCTCGCCCCACGTGATGAGCAGCAGCCGCGTGGCGGCCGGGTCCGCGGCGAGCCGCTCCAGCAGCTCCGCCACCCACCCGGCCGGGTCCCCGCCGACGGCTCCCGCGGAGCTCCCGGCCCCCGCCGCGGCCCGGACCGCGCCCTCGCCCACGGCCGGCGCCGGGCCCTGGTCCACCGTCAGGACCCGGTCCAGGGCCGCCCGCGCGGACGCGACCACGAGCTCGTGCTTGGACGGGAAGTGGTTGTACAGCGCCCCCGCGGACAGTCCCGTCGCGGCGATGATCCGGTGCATCGAGGCCCCGCCGAAACCGTGCTCCAGGAAGCAGCGGCTGGCGGCCGCGACGATCTCGCGGCGGCGCTCGTCCTTGTACTGCTGGCTGACCCGGGGCACGCCGCCAGTCTAGGCGACGAACGGTCGTTCGGTTCGGTGCCGGGCACCCGTCCTGCCGGGACGGGCGTGGCAGAATGCGCCCATGCCTGCCGCGACCCTCTCGCCCTTCGTCGACGCCGCCCTCGACGCCGCCCACCTGGACGCCCCGCTCACCCCCACCGGCCGCACGCTCGGCTGGGGCGTGGTCAGCACGGCCGACATCGCCGAGAAGGTGGTCCCGGACATCGCCGCCCTGCCGGACGCCCGGCTCGTCGCCGTGAGCTCCCGCCACCAGCACCGCGCCGAGGACTTCGCCCGCCGGCACGGGGTGGAGCGGGCGTACGGGAACACCGCCGCGAGCACGGGCCTGGAGCGCCTCGCGGCCGACCCGGACGTGGAGGTGGTCTACGTGGCCACACCGCACGGCTACCACCACCGGGACGTGTCCGCGCTGCTGCGCGCGGGCAAGCACGTGGTGTGCGAGAAGGCCCTGGCGATGACCGCCGCGGAGGTCCGCGACCTCCTGGGGCTGGCGCGCGCGCACGGGGTGTTCCTCATGGAGGCCGTCTGGACCCGGATGACCCCCGGCTTCCGCACGGCGATGCACTGGATCCGGGCGGGGCGGCTGGGCCGGGTGCGCTCGGTCGAGGCCTCGATCGGCACCCACCGCCCGGTGGACCCCGACCACCGGCTCTTCCGCAACGCCGACGGCGGCGGGGTGCTGCTGGACATGATGGTCTATCCGCTGACCTGGACCGGGGCCGTGCTGGGCGCCCCGGAGAGCTGGACGGCCCGGGCCGAGCTGGGCGCCACGGCCGTGGACCTGGACACCGCCCTGACCCTGGACTTCGGGCACGGCCGGGGCCATGTGAGCGGCACCCTCTCCAGCACCGTGCCGCACCAGGTCACCGTCAGCGGCACGCACGGCTGGCTGCGCGTGGACGGGCGGATCAACTGCCCCACGACCCTGGTGCTGCAGAGCGCCGACGGCGCGCGCGGGGGCGCCGCCCCGGTCGTGGAGCAGGTGGAGGTGACCGGCGCCGGGTACGTCTACGAGATGCGCGAGGCCACCCGCTGCATCCAGCAGGGGCTGCCGGAGTCCCCCGTGATGCCCTGGGCGGACTCCCTCGAGCTCGTCGAGCTCTTCGACCAGGTCCGCGAGCGGATCGGGGTGGGCTACCCCAACGACCGCCGCTGAGGGCGGCGCCGCCCCCGCCGGCGGCCGGGTTCGCCCTGGGCGATCGGCCGTCACAACCGTTGAACCCCGTCCCGCGGCGGAGCTATCATCAATCACAGTTGAGCCGGTACGACTCAACTAACTGTCAAAGGCACTGCTCATGTAGTTGAGGAGATGATGGACGTGGCCACGATGTTCACGCCGTTCAACGATTTCGACCGCCTCGCCGCCTCGCTGTTCGCCCGCCAGGGCCTGCGGGAGATGCCGATGGACCTCTACCGGGACGGCGACCGCTACATCCTGCGGGCCGACCTGCCGGGCATCGACCCGGAGAGCGTCGACGTCGACGTCGACGGTCAGCTGCTGACCATCCGGGCGGAGCGGAAGCTGCCCGAGGTCCAGGAGGTCCAGTGGATCACCCGGGAGCGGCAGAGCTCCTCGTTCGTCCGCCAGCTCAACCTCGGCCAGGGCATCGACATCCAGAACATCGCCGCGAGCTACGACAACGGCGTGCTCACGGTGACCATCCCGGTGTCCGCCCAGGCCAAGCCGCGCAAGATCCAGGTGGTCTCCGGCCAGGGCGAGCAGCAGGCCCTGGGCGACGGCCAGGAGGGCGACCGCGTGATCGGCGAGGGCGAGCTCGTCAACGGCACCAGCTCCACGCAGTCCACCGAGGGCTGATCCCGCCGGCGCTCAGGCGCTCCGGCCCCGCGGCCACGGGCCCGCTCCCTCCGGGGAGCGGGCCCGTGGCCGTGCCCGGGGGCGCCCGCGGGCGGGCACCGGTCACCGGGGCGGGCGCGGGCTCGGGTATCTTGGCACCAGGAAACACCGTCCCGCATCCGTCGACATACATGGGAGACAGCCCGCACATGGCAAAGATCATCTACACCCGCACCGACGAGGCGCCCCTGCTCGCCACCTACTCCTTCAAGCCGGTCATCGAGGCCTACGCCTCGACCGCCGGCGTCGAGGTCGAGACCCGGGACATCTCCCTGGCCGGGCGCATCCTCGCGGCCTTCAGCGACCGCCTGCCCCAGGACCAGCGGGTCGACGACGCCCTCGCCGAGCTCGGCGACCTGGCGAAGAAGCCCGAGGCCAACATCATCAAGCTGCCGAACATCTCCGCCTCCGTCCCGCAGCTCAAGGCCGCGGTGAAGGAGCTGCAGGAGCAGGGCGTCGCGCTGCCGGACTACCCGGACGAGCCGGAGACGGACGAGCAGAAGGACACCCGCGCCCGCTACGACAAGGTGAAGGGCTCCGCCGTGAACCCGGTCCTGCGCGAGGGCAACTCCGACCGTCGCGCCCCCGCCTCGGTGAAGAACTACGCCCGCAAGAACCCGCACCGGATGGGCGAGTGGTCCGCGGACTCCCGGACCAACGTGGCCACCATGGCCGCCGACGACTTCCGCGACAACGAGAAGTCCGTGGTCATGGCGTCCGAGGACACCCTCCAGATCCGCCTGGTGGGCGAGGACGGCGGCACCACGGTGCTCAAGGAGTCCGTGCCCGTCCTCGCCGGCGAGGTCGTCGACGCCACGGTGATGCGGGCCGCCGCCCTGGACGCGTTCCTCGCCGAGCAGGTCGAGCGCGCCAAGCGGGAGGGCGTCCTCTTCTCGGTGCACCTGAAGGCGACCATGATGAAGGTCTCCGACCCGATCATCTTCGGCCACGTCATCAAGGCGTTCTTCCCGGAGCTCTTCGCCGCCCACGGCGCCACCCTGGAGAAGGCCGGCCTCTCCCCCGCCAACGGCCTGGCCGCGATCCTCAACGGTCTCGACGCGCTCCCGGCCGAGGTCCGCGACGAGGTCCGGGCCGCGATCGACAAGGGCCTGGCCGACGGCCCGGCGCTGGCCATGGTGAACTCCGACAAGGGCATCAGCAACCTGCACGTGCCCTCGGACATCATCGTGGACGCCTCGATGCCGGCCATGATCCGCACCTCCGGGCACATGTGGGGCCCGGACGGCGAGGAGGCCGACACCCTGGCGGTGCTGCCGGACAGCTCCTACGCCGGGATCTACCAGGCCGTGATCGACGACTGCCGCGCCCACGGCGCGTTCGACCCGCGGACCATGGGCTCCGTCCCGAACGTGGGCCTCATGGCGATGAAGGCCGAGGAGTACGGCTCCCACGACAAGACCTTCGAGATCCCCGCGAAGGGCACCGTCCAGCTCGTCGACTCCTCCGGCACCGTGCTGATCGAGCACGAGGTCTTCCCCGGCGACATCTGGCGCGCCTGCCAGACCAAGGACGTCGCGATCCGGGACTGGGTCAAGCTGGCCGTGACCCGCGCCCGGGCCTCCGCGACGCCGGCCGTGTTCTGGCTGGACCGCACCCGCGCCCACGACACCAACCTCATCGCCAAGGTCGAGCAGTACCTCGCGGAGCACGACACCGAGGGCCTGCAGATCGAGATCATGTCCCCCATGGAGGCCACCGCGTTCTCCATCGAGCGGATCCGCCGCGGCGAGGACACCATCTCCGTCACCGGCAACGTGCTGCGCGACTACCTGACCGATCTGTTCCCGATCCTCGAGCTGGGCACCTCCGCGAAGATGCTCTCCGTGGTCCCGCTGATCAACGGCGGCGGCCTCTTCGAGACCGGCGCCGGCGGGTCCGCCCCCAAGCACGTCCAGCAGCTGGTCGAGGAGAACCACCTGCGCTGGGACAGCCTCGGCGAGTTCCTGGCCCTGGCCGCGAGCCTGGAGCACCTGGCCACCACGGCGGACAACGCCCGCGCCCGCATCCTCGGCGCGTGCCTCGACCGCGCCACCGGCACCTTCCTCGAGGAGAACAAGTCCCCGAGCCGGAAGGTCGGGGAGATCGACAACCGCGGCAGCCACTTCTACCTGGCCCTGTACTGGGCCCAGGAGCTGGCCCGCCAGGAGGAGGACGCCGAGCTGGCCCAGGCCTTCACCTCCGTGGCGGAGCAGCTGGCCGCCCACGAGGACGCGATCAACGAGGAGCTGCTCTCCGTGCAGGGCCGCCCGGCGGACATCGGGGGGTACTACCGCCCGGACGACGCCAGGACGTCCGCGGTGATGCGCCCCTCGGAGACCTTCAACCGGGTGCTCGCCTCGCTGTCCGCCTGAGCCGGCCCCGCGCCGGTCGCCCCGGGCGGGGTGACCGGCGCGCACGGCAACGGCCGCACCCCCTCGGGGGTGCGGCCGTTGCCGTGCGCGGCGCCGAAGCCGCGCCGGGGAGCGGGTCAGTGGAAGAAGTGCCGCGCCCCGGTGAAGTACATGGTCACGCCGGCGGCCTCGGCCGCGGCCACGACCTCCTCGTCCCGGATCGAGCCGCCGGGCTGGACGACGGCGCGCACGCCCGCGTCGAGCAGCACCTGCAGCCCGTCCGCGAAGGGGAAGAACGCGTCCGACGCCGCCACGGACCCGCGCGCGCGCTCGGCGCCGTCCTCGCCCAGCGCGTCGGCCCGCTCCACGGAGAGCCGGCAGGAGTCCACCCGGTTGACCTGGCCCATGCCGATGCCCACCGAGGCGCCCTGGTCGGCGAGCAGGATCGCGTTGGACTTCACGGCCCGCAGCGCCTTCCACGCGAAGGCGAGGTCGGCCAGCGTCCGCTCGTCGGCCGGCGCCCCCGCGGCGAGGGTCCAGGAGGCGGGGTCGTCGCCGGCGGCGTCGAGCCGGTCGGCGACCTGGAAGAGGGCCCCGCCGGAGACCTGCCGGTACTCGAGGGCGTCGCGGGCGAAGCCCTCGGGCAGCTCGAGCAGGCGGATGTTCTTCTTCGCCTGCAGGATCGCCAGGGCCTCCGGCTCGAAGCCGGGGGCCACGACGACCTCCGTGAAGATGTCCTTGACCGTCTCGGCCATGGCCCGGGTGACGGTCCGGTTCGCGGCGATCACCCCGCCGTAGGCGGAGAGCGGGTCGCATGCGTGGGCCTTGCGGTGGGCGTCGGCGATCGGGTCCTCGGCGCCGGGGGTGGCCACGGCGATGCCGCACGGGTTGTTGTGCTTGACCACGGCCACGGCCGGCTCGTCGAAGTCGTAGGCGGCGCGCAGGGCGGCGTCGGCGTCCACGTAGTTGTTGTAGGACATCTCCTTGCCGTGCAGCTGGTCCGCCTGGGCGATGCCGGGGGCGGCCGCCTCGTCGACGTACAGGGCGCCCTTCTGGTGCGGGTTCTCGCCGTAGCGCAGGGAGGCGGAGCGCTGGAAGGCCAGCCCCGCGTAGGGCGGCCAGAGGTTGGCGTCCTCGTCCTGGTCGAACTGCTGGGCCGTCCACGTGGCCACGGCGGTGTCGTAGGCGGCGGTGTGGGCGAAGGCCGCGGCGGCCAGCCGGCGCCGGGCCGCGAGGTCGAACCCCCCGGCGCCGGCGGCCTCGACCACCGCACCGTAGGAGGCGGGGTCCACCACCACGGACACGGCCGCGTGGTTCTTCGCGGCGGCGCGCACCATGGAGGGGCCGCCGATGTCGATCTGCTCGACCACCTCGTCCTGGCCGGCGCCGGAGCGCACCGTGTCCACGAACGGGTAGAGGTTCACGACCACGAGGTCGAACGGCTCGATCCCCAGCTCCGCGAGCTGGTCCACGTGCTCCTGCTTGCGGCGGTCCGCGAGGATCCCGGCGTGCACCCGCGGGTGCAGGGTCTTCACCCGCCCGTCCAGGCACTCCTGGAAGCCGGTGACCTCGGAGACCTCGGTCACCGGCACCCCCGCCTCCGCGATCCGGCGCGCGGTCGAGCCGGTGGAGACGATGGCCACCCCGGCCTCGTGCAGACCGCGGGCCAGGTCGTCCAGTCCGGTCTTGTCGTAGACGGACACCAGCGCCCGTCGGATGGGCACGCGGTCAAGTCGGATGGGGCTCACAGGTTCTCCAAGCGTCGGGGTCGGGGCTGCCGGCGGAAACCGCCGGGGACCATTTTACGGACCCGCGCCGCGCCGCTCCTCCGTGCGGTCGCACCACGGGGCGGGCGGGTGTCCGGACCGGGGCCGGATGCCGCCCCGGCCCGCCCGCGAGACCCCGGCGGGCTGCTCAGCGGGCGGGGACGGAACGGGCGAGCAGGCCGAGGGCGTCCACGAGCAGCTGCCGCTCGGCGGCCTTGATCCGCTCGTGCAGCTGCGCCTCGGTGTCCTCCTCCTGCACCGGCACCGCCGCCTGGGCCAGGATCGGGCCGGCGTCGACGTCGGCCACGACCTCGTGGACGGTGACCCCGGTGACCTTGACCCCGTGGGCGAGGGCGTCCCGGACCGCGTGGGCCCCGGGGAAGGAGGGCAGCAGGGACGGGTGGGTGTTGACGATCCGGCCGCGGAACGCCTCGACGAACTCGGCGTCGACGATCCGCATGAACCCGGCGAAGAGCACCCGGTCGGGGGCGTGGGCGGCGACCGCTTCCTGCAGGGCCCGGTTCCACCGGGTCCGGTCCGGGTGGTCCGCGGGCCGGACGAGGAAGGTGGTGATCCCGGCCGCCTCCGCGCGCTCGAGCCCGCGGCAGGGCTTGTCCGCGCCCACGGCGGCGATCTCGACGTCGATCCGGCCCGCGCGGACGGCGTCGAGGACCGCCTGCAGATTGGTGCCGGACCCGGAGACCATGACCACGATGCGCATGCGGTCGAGTCTAGTCGGGCGGCGCGGGCCGGTCCGCGCGGTGCCCTAGAGTGAGGAGCATGACCCCTCCCCGCCCGCATCCCGAGCCGGCCCCCGCGGACGCCCGGCGTGCCGCCACGACCCGCACGGCGGGGGCCGCGCTGGTGTGCGCGGCGGTGGCCCTCGTGCTCGTCGGCTCCGGGCTGTGGCCGACGGTGGCCGGGCTCGTGGCCGCGGCGGCCGGCCTCGGCCTGGGCATCGCGGCGCTCGTGCGCTCGCGCGGGTCCGGCCGGCGCGCGCTGCTGGTGGTGAGCGCGGTCGCCGCGATCGTGCTGGGCGCCCTGAGCCTGGCCACCGGCGGAGCCCGGCTGCTGCTGTGGCCGGTGGCCGAGGCCTATCAGCAGTGCGTGTCCAGCACCCTGACCCTCTCCGGGACGGCGCAGTGCCAGCAGCAGCTCGAGGACGGGATCTGGAGCTACCTCTCCGGGGACCCCGGGACCTCGGAGGGCGCCGCGGGAGCGTCCACGTCGAACGCCCCGGCCGATCCCGGGGTCTCCGCGTCGGCCACGCCGCGCCCCTGAGCCGGGCGCGGGACCGCGCTGCTGCCTGCTCCCCGGGCCTCCCGCCGGCCCGTCCGCCCGAGGTCCGCACCGGGCCCGTCCCCGGGGTCCTCCCCGGCGGCGCCGCCGCGCAGCGGCGCGAACGGCGGCTCCCGCTCCAGCCAGGGACCCACCACGTAGCCGACGGCCGCCCCCACGGCCACCTCCGCCCCGAACCACAGCAGCACGTCCGGACCGTGCGGGCCGATCACCGTGAGCCGGCCCAGCCCGAGCGAGCCCTGCGCCAGCCAGCTCAGCAGCATCGCCAGCACGCCCGCGACCGCGCCGATGAACAGCCCGGTCAGCAGCGTGGAGAGCGGGAAGGTGATCCAGCGGGCGGGCAGCCGGATGGCCATCCAGTCGTCGAGGTGGTTCTCGCCCTCCCGCAGGAACCACCAGCCGGCGAGCACCCCGGCCAGGACCGGCAGCACGACCACGACCGCCGACCAGGACGGCAGCTCCCCGGGGGGCAGCGCGGCCAGGGCCGGGAGCAGCGGGACCGGCCCGGCCTGCGTGCCCAGCGGTGACGTGTGCGTGCCCTCCCCCACCTCGAAGCCCGCGCCGGTGGCCCACGCGAGGGCGTAGACCGCGAGGTTCGGCAGGTAGCCCAGCTGCAGCCCCGTCAGGGCGGTGTCCCCCGGGACCCCGGTGCCCAGCCGCTGGTAGACGTTCACCACGTCGTTCCAGTTCCACAGCAGCGCGGCGGCCAGCAGCGCCGCCCCGGCACCGACCCCGGCGACGGCCGCGACGAAGCCCGCCCGCAGCACCGCCCACACGTAGGAACCGGCCCACCGCGAGTACTGGCTCGTGCGCTCGACCCACGCGGCGGCGTTGACGCCGATCAGCCCGGGCAGGGAGCGGGAGGCCCGGTACGCCCCGACGAACGCGCCCAGGGCGACCGGCACGAGGGGGAACACCGCGGCGGCGGCCGGTCCCGCCGCGATCTCGCCGGTCCCGAAGAGCAGCGCGGCCACGGCCCCCGCGGCGGAGTACACCGCCAGCCCGCTCAGGTACGGCTGCCAGAACTGCCCCTCCCAGCAGGCCCGCGCCAGCCGTCGCCCGGCGTGCCAGGCCAGCACGAAGGGCACGAGCGTCAGGCCCAGCGGGACGAGGTTGACGGTCCCGGTGGTCGCGGGCAGGCCGGCCCCGGGGTCCAGGGCGACCTGCAGCGGGGTCAGGTGGGCCAGCAGCCACACCTGGCCGGAGAGCACGAAGCCGCCGGTCAGCCCGAGCGAGTCGAAGCCGTCGGCGAGCCACACCATGAGGACGGTCAGCAGGATCAGCAGGTAGGAGACCACGGCCACGGAGCCGAGCTCCACCACGCCCTGCAGCCACAGCGGCATGGGCACGCCGCGGCGGTCGGCGGACGGGGCGGGGGAGGAAGAGCCTTGGGAGTTCATCACCGCCCATCTTCCCACGCCTCCGGCGCCCGGGCCGAGGCTTCACGGGGCCTTCACCGGCGGGCCACGTGCCGCTCCCCCGGGGGACGCCCGGGACGGGAAGGCTCGGCGCCATGAGAGTCGCCGTGGTCGCCGAGCAGTTCCTCCCCCACCTCAACGGTGTCACCCACTCGGTCCTGCGGGTCGTCGAGCAGCTGGGCGCGCGCGGGCACGACGTCGTGGTCGTGGCGCCCTCCTACGACCCCGCGCCGCTCGGACGCCTCGCCGAGGACGTCGTCGAGGACCTCGACGGCGTGCCGGTGCACCGGCTGCCGGCCCTGCCGCTCACCGGCTATCCCGACGTGCGCGTGGCCGGCGGGACCGTGGCCCGGGTGCGCCGGCACCTGGAGCGGTTCCGCCCCGACGTCGTCCACGTCGCCTCCCCGTTCGTCCTCGGCCGGCGGGCGATCCTCGCGGCCCAGCAGCTCGGCGTGCCGGCCGTGGCCGTGTACCAGACGGACGTGCCCGGCTACGCGGCGAAGTACGGAGCCCCCTTTCTCGAGCAGCTCCTGTGGGGGCACGTGCGGAGCATGCACAACGCCGCGACCCTGACCCTCGCCCCGTCCTCCTCGGCGGTGGGGCAGCTCACCGCGCACGGGGTGCGCGACGTCCACCTGTGGCGGCGCGGGGTGGACACCACCCGCTTCTGCCCGCGGCACCGCGACGAGCGGTGGCGGGCGGAGGTCGGGGGCGGCCGCCGGATCGTGGGCTACGTGGGCCGGATCGCCCCGGAGAAGCAGGTCGAGGACCTCGCCGCGGTCGCGGACCTGCCCGGCACCCGCCTCGTCGTCGTGGGCTCGGGGCCGGAGGAGGAGGCGCTGCGGCGCCGCCTGCCGGGGGCGCACTTCACCGGTCGCCGCTCCGGGGCCGACCTCGCCCGGATCATGGCCTCCCTCGACGTGTTCGTGCACCCGGGCGAGTTCGAGACCTTCTGCCAGACCGTGCAGGAGGCCATGGCCTCCGGTGTGCCGGTGGTGGCCACGGGCCGGGGCGGTCCGGTGGACCTCGTCGACTCCTCCCGCACCGGCTGGCTCTACCCGCCCGGGGACCTCGCGGCGCTGCGCGGGCACGTGGCCGACCTGGTCGGCGACGAGGCCAAGCGGGCCGCCTTCGGGACCGCCGCGCACGCCGCCGTGCAGGGCCGGACCTGGGACGTGCTGGTCGGGCAGCTGCTGGAGCACTACGACCGGGCCGTGGCGCTGGGCGCCGCGGGCCACGGTCCGCGCCACCGCCGGGCCGTCTGAGGCCTATCCCCGGGCGGGGACCGCGTCCAGCACGGAGGCGCCCGTGCCGGCGTACCGCCCGGGCTCCGCGCTGAGCACCGTCAGCCCGTGCACCAGGGCGGTGGCCGCGGTCAGGCCGGCCACCGGATCGGCCGTCCCCGCGGCGCCGAGGGCGCCCCAGGCCCTGCTCACGGCGGCGTCCACGGGGAGCACGCGGTCCGGGAAGCGCAGCTCCAGCTGCTCGGTCCACCGCGCCTCGTCGGGCCGGTCCGACAGCAGCTCCCCCAGCACCAGGGCCGACAGGAAGAGCCGCCGGTGGCCGTGCCGGCGCAGGGCGCCGGCCAGCTCGGGCGAGCGGTCCGGGGTGCGCACCCCGAGCAGCACGGATCGGTCCAGGAGCAGGTCCACGGGCTCGGTCCTCCGCCGGCGCTCAGGCCGCGGCGGCGAGGCGGCCGCGGACGGGGGCCAGCAGGAAGTCCACGAACTCCGTGCGCGCCTGGACCACCCGGGCGTAGTCGTCGATGCTCATCGCCGCGCAGCCGAGCACGGCCGGAGCGGCGGGAACGGGGGCGGGCCCGCCCGGGCGGGCGGCGACGACGGTGGGAAGGGCGTCTGACATGACCGGGATCCTTCGGGCGCTCTTGCTCGCAGCGGGTGCCGCCACGGCGGCGATGCGAGCCGCTTCGTCATCCGAACCACCCGTGAACATGGGGTTGGTGCCCGGTCTAGTCGGAGCTTGGCGACCGGATCTCTTGAAGCTGTCCCCATTCAACCACATCGTCCCCGCCCGGTCCCGCCCGGCCGGTGCGCCCGGGCGTGTGAGCCCACCTTCCCCGACCCGTCACCGCGACGACACCTCGCCGACACATCGTTGCGCTGGAATGGGCTCCGAGCACCCGGGCGGGCCCCGACATTACGGTTCGGTGACACAAGTCATGGCCGTCTTGCCGGTCTGTCGGAGGCGCGGGGTAGCCTGGTCCTGCTTCTCGAGATGCGGCGTCCGCGTGCTCGACGGAGGGCACACCGCCCTCCGGAGGGACCGCGGAGGGGCTCCGACCCGCTGCGCGCCAACCCGATGTTCCCGGGTGGATCGGATGACGAAGCGGTGGGCAACGGCATCGGATGCCCGCAAGAACGTCAGGAGAAAACATGACCATGTCCGAAGAAAGAACAACCTCCACCACCGACCAGCGGGAGGAGTGGGTCGACGTCACCGTCACCGCCCTCCCCGATCTGCACCTCGTCCGGATCACCTCGACGGACGGCGACGTGCAGGAGTACCTCAGCGCGGAGGCCGACGACCTCGCCGCCGCGGCGGAGCACACGGCGGGCACCGCGCAATGGTGCGCCAAGTACCGCCAGCTTCTCGTCCCCGGCGCCCTGGCCGCGACCGGACGGCACCCGTTCTTCAAGCTCCATCCCGCGTCCCTCCCGCTGTCGGCGTAGCCGGCGGGCAGGACACGACGAAGGCCGCAGCCCGGTGGGCTGCGGCCTTCGTCGTGCGGCCGGAATCACCTCGCCGGCAGCACGGGATCGGCCTCGGGAGATCGGCGCCGCGAGGCCCGCGCCGCGCGCGGCGCCCGGAGAGCTCGGCCGGACGGGCCCCGCGGCTCGGCGGCTCACTCCAGGCCGTAGTCCCCGGCCGATCCCCAGCCCTCCCCCGCCTCGTCGGCGGAGCCGTCGAGGTCCCACTCCGAGACCTCCAGCTCGAAGGGCACGGAGACGTCGAGCTCGGCGTCGGAGACCCGGTTCACCACGAACGGGTCCTCCTCGCCCGGTGGACGGGACGGGACGGGTCCGGTCATGCGAGCTCCTCCGGGTCTGTGACGGAACGACGAGCGCCGACGGCACCGGCTCCGACGACGCCCCAGCCGCCGGCGCGGCGTGCGGCGATCCGCCGGCTCCGGCCGCCGGAACGGCAGAACCGCCCCCGGGAGCAAGCCCGGCGGCGGTTCTGGACGATCAACGGGCCCGTGAGCCCCTTGAGGAGAACGTCAGGAGATGACGGTGATGTTCGCGGCCTGGGGGCCCTTGGGACCGTCCTGGGTCTCGAACTCGACGCGGTCGTTCTCGTTCAGGGAGCGGAAGCCACCCGAGTTGATCGCGGAGAAGTGGGCGAAGACGTCCTTGGAGCCGTCCTCGGGGGTGATGAAGCCGAAGCCCTTGTCAGCGTTGAACCACTTGACGATACCGGTAGTCATGGTGAGACCTGATCTTTCGTGAGATGAACGTTTCCCGACGTTCGAGAAACACAAGAGTTGTGATGCGTGGAGAACGTCTTCTCAGAAAAACTGCTGCACCCGGATGGGCCGAACTGCTTGAAATACAAAAACGACAACCTCAACAACTTCGCTCCACTGTACACGAGTTCCGGCGGCCCGCCACCCCGGGTCGCGGCGGCCGCCGGCCGCGGCCGGCGCTCAGCCCGCCAGCAGCTCGTCGGCGACCGCTCGCACGCGCGCCCGCTCCTGCGGGTCCGGGGGGAAGACGTCGGCGGCGTCGGCGAACCACACGCCGTCGGCCAGCAGGCGCACGGCCAGCAGGCGGGTGCGCCGCTCGACGGGCAGGTCCTCCGGGAGGTCCACCCAGGGGGCGATCCGCTCGGCCCAGTGCTTCTTGAGGGTGGCCCGCAGCCGCTGGTCGGTGAGCATCACGAGGTCGGTCTCGTCGACCTCCCCGGACAGGCACCAGTCCAGATAGGCGCGCACCCGCTCCTCGGCCGGCACCTGCTCCGGCGGGGCGGGCAGGCGCCGGGCCATCTCCGCGTCCCAGCCGTCCAGGACCCGGTCCACCAGGGCGAGCATGAGCGCCTCCTTGGTCCGGAAGTGGTACATCACCCCCGGCTTGCTCAGTCCCACCCGGCGGGCGGCCGACTCCAGGGACACCGTGCCGCCGCTGCGCACGAGTTCGAGGGCGCCGTCCAGGATGCGGTCGCGGGTGGAGGAGTTCATGGAAACTACTTTACCAACCGGAAGGTTGGTGACACCATGTGACGCAGGCCGGTGCCCCGCCCAGGCGGAACAGCGGCCCGCCGCGGGGACGACGACGTCCCGCTCCGCCCGGTCCGCCCGGACCGGCGTGCGGGCGACCCCACGAGATCCGGACCACCCTTCTCAGGAGGACCCGACATGACCGCTGCCCTGTCCACATCCGCCCCCGAGAGCGAGGCTCCGCCGAGCGCGCGGACCCGCCCCAAGGTCAACCGTGCCGTCTTCGCCGGCTCGGGCGTGAGCATCGTCGTGTTCTCGCTCTGGGCGATCCTGGCCCCCGAGCAGGCCTCCACGGTGATCGGCGCCGTGGTCGGCTGGATCGCGACCAACATGGGCTGGTTCTACGTGCTCACCGCCGCCGTGGTGACGGCGTTCGTGGTGATCGTCGCGGTCTCCCGCGAGGGCACCATCAAGATGGGCCCGGACCATTCCAAGCCGCAGTACAACCTGTTCACCTGGACGGCGATGCTCTTCGCGGCCGGGATCGGGATCGACCTGCTGTTCTTCTCCGTGGCCGAACCGGTCACCCAGTACTACGGCCCGCCGGCCGGCGAGGGCGGGAGCGCCGAGGCGACGCGCATGGCCGTGGTGTGGACGCTGTTCCACTACGGCGTGATCGGCTGGGCGATGTACGCCCTGATGGGCATGGCCTTCGGCTACTTCGCCTACCGCTGGAACATGCCGCTGAGCATCCGCTCGGCCCTCTACCCGCTGATCGGCAGGCGGGTGCACGGCCGCGCCGGGGACGCGGTGGACATCGCCGCGCTGCTGGGCACGATCTTCGGGGTGGCGACGTCCCTGGGCATCGGCGTGGTCCAGCTCAACTACGGCCTGTACCTGCTGTTCGGGATCGAGGAGGGCGTCGCCGCCCAGACCGCCCTGATCGTGGTGGCCGTGGTCATGGCCACCGCCTCGTGCGTGTCCGGCGTGGACAAGGGCATCCGCCGGCTCTCCGAGCTCAACGTCCTGATGGCCGTGGCCCTCGTGGCGTGGGTGCTCATCGCCGGGCGCACGTCCTTCCTGCTCGACGCCACCGTGCAGAACCTCGGCGACTACGTGGCCGAGCTGCCGTCGATGGCCCTCGTCACGTTCGCCTACACCGGGGCGGCGGAGTGGATGGCCGGGTGGACCCTGTTCTTCTGGGCCTGGTGGATCGCCTGGGCGCCGTTCGTGGGGCTGTTCCTGGCCCGCATCTCCCGCGGCCGCACCCTGCGCGAGTTCGTGGTCGCGACCCTGACCGTGCCGTTCGTGTTCATCCTCATCCTGGTCTCGGTCTTCGGCAACAGCGCCCTGGAGATCGTCACCGGCGGCGACGACGCCTTCGGGCAGGCCGCCATGAACACCCCCGAGCGGGCCTTCTACTCCCTGCTCGAGCAGTACCCGGGAGCGCCGCTGCTCATCGCGCTCGCGACCCTGTCCGGGCTGCTGTTCTATGTCACCAGCGCCGACTCCGGGGCGCTGGTGATGTCCACGTTCACCTCGACCATCCAGGACCCCACCCAGGACGGGCCCAAGTGGCTGCGCGTGTTCTGGGCCGCGGCCACCGGCCTGCTCACTCTGGCGATGCTGCTCGTGGGCGGGGTGCCGACCCTGCAGGCCGCCACGCTGATCATCGGCCTGCCCTTCTCCATCGTGATGTACCTGGTGATGATCGGGTTCTGGAAGGCCCTGCGCGCCGAGCGCTCCCAGCGCGAGGGCCGCTCCGCGACCCGCCGCTCCGTGACGGCCTCCCGCACCCCCGGCCCCGACAGCCAGTGGCGGCGCCGGCTCACCCGCATCGGCTCCTTCCCGGGCCCGCGGGCGGTGCGCCGCTACGAGGAGCAGGTGCTGGCCCCCGCCCTGGCCGAGGTCGTCGAGGAGTTCTGCGCCCAGGGCCATGCCGCCGAGCTGTCCAGCTCGGAGGTCGGCTACCAGGAGCTGCGGGAGTACACGCTGACCGTGCCGATGGGCGACGACCGGGACTTCTGCTACCAGATCTACCCCGTGGCCACCCCGGTCCCGGCCTTCGGCGGGTTCCGCACCAACCCCGACTCGGACCTCTACTACCGCCTGGAGGTCTTCAACGAGACCGGCTCGCAGGGCACCGACGTCATGGACTGGAACCGCGAGCAGCTCATCAACGACGTCCTCGACAACTGGGAGGCCCACCTGGCCTTCCTGAGCATCCACACCGGGCCGTCCAAGATCCAGGCCGGCGCCGAGGGCCACCCCGACTGGTCCACCGACATCCACGACGTGCCGACGGGGCAGACCCCCGCGGTGACGAAGGAGGCACACCCGTGACCGAGACCCTGTTCATCGACGGACGCTGGGCGGCCGCCGCCGCCGGCGGCACCCGCACCATCGTCTGCCCCGCCGACGGCACCGAGGTCGGGGTCGTGGCCGAGGCCACGGCCGAGGACACCGAGCGCGCCATCGCCGCGGCCCGTCGCGCCTTCGACGACGGCCGCTGGTCCTCGGTGCCCGGCCCGCAGCGCGGGGACCTGCTGCTGCGGGCCGCCGCCCGGCTGCGCGAACGCAAGGCCGAGTTCGCCCGCGCGGAGTCCCTCGACACCGGCAAGCGCCTGGTGGAGTCCGAGATCGACATGGACGACATCGCCGCCTGCTTCACGTGGTTCGGCAAGAACGCCGCCGAGCACGCCGGCCGCGTCGTCGACGCCGGGGACCCGGCCGTGGTGTCCACGGTCGTCACCGAGCCCGTGGGCGTGTGCGGGATGATCACGCCCTGGAACTACCCGCTGCTGCAGGCCGCCTGGAAGATCGCCCCGGCGCTCGCCGCCGGGTGCACCTTCGTGCTCAAGCCCGCCGAGCTCACCCCGCACACGGCGATCCTGATGATGCAGGTCCTCCAGGAGGTCGGCCTGCCCGACGGCGTGGCCAATCTCGTGCTCGGCGCCGGCGCCGAGGCCGGCGCGCCGCTGTCGAGCCACCCGGACGTGGACCTGGTCTCCTTCACCGGCGGGGTGCTGACCGGCCGGGCGATCGCCGCCGCGGCCGCGCCCACCGTGAAGAAGATCGCCCTGGAGCTGGGCGGGAAGAACCCCAACGTGGTCTTCGCCGACGCCGACTTCGACGCCGCCGTGGACAACGCCCTCAACGGCGCGTTCGTGCACTCCGGGCAGGTCTGCTCCGCCGGGGCGCGGCTGGTGGTCGAGGAGTCGATCGCCGAGCGCTTCGTCGACGAGCTCGTCCGCCGCGCCGAGGGCATCCGCCTCGGCGGGCCCTTCGACGAGCAGGCCGAGACCGGCGCGCTGATCTCGGCCGCCCAGCGCGAGAAGGTGCACGCCTACGTCGAGTGCGCCCGGGAGCAGGGCGCCCGGATCCGCACCGGCGGCGGGTTCGCCACCGGCGCCTCCGCCGACGGCTCGCTGGACCTCGAGCAGGGCTTCTTCTACCGGCCCACGGTGATCGACCGCTGCACCCGCGAGATGGACTGCGTGCACGACGAGGCCTTCGGCCCCACCGTCACGGTCGAGACGTTCACGACCGAGGACGAGGCGGTGGAGATCGGCAACGACACGATCTACGGCCTCGCCGGGGCCGTGTGGACCTCCGACGCCGGGCGCGCCCAGCGGGTGGCCGCCCGCCTGCGCCACGGCACGATCTGGATCAACGACTTCCACCCCTACCTGCCGCAGGCCGAGTGGGGCGGGATGAAGCAGTCCGGCATCGGCCGCGAGCTCGGCCCCACCGGCCTGGGCGAGTACCAGGAGCTCAAGCACGTCTACCAGAACACCGCCCCCGCCGTGACCGGCTGGTTCGCCGCGCGGTGACCCGCGCCCGCCGCGGCGCCGTCGCCCCTCGGGGACGACGGCGCCGCGGCGACCGCACCCCGGGAGACGCCCGAGCACCAGCCCGAGACCCCTGAGACCCCGAGATCCCGAGACGTCGAGGAGAGACATGAGCACGCCCAGCCCCACCCCCGCCCCCGAGACCGCGCAGGAGTTCGACTACCTGGTGGTCGGCGGCGGCTCCGCCGGAGCCGTCGTCGCCGCGCGGCTGTCCGAGGACCCGGCCGTGACGGTCGGGCTCATCGAGGCCGGCCCGCACGACCAGCACCTCGACGAGGTGCTCACCCTCAGCCGCTGGATGGAGCTGCTGGAGTCCGGCTACGACTGGGACTACCCGCTCGAGGAGCAGGAGAACGGCAACTCCTTCATGCGCATGGCCCGGGCCAAGGTGCTCGGCGGCTGCTCCTCCCACAACTCGTGCATCGCGTTCTGGGCCCCGGCCGAGGACATCGACGAGTGGGAGGAGGTCCACGGCGCCGAGGGCTGGAACGCCGAGACCGCCTTCCGGCTCTACCAGAAGCTCGAGACCAACGACGACGAGGGCGCCCACCACGGCCACGACGGCCCCGTGCACCTCATGCAGATCCCCGACGCCGACCCCTGCGGCGTCGCGCTGCTGGAGGCCTGCGAGCAGGCCGGCATCCCGCGCACGCCGTTCAACACCGGCAAGACCGTGGTCGAGGGCGCGAACTTCTTCCAGATCAACCGCCGGCCCGACGGCACCCGCGCCTCGGCCTCGGTGTCCTACCTCCACCCCGTCGCGGACCGGAGCAACCTCACGGTCCTGCACTCCACCCAGGCCAGGCGCGTGGTCGTGGAGGACGGCCGGGCCGTGGGCGTGGAGGTCGTCGACAACGCCTTCGGCACCGCGCGCACCGTGCGCGCCCGCCGCGAGGTGGTCGTCTCCGCCGGGGCGATCGACACCCCCAAGCTGCTGATGCTCTCCGGGATCGGTCCCGCCGAGCACCTGCGCGAGGTCGGCGTGGACGTGCTCGTGGACTCCCCCGGCGTGGGCTCCCACCTGCAGGACCACCCCGAGGGCGTGATCCAGTGGGAGGCGAGGAAGCCGATGGTCACCGAGTCCACGCAGTGGTGGGAGGCCGGGATCTTCACCCGGGTCGACCCCGACGGCGACCGGCCGGACCTGATGATGCACTACGGCTCCGTCAACTTCGACATGCACACCTACCGGCAGGGCTACCCGACCGCGGACAACGTCTTCTGCCTCACCCCCAACGTCACCCACGCCCGCTCCCGCGGCACGGTGCGGCTGCGCTCGCGGGACTTCCGCGACAAGCCCAGGGTCGACCCGCGCTACTTCACCGACCCCGAGGGCTACGACATGCGGATCATGACCGCCGGGATCCGCAAGGCCCGCGAGATCGTGGCGCAGTCCCCGCTGGCCGAGTGGGCCGGGCGGGAGCTGTTCCCCGGCGAGGACGTGCAGACGGACGAGCAGATCGCCGACTACGTGCGCCGGACCCACAACACCGTCTACCACCCGGCCGGCTCCTGCCGGATGGGCCCGGTGGACGACGCGATGTCCCCGCTCGACCCGCAGCTGCGGGTCAAGGGCGTGCGCGGGCTGCGGGTGGCCGACGCCTCGGTGATGCCGGAGCTGACCACCGTCAACCCCAACATCACCGTCTACATGATCGGCGAGCGGGCCGCCGAGCTGATCGCCGCGGACGCCGGCGACCGGGCGGCCGCCGAGGACCAGGCGGCCGTGCCGACGGCCTAGCCGCGGACGGGCCGCGCACCGGGCGGCGGACGAGGACGGGCCCCGGGTCTCACGACCCGGGGCCCGTCGCCGTCGCCGGCCGGCAGCCGCTCAGCTCATCAGCTTGTCGACCAGCGCCTGGGCGAACTCCGGGGAGACGTCCCCGTAGTTGAGCGAGAAGTCCTCGTCCACCTTCGCCGGCAGCAGGCCCGAGCACAGCACCGCGGCGCGGGCGTAGAGCCCGGCCAGCTCCGCCCCGATGGGCACGGACAGCAGCTCCAGCTCGGGGTCGTAGGAGACGATCGGCACCCCGGCCTGCCGGGCCGCGAAGTGCTTGCCGATGCCCGAGGCCACGAACCGTGCGTGACCGGACTCGACGTCGGCCGGGGTGCGGAAGGCGTAGCGCGTCCGGTGGTGGTGGTTGATCCGGTACAGCCCCGGCCGGTCGCGGTCCTCGGTGGGCTCCCAGGTGGCGTCCTCGGGCACGAACCGCTCGGCGACCCCGTTGTACTGCATCTCCGCGCGCCGCAGGTGCTCCTCGACCTCCGACAGCGGCGGCAGGGTCTCCAGCATCGCCGGCCCCGCGTCGAGCACCACGTCGCACAAGCCCGCGGGCAGGGCCGCCCGCAGCTTCTCCAGGTCCACGTCCTGCAGCAGGGTCGTCCCGTGGTCCTCCGGGGAGAGCACCACCACGGAGGCGTCCTGCGCGGCGGCCGCCTCGGCCACCACGGCCTCCTTCTCCGGCGTCCACCCGCCGGTGAGCAGCACGGAGCCGTCCACGAGCTGGGTCAGGGTCGGCCCGCAGACCTGCCAGCGGCGCACGGTCCAGTGCTCGTCGCGCACCACCTCGAGGAAGCCCAGGGCCTGCAGGTGGCCCACGAACCACTCCTCGAACCGCTCCGAGTCCTCCAATTGCCGGGCGAGGATCGACAGGCTGGAGCGCTTGCCCCCGCCCAGGAAGGTGAGGGCGTCGCGGAACGGCGCCCAGGACGTGGGGTACTCCCCCTCGTCGGGGCCGATGAAGCGCAGCGCGTCCACGGAGCCGGTGGAGGTGATCGCCGACGGCTTCGTGAGCCGCCCGGGGTAGCGCTTCTGCAGCCCGCACTGGGCGCACTCCCCGAAGATCCAGGGGGCCCTCGCCTTCGGCTCCATGGCGGGCAGCACGATCCGGTGCCGGCCGGTGGCCAGGCAGGAGCGTCCCTCCGGCTCGGGCAGCACGTTGGTGCGCTCGAGCAGCAGCTGCCCCTCGGAGGAGTGCCAGCCGGGGGCGCCGGGCACCTCGTGCTCCTCGGGCGCCGGGCGCGCGGGCAGGTTGTCGAAGGCGCCCTGCACGTAGTGCTCGGGCAGCTGCCCCACGGTGGAGGCGGTGACCGGCCACAGCGGCTCGTCCGCCACGTGCACCATCTCCCCCTCGTAGCCGAGGGAGCGCTGGGTCAGGTAGAAGGACGAGTCCCGGAGCTTGAACTCCCGGCGCTGCCTGACCGTGCGCCCGGCCTTGAGCACCAGGGTGTAGTCGTTGGGCTTGAGCGTCCCGTCGGCCCGGGCCAGGGGCGTGCCCTGGAGGGAGATCTGGAACGGCGGCACCCGGGCCTCGGCGAGCTTCGCCTTCTCCAGCTTGAAGGAGTGCGGGTTGCGCCACTCGCACTCCACGGTCAGCGGCACGTCCGAGTCCGAGGTGATCGTCACCTGCGGGGGCCGCTGCGTGGACCAGCGCACCACGTCACCGGGGATGCGCAGGCCCCCCGAGAGGGTCACCGCCGGCACCAGCCGCGGCACGAGGCCGGAGAAGTTGTCGTTGGCGGTGAGCTCCGGGTTGCCCGCCCGCAGCACCTGCACGTCGTCGAACATCACCCAGCCCTCCGCGAGGCCGTGCGTGCCGGCCTCCACGAAGCGGTAGTCGGGGGACGCGGAGTCGTCGAGCACGCGCTTGATCTGGGCGATCCACTCCGGCTCGTCCCGGACCATGATCCGGCAGGGCCAGGCCGCGGGGATGTGGTCCACCGAGATGAAGGTGTCCGAGAACCCGTCCTTGGCGAAGATGACGACCGGCCGCGGGTTGCGCTCGAAGCGCACGTCCCCGGCGCTGAGCCGCAGCGCCCCGCCCAGCAGCGTCCCCGGGTCCGTCCGGGCGGTGTAGGCCGACACGCCCAGGAAGGCGTCCCCGATGAAGGACAGGAACACCGTGCGGGGACCCGCGGTGGTCTCCAGCTCCACCTCCCGGCCGGAGAGGAACCGCTTGGGCACCACGAAGCCGAGCTCGAACACGGGGTTGCCCACGTAGTCGGTGCTGTCCGCCAGGGACAGCGAGCACGACTTGACGGCGCTGCGGCCCGGCCCGCGGACGTGCGCGCGGACCTCGGCGCGGGCCTGCTCGCGGGACTGCTCCCACACGGCGAGCTCGGCGAGGGCGATCTCCAGTCCCGGCTCCCGGGTCAGCGGGTTCGCCCAGACCTGCTTCATGGCCTTCGAGGCCTTGGTCTCGGCCATGTCCAGCCAGAAGTCGAGGTAGACCCCGAGCTCGGCCGCGGAGAGGCCCTGGGCGGTGGTCATCCCCAGGTCCTCGAACATCCGGTGCAGCTGGCGGCGCTCCGCCTCCCCGAACATCGTCTGGGAGAGTGCGAGCCCCACGGGCCGCTGGTTCACCGCGTAGGCCGTGGGCAGCCCGATCTCGCCGTCGCGCAGCTCCAGCCAGTAGCGCAGCGCGTCCCAGTAGGCCTCGGTGTCCTTCTTGAAGGAGGACTCGAGGGCCTTGGCGTTGTCCGGGCCGGCCTGCAGCAGCACGGTCAGCGGCAGGAAGAAGGTCGAGACGGACTTGTTGCCCGTGCGCGCCGCGAGGGTGGACATGTGCCGCCCGGCGAGCGCGAACAGCGCCAGCAGCGCGACGACGGGCGGCGGCGGGATCTCCGCGATGGAGTCCAGGCTGCGGCGGGTGGCGCGGTACCACTGGCCGTTGAGGCGGTTGAACACGTCGAACACGGAGCGCCGGCTGTCCCCGGTCACCAGCAGCGGGGTCACGGAGTCCGCGAGCGCCCGCAGCGCCGCGGGCCCGTCGAGCCCGTGCTCCTCGCCGATCGCGGCGAGGACCTTGTCGTCGAGGTCGAGGTAGATCAGCTCCCCCGCCCGCTCCGGGCCGAAGAAGGCCGCGCAGACGGCGTCGTTCCACCGGAGGTAGGCGAGCTCCTCGGCACTGTCGGCAATGGCATGGTCTCCGAGGCGGAGCCCAGCAGTGTCGGGCACGAGTCCTCCGTCCGCGGCCGCACGTGGGGCCGCTGTCGTCGTTCGAGGGGTCGCCTCGATTATAGATAGCCCGCGGGGGGCCTCCGCACGCTCGTGGTTCGTCCGCGCGGGCGGATACGGTGGGGGGATGCAATCCCTCCCCGGTCCCCTCGTGGACGCCCGGCGGCTCGTGGCCGCCTCCGGGCCCGCGGTCTTCCAGCGCGGCCAGGAGTACTTCCGCGCCGGGCGCGTCCGGACGGTGCGGTGGTCCCCGGGGGCCCAGGAGGCGGGCAGCCTCTCCGCCGAGGTGGAGGGCTCGGGCTCCGTGTACAGCGTCACCGTGCGCGTCGGCACCGGCGGCGCCCCGGGGCCGGCGTGGTGCAGCTGCCCCGCCGGGGGCTTCTGCAAGCACGCCGTCGCCACGGTGCTGCGCCACAACTTCGAGACCGCCGTGCGCGCCCACCGGCCCGGCGGCAGTGCAGCCCCCCTCTCCCCCGCGGCCGCGGCCGGGGGCACGGCCGCGGGCAGCACGGCCACCGGGCGGGAGGAGCCGCCGGACTGGAAGGACGCCCTGGCCGAGATCCTCGGCGGCGCGGGACCGGCTGCCCCGGAGGACACGTCCGGGGTGGCGCTGGAGTTCGACCTGCGCCGCGAGCCCTACCGCTACGTGCACGGCACGGGCCGGGCCGGCTCCCCGTGGCACCTCTACGTGCGGCCGGTGCGCAGGGGTCGCCGGGGCCAGTGGATCAAGGGCGGGCTGGACTGGGAGACCGTCGGCGGGGACCCCGGCGCCGGGCCGCTGAGCCCGGGCCAGGCGGACTGGTTCGACGAGCTCCGGGCGCTGAGCGCCACCCGCACCCCCTACGCGGTGCACGACCGGCACTGGATCCGCCTGGACTCCTACGCCTCGCCGCTGCTGTGGGGCATCCTCGCCCGGGCCGAGGACGCCGGGATCACCCTGGTCGGCCGGGAGCACGGGCTGCCGGTGACGGTCGAGGAACCGGGACGCTTCCACGTGGACGTCGTCCGCGGCCCCGGGAAGGACCTCCAGCTGCGGCCCACCGTGGACAGCGGCGGGCGCCGGATCGCGCTGGACACCGCCCGGATCATCGGCGACCCCGGGCACGGGCTGTTCGCCCCGGACGGGGACCCCCGGGACGTCGCGGACACCGAGGACCTCAACGTCTTCCCGCTGCGCCTCGTGCCCCTGGCCACCCGGCTCACCCGGGAGCAGCGGCGGTTCCTGGACACCGCGGGCGGTCTGACGATCCCGCAGGACGAGGTGGAGGAGTTCTTCGACCGCTACTTCCCCCGCCTGCACCGCAGCATGGACGTGGACAACGGGGACGGGTCGATCGAGCTGCCGCAGGTCGCCGACCCCGAGCTGGTGCTCACCCTGGAGCACCAGGAGCTGACCATCCGCGCCCGGTGGGAGTGGGAGTACCAGAAGGGCCGCGACCGGGTCCGGCTGCCCTTCCGCCCGGTGGATCCCCTCGCCGACGAGCCGGTGCACCGGGAGTCCTCCTGGGAGACCGCGGTCACCGCCGCGGTCCGGCACCGCGCCCCGGGCGTGGACCTCCGCCGCTCGAGCTACGTGGCGGCGGACGCCCTGGTGCTCGTGCGGCAGTGGCTGCCCGCCCTGGAGAAGATCCCGGACCTGCGGATCGAGCACACCGGCGGGCGCCCGGCCTACCAGCAGATCACCGACCCGCCCACCATCACCGTCAGCACCGCCCCCACGGAGCGCCGCGACTGGTTCGACCTCGGGGTCACGGTGAAGGTCGGCGAGTTCTACATCTCCTTCGCCGACGTCTTCCGCGCCCTGGACCTCGGCCAGGACGTGATGCTGGCCCCGGACGGGTCGTGGTTCTCCCTGGACCGGCCCGAGTTCGACCGGCTGCGCGAGCTCATCGCCGAGGCCCGTTCCCTGCAGGAGACCCCCGAGGGCCCGCTGCGGATCCACCGCCACCAGGCCGGGCTGTGGGAGGAGTTCGAGGACCTCGCGGCCGAGACGGACCAGGCCGAGGCCTGGCGGGCGTCGGTGCGCTCCCTGCTGGAGCTCGAGACGGTCGAGGCGCCCGCCGTGCCCGCGTCCCTGCACGCCGAGCTGCGCCCGTACCAGCGCGACGGCTACGCCTGGCTGAGCGTGCTGTGGGACCACGGGCTCGGCGGGATCCTCGCCGACGACATGGGTCTGGGCAAGACGGTCCAGGCGATCGCCCTGATCTGCCGCGCCGTCGAGCGCGACCCGGACCTCCCGCCCTTCCTGGTGGTGGCGCCCACCTCCGTGGTGCCCAACTGGGTGGCCGAGATCCACCGCTTCGCCCCGTCCCTCACCGCCGTGGGCGTGACCGACACCCAGGCCAAGGCCGGCACCGCGCTCGCGGACACGGTTGCCGGCGCCCAGGTGGTCGTGACCTCGTACACGCTGCTGCGCCTGGACGAGAGCGCCTACCGGGGCGTCCCCTGGGCGGGGGTGCTGCTGGACGAAGCGCAGTTCGTCAAGAACCCCCGCACCAAGGCGCACCGGGCGGTCCGTGACCTCGGGGCCCCGTTCACGCTCGCGATCACGGGCACCCCGCTGGAGAACAGCCTCGTGGAGCTGTGGGCGCTGCTGTCCCTGACGGCGCCGGGCCTGTTCCCGTCGCGGCGGAAGTTCACCGAGACCTACCAGCGCCCCATCGAGCGCGGGGAGGACGCCGCGGCGCTGGCCCGCCTGCGCCGGCGCGTGAAGCCGCTCATGCTCCGGCGCACCAAGGAGTCCGTGGACCTGGAGCTGCCGCCCAAGCTCGAGCAGACCATCGAGGTGGAGCTCTCCCCCGCCCACCGCCGGCTCTACGACACCCGCCTGCAGCGCGAGCGGCAGAAGGTCCTGGGGCTGCTGCAGGACCTGGACCGGAACCGGTTCACGATCTTCCAGTCCCTGACCACGCTGCGCCTGCTGAGCCTCGACGCCTCCCTCGTGGACCCCGAGGCGGAGGTCTCCTCGAGCAAGCTCGACCTGCTCTTCGAGCACCTGCCGGAGATCGTGGCCGAGGGCCACCGCCCGCTGGTGTTCAGCCAGTTCACGAGCTTCCTCAAGAAGGCCGCGGCCCGCCTGGACGAGCTGAGTATCCCCTACGCCTACCTGGACGGCTCGACGACCGACCGGGCGCGGGTGCTCGAGCGCTTCACCTCCGGGGAGGCGCCCGTGTTCCTGGTGAGCCTCAAGGCGGGCGGCTTCGGGCTGAACCTCACCCAGGCCGACTACTGCTTCCTGCTCGACCCGTGGTGGAACCCCGCCACGGAGGAGCAGGCCGTGGACCGCACCCACCGCATCGGCCAGGAGAAGAAGGTGATGGTCTACCGGCTCGTCGCCCGGGACACCATCGAGGAGAAGGTCATGGCGCTCAAGGAGCGCAAGGCCCGGCTGTTCACGGCCGTGCTGGACGACGACCGGATGTTCTCCAGCGCGCTCACGGCCGAGGACATCCGCGGGCTGATTGCGCCCTGACCTGCGGTTTTGCCGGTGGGAACACCGGCGTCATCCGCCGGTCACAATCCCCCGGGACACCCGGGCGGCACCCGTCACCGACTAGGATCGACAGTGCGCCCCCCGCTCCCTGTGGGACGCCCCTACCCGGTCTCCCCGACCGGGCACCCGACGACCGACCGACCGGAGGACCCTCCATGCCCTACGCCGTGGCGGGCCTCGCAGCCTTCGTGCAGCGCTATGGCTCCCTGATCCGCGCCATGGCCGACCGCGGCATGACGCGCGGGCAGGTGCGGATGCGCTTCCAGCTGCTGTTCCCGGAGGAGTCCACCGTCCTGCTGGACGCGGCGATCGCCGAGCTGGGCCAGCGCTTCCCGCAGGAGACCACCGCCCCCGAGGTCACCGACGGCGCCGTCGGCGCCGGTGTCTGGCTCGTCATGGCCCAGCACCTGGGCCTCGGCCCCGCCCGCGACTACGCCGCCCTGCACCTGAGCGCCGACGTGGTGCGCGACGTCACCGCGCTGCTTGCCGGCGCGGATCCCGACGGCGACCTGACGCAGCAGACCCTCGCGCTCATCGGCGCGGCCCAGCAGCACTGCGCCGAGGAGACCGCCTGCCGCCCGCTCAGCGCGCACGCCTACGAGCTCGCCCGGCTGAGCCTGTGCACGGACGCGAACTTCCTGTGCGGCATCGCCCACTACTGGCCCGTTCCCGAGCGCGTGGTCGCCCAGCGCCTGGGCGGCGGGCACTGGGACGCGGCCCTCGAGCGGATCGGCCTGCGGGCCGGCACCGAGCCCGCCCACGAGCACGTCTTCACGGAGGACGAGTACGCCGCGGCGGTGACGGCCTTCCTCACCCACTGCCGCAGCACCGGCCACCACCCCACCACGGCCCGGTACGGCCGCTGGGTGGTCGAGCAGGAGGCCTCCAGCGCGCGCCGGCCGTACTTCGACGGCGTCCGGCGGTTCTTCGGCTCCTGGGAGGAGGCCATGCGCTTCGCCTCGACCCGCCAGCCGGCCGGGGAGCCGGTCGGGGAGGGCTTCTCGGACACACGGACCTGGTCGGACCTGGCCACCCCCGAGGCCCAGGAGATGCTGGGCCGCGCGGGGATCGGGGTGGTCGGCCCCGGCACGGCGACCGAGGCCGTCGGCGAGGACGTGTGGGAGGACCTGCGGCGGCTCATCGCCACCGTGCTCGCCCGGCTGCCCTGGAACGACTTCCTCGTGGTCGAGTACGAGCGCTACGACGACCGCTCGGAGGCCCCGGTCGCGTGGGCCGGGGTGGGACCCCACGGCGTGGACTGTTCCGTGGTCTCCGGCGGCCAGCTGACCCACGCGGCCTGGCCCGTGGACGCCACGTTCTTCCACGAGGACGAGTGGAACGAGCCCTCGGCGTGGAACCAGCCCTGGACCACCGGCCCGCTGGGCTTCCCGGAGGCGGCGCAGAAGCTGGTCGAGGGGCTGCGCTTCGGCTGGGGCTGCTCCGACCCCTACCGGTTCCACTGGGGGGTGGGCTCCTTCCCCGCCGAGACGCGGGAGGAGAGCTCCGTGATCGCCCCCGAGGCCCACCGGTGGCCGGCCCCGGACGCCGCGGACAGCATCGACTCCTGACCTCCCGGGGCCCGCGCCCCTTCGGTGCACCGAAACCGGGGGCGGGGGCTGCCGGTCTACACTCGTCGGGAAGCGAAGGGGAGTAGTTCCCGGGTGCCGCGCACCCGTCGGTCTGTCGCCATCCCGGTCTCGACGAGGAGTCCCGGCAGCCCACCCGCACCGGCGGGCGAACGAGACCTTCCGGACCACCCCCGCCCCCGGTCGGGCCCCGCGCGCCGTGCGCCGCGACGGGCCCGAGGAAGGCCCCATGAGCCCCGAACAGACAGCCCCCTCCCCCGCTCCCGGGGAGCGTCCTCCCCGTCCGGGCCCGCCGGAGCGCGGCCAGATCCGGCGCTGGCGCAAGTACCTCGCGGAGGAACGGGCCGAGGCCCGCATCTACCACCTGCTGGCCGCCCGCAGCACCGGCCGGGAGGCGGAGATCCTGCACCAGGTCGCGGAGGCCGAGCAGCGCCACGCCGAGCACTGGGTGCGCCTGCTCGGCCCGCACGCCGCCACCGACGCCCGCCCGTCCCTGTACTCCCGGCTGCTGATCTTCCTCGCCTCCCACTTCGGCTCCGTCTTCGTCCTGGCCCTGCTCCAGCGCGCCGAGAGCCGCTCGCCCTACGACGGGGAGCAGGACGCCTCCGACGCCATGGCCGCCGACGAGGCGGTGCACGAGGAGATCGTCCGGGCGCTGGCCACCGAGGGCCGGCACAAGCTCTCCGGCAACTTCCGGGCGGCGGTGTTCGGCGCCAACGACGGCCTCGTCTCCAACCTCGCGCTGGTCATGGGCGTGGGCGCCACCGGCACGTCCCCCGCGATGGTGCTCTTCGCCGGGATCGCCGGCCTGCTCGCGGGGGCGCTGTCCATGGGGGCCGGGGAGTTCGTCTCCGTGCGTTCCCAGCGGGAGCTGCTCGACGCCTCCCAGCCCACCCAGGTGACCCTGCACGTCGCCCCGAACCTGGACCTGGACGCCAACGAGCTGGTGCTCATCTACCGCGCCCGGGGCATGAGCGAGGAGGCCGCCGAGCACCGGGCGGCGGAGCGCCTGGGCTTCTACGAGTGCGACTGCGACCCGTCCCGCTCCTTCCAGGACCCGGCCGAGGACCAGCCCGAGCAGCGGGAGCACGTGGCCCTGGGCACCGACCTGGGAGCCGCGGCGTCCAGCTTCTGCTTCTTCGCCTCGGGAGCCGTCATCCCGATCCTGCCCTACCTCGTGGGCCTGACGGGGTTTCCGGCGATGGCCGTCGCGCTCGTGCTGGTCGGCCTCGCCCTGCTGGTGACCGGCGGGCTGGTCGGTCTGCTCTCCGGGGCCTCCCCCTGGAAGCGGGGTCTCCGCCAGCTGGCCATCGGCTACGGGGCCGCCCTGGCCACCTACGTCCTGGGCCTGCTCTTCAACACGACCGTGGCCTGAGACGCGGCTCGTGACGGGGCCTGGGACGCCACGCGTCCGCCCGGAGGGCCACCCCTGGCTGTCCCCACTTGAGCGGACAGCGCGGCGCGAGTGCCGCGGTGCCCGCGCCGGACCCCGCGCCCGGAGATGCTGGTCAGACGCGAATTCCCGCGGGAGCGCCCGGCCGGGAGCGCGGGCAGCGGACCCGTCGCCGCCCGGCAGCGGGGCCTCGGCGCGGCTCCCTGGAGATTTCCTGGGGACAGCGGGTGCCGACACGGCGCCGGGTCGGATAAAGTTGCGATCGTGGTGAGAACCACAGCAATGGGGGAAATTGCGCGGGCACGACCGATTCGGACGCACTGGGGGGTGCACCGTCTGCGGCGCCCGCGCTCTGAAAGCCGCTCAGCCCACGGCTCTCCTCTGTTGAGGCGTGCAACGCCTGCCGATGGCCGCGGGTCCTCCGAAGCGAGGCGCATCTCTCCCCGCGCCGGGCGGACTCCTACCGCCCGTTCCCGCGGCCATCGGTCTACACCGCGCCGGCTCGGCACCGAGCCCGCTGCGCCGTCCCGCGCCTCCGGCCGCGCGGGCTAGGATCGTAGGGCCGCACCGGCCGACGCCGTGCTGTGCGGCCCACCACCTGCCCAGCGCCGAGGAGCTCTGCCATGCCCGACCAGGTCCCGGGGACCGTCGAACACGTCCTGACCGTCCACTGCCCCGAGGCCCACGGGCTCGTCAGCGCCATCACGTCGAACCTGACGCAGCAGGGCTGCGACATCTTCGACGTCAAGCACTTCTCCGACCGCTTCACCGACGAGTTCTTCATCCGCTGCCACACGGTCAGCGAGGCCGGGACGGCCACCGTGGAATCCCTGACGGACGGCTTCGCCCCGGTGGCCGAGCAGCACGACATGCGGTTCCGCCTGGTCTCGGCGCAGCGCAGGACGCGGGTGCTCGTGATGGTCTCCCGGTTCTCCCACTGCCTCACCGACCTGCTGCACCGCACCCGGATCGGCGAGCTGCCCATCGAGATCGTGGCCGTGGTCTCCAACCACCTCGACCACAAGAGCCTCGTCGAGTGGCACGACGTCCCGTTCCACCACGTGCCCGTCACCGCGGAGACGAAGCCGCTGGCGGAGGCGAAGCTGCTCGGGCTGGTCGAGCGCTACGACGTCGAGCTGGTGGTGCTGGCCCGCTACATGCAGGTCCTCTCGGACGAGCTGACCCGCGAGCTGTCGGGCCGGTGCATCAACATCCACCACTCGTTCCTGCCCTCGTTCAAGGGCGCCAAGCCCTATCACCAGGCCTACGCGCGCGGCGTGAAGATGGTGGGCGCCACGGCCCACTACGTGACCCCCGACCTGGACGAGGGCCCGATCATCGCCCAGCGCGTCATCCCCGTGGACCACGCCCACACGCCCGCGGACCTGGTGGCGGTCGGCCGCGACGCCGAGATGCAGGCCCTCTCGCGGGCCGTGAAGTGGCACGCCGAGGGCCGCGTGGTGCTCTCCGGCAACCGCACCATCGTCCTGGTCTGACCGCGCGGACGGCGCCGCGGCCGGACCGGCACCCCACCGGCCGCGGCACCGTCCGGCGGGCCGCCGCGGCGGCCCGGCGGTGCTAGCCGGCGCTGCGCACCGGGTCGGCGGCCACCCGCACCGGGACGCCGGTGCGCAGCGACTCCTGGGCGGCGTCGGCCACCCGCGCGGCGGCCACGGCGTCCTCCGGGGGGCACGGGTTGGGCCGGCGGCCCAGGACGAGCTCCACGAAGGCGACCATCTCCGCCCGGTAGGCCGGGGCGAAGCGCTCCGCGAAGGTCCGGTGCGGGGCGCCGGCCGGGAAGGTCACGCCCGGTTCGGCCGAGCGCACCGCGGCCCGGTCGTCCAGGCCCACGGTCAGCGAGGCCCGGGAGCCCTGGATCTCCAGGCGCACGTCGTGGCCCGCCCCGTTGTAGCGGCCGGCCGAGACCGTGCCCACGGTGCCGTCGTCGAAGGTCACCACGGCGAGCGCCGTGTCCACGTCCCCGACGGCCCCGATGGCGGGATCGCCGTTGTTGGAGCCCTTCGCGTAGACCTCCACGATCTCGTGGCCGGTCAGCCAGCGCAGGATGTCGAAGTCGTGCACGGAGCAGTCGCGGAACAGCCCGCCCGACGCGGCGAGGAACTCCACCGGGGGCGGGGTCATGTCGCAGGTGACGGCGCGCAGGGAGTGGATCCAGCCCAGCTCGCCGGCCGCGAGGGCCTCCCGGGCGCGCAGATAGCCCGCGTCGAAGCGGCGCTGGTGGCCGATCTGCACGGTCCCGCCCGCCGCCCGGACGTGCTCGAGCACGGGCAGTGAGTCCGCCACGTCCAGGGCCACGGGCTTCTCGCAGAACACCGGCACGTCCGCGTCCACGCCCGCCCGGATCAGCCCAGGGTGGGTCGCCGTCCCGGTGGCCACGACCAGCCCGTCCACCCCGGACGCCAGCATCTCCGCCGCGGAGGGCAGGAACCGGGCCCCCAGCCGCTCGGCCACCGACCGGGCGTGCGCGGCGGCGACGTCGGTCAGCACCAGCCGGACGTCGATCCCCCGCGGGTTCAGCTCCCGGTTGAGGGCGGCGAGGTTCTCGGCGTGCATGACGCCGATGCGGCCGACGCCGACGAGACCGAGGGTGATCTGCTCCATGGTGCTCCTTCGTGCAGGGCCGAGGACCGGCTGCGGGACCGGGCGGTGGATCGGGAGGAGGGGCAGCGGGCCGGGCCGGTCAGCGCGGCCCCGAGGCTCCGCCGTCCAGCCTCCGTGACACCAGTCACAGATGTCAATAAAATGTATGGACATATTCTCATCTCCCCGGGGACAATGGACAGCAGCGCCATCCGTCCCCGCCCGGCCCACCCCTGGAGGCACACCATGTCCGGCCCACTCCGTCTCACGGTCGACAAGTCCTCCCCCGTCCCGCTCTACCATCAGGTGGCGCAGGGGCTCGAGGACGCGATCCGCAGCGGAGAGCTCCCGCCCGGGACGAAGCTCGACAACGAGATCGACCTGGCGAACAGCCTGAACCTCTCCCGCCCCACCATGCGCAAGGCGATGGACCAGCTGGTGCGCGCCGGGCTGCTGGTGCGCAAGCGCGGGGTGGGCACCCAGGTGGTGGGCACCCAGGTGCGCCGTTCCCTCGAGCTGACGAGCCTGCACGAGGATCTCCGGCGCAGCGGCAGCGCGCCCAGCACCGACGTGCTGGACTTCGCCGTGGTGCCCGCCGACGAGGAGGTGGCCCTGCTGCTGGGCCTGCAGCCCGGGGACGAGGTCTACCACCTCGTGCGGCTGCGCTGCACGGACGGGGAACCGCTCGCGCTCATGGAGAACTGGATCCCGCGCGCGCTGTGCGAGCTCAGCCGGGAGCGGCTGGCCGAGGAGGGGCTCTACTCCCTCATGCGCGGCCAGGGCGTCAACTTCCAGCTGGCCCACCAGCGGGTGGGCGCCGTCTCGGCCGACGCGTTCCAGGCGGAGCAGCTGCGCGTCGACCCCGGTGCCGCGCTGGTCAGCATGCACCGCACCGCCATGGACGATCTGGGCCGCCCCGTGGAGACCGGCCGGCACGTGTACCGGGCGGACAAGTACACCTTCGAGCTGACCCTCGTCCAGCGCTAGGCCCCGCCCGGGCCTCGCACGCCCCGCATCCTGCCGCCCCGGCCCGCGGCTCCTCCACGAGCTCGGCCACGCCCGCTCCTCCCCGAGCACGGCCCGACCGGCACCGACCGACCAGCACCACCCGATCAACACCGCCCGACCAGCACCGCCCGACCAGCACCGCCCGACGACACCGGAGGACACCGACCGCATGCGCACCGACAGCTCCCGCCCCGAATGGGTCCACCCCAAGGACTCCGCCGCCCAGGACGGCTGGTTCGTCTCCCTCGGCGGCCACGACTCCGCCACCGAGGTCCCCGGCTGGGCCCACACGGGCCTGCGCGTGGCCGATCTCGGCCCGGGCGACCGGATCACCCTGGACGCCGCCGAGGAGGAGCGCATCGTGGTGCCCCTGGCCGGCAGCTTCACCGCCGAGACCGGCGGTGAGACCTACGACCTCGCCGGGCGCCCGTCCGTCTTCGCGGGCCCCACCGATGTCCTCTACACCGGGATCCGCCGGGACCTGACCGTGTCCACCGCGACCGGCGGCCGGGTGGCCGTGGCCTCCGCCCCCGCGCGCGAGGAGTACCCGACCCGGCTGGTGGCCCGTGCGGAGATCCCGGTGGAGCTGCGCGGGGCGGGCAACTGCTCCCGGCAGGTGCACAACTTCGGCACGCCCGCGGCGCTGGAGGCCGACCGGTTCATCGTGTGCGAGGTGCTCACCCCGGCGGGCAACTGGTCCTCCTATCCCCCGCACAAGCACGACGAGGAGAAGGACGGGGAGACGGCCCTCGAGGAGATCTACTACTTCGAGACGCAGCTCGCCGTCGGCATGCCCGCCCCGGAGGACGGCGGTCCGGACCCCATGGGCTACCAGCGGGTCTACGCCTCCGACGACCGGCCCATCGACGTGGCCGCGGAGGTGCGCTCGGGCGACGTGGTCCTGGTGCCCTACGGCTGGCACGGCCCGGCCATGGCGACCCCCGGCTACGACATGTACTACCTCAACGTCATGGCCGGTCCCGGCCGGGTGCGCGAGTGGCTGATCAGCGACGACCCGCACCACGGCTGGATCCGCCGGACCTGGGACGAGGCGGCGATCGACCCGCGCCTCCCCTTCGGGCGCTGAGCACGTCCGCGCCGCCGCCTCCGGGCGAGCGGCCCCGGAGGGGCCGGGGAGACGCGGAGCCCGCCCGGCCGTGGAGCCGCCGGCTCGCGCTGCTCGTGGCGGGGGTGCTGTTCATGGAGCACCTCGACGGCACGATCCTCGTGACGGCGGCTCCGCGCATCGCCGCCGATCTCGGCGTGGGCAGCGCCGAGATCGGCCTCGCGATGACCGTCTACCTCGTCACGGTGGCCACCTTCATCCCCGTGGGCGGGTGGCTGGCCGGCCGCTTCGGGGCCCGGCGGGTGTTCTGCGCCTCCATCGCCGTCTTCACCCTGGCCTCCGTCCTGTGCGCGGCCAGCACCAGCCTGCCGGCCCTCGTGGCCGGACGGGCCCTGCAGGGCCTGGGCGGGGCCCTGATGGTCCCGGTCGGACAGCTCCTGGTGCTGCGGGCCACGGACCGGCGGGACCTGCTGCGGGCGATCGCCTGGATCACGTGGCCGGCGCTGCTCGCGCCCGTGCTGGCACCGCTCCTGGGCGGGCTGCTGACCTCCTGGGCGAGCTGGCACTGGATCTTCCTGGTCAACGTCCCGGTGGGGGCGGTGGCCCTGGTGGCGGCGCTGCGGCTCGTGCGGGACGTGGAGACCGAGCGGCGGCCCCTGGACGCGCCCGGCCTGCTGTGGACCACGGTCACCGTGTTCGGGCTGGTGGCCGGTCTGCAGCTCGTCGCGGACCCGGGGTGGGCCCCGGCCGGGGCCGGGCTGCTGTGCGCGGCCGCGCTCAGCGGGGTCGCGGCCGTCCGGTGGCTGCTGCGCAGCGCGCACCCCCTGCTGGACCTGCGCGTCTACCGGATCGCCGGCTACCGGGCGGCGAACTCGGGGGGTCTGGTCTACCGCGCGGTCGTCAGCTCGGTCCCGTTCCTGCTGCCGCTGCTGTTCCAGGACGGCTTCGGCCGCTCGCCCGTGGAGTCGGGGCTGCTGGTCACCGCGGTCTTCCTCGGCAACGTGGGCATCAAGCCGGCCACCACGCCGCTGCTGCGCCGGTTCGGGTTCCGCCCCGTCCTCCTCGGCTCCGTGGCCGGTGGTGCCGCCTGCCTCGCGGCGTTCCTGCTCCTCGCCCCCGCGACGCCCCTGTGGCTCGTGACCGCTCTGCTGCTGCTCAGCGGGGCGCTGCGCTCGGTCGGCTTCACCGCCTACAACTCCCTGCAGTTCGCCGACGTGGAGCCGGGCCGGCTCTCCTCGGCCAACACCCTGTCCGCCACCGGCGCGCAGCTGGCCACCGGCCTGGGCATCGCCGTGGGCGCGCTGGTCCTGCAGCTGGCCGCGAGCGCGGCACCGGCCCTGCCCTCGGCCGGCGACCTGTTCCCCCACCGGGTCGCTTTCGCCGTCATGGCGGTCCTGCTCCTGGCGCCCCTGCTCGGTGCGCTGCGGCTCCCGCCCGGGACCGCCGCGCACGTCGCCGGGCGGCTCCCCCGGACGGCGGCGTCCCGGCGCGCGGGGTGAGGCTGGCGAGCCGGTGCGCATCCGCCCGCCGCGGCATCGGCGGCGTCAGTCCGGGACGCCCCTCCCCCTCGTCGTCCCCAGCCGTCCCGGACGTGGCAGGACCCCTCCACCACGGAGGGGCCCTGCCACGGTGTGCTCTGCCACAGGGCGCTCAGCCGTGGACAGGACCGGGTCGGCCCAGCACGCCCGCCACCCGGGCGGCCTCCCGCAGGACGCCGGCGGCGACCTCCAGACCCTCGATCCGGCCGAGGGAGACGTCCTCGTGCTCGATGTTGACGGCCATGTCCGGATCGACCTCGTACAGGGCGGTGAGGAACTGCGCCCAGTACGCGGTGTCGTGGCCACGCCCCAGGGCCACGAAGTCCCACGCGGAGTTCTTCGGCCACTCGTTGACCCACTCGTCGCCGCCGAGGTTCGTGCGGTCCTCCTCGGGGGAGAGCCGGCGGAAGCTGTTGTCCAGCACGCCGTGGAGCGCGGCGTTGCCGGGGTTGATCCGCACGTCCTTGGCCGCGGCGTGGAACACCAGGGGGCCGAGCTCGCGCACCACCGCGACCGGGTCCATCTGCTGCCAGAACAGGTGCGAGGCGTCGAGCTCCACCCCCACGTGGGTGGCGCCGGTCAGCTCGATCAGCCGGCGGACGTCGGCGGTGTTGAACACGACGTTCTGCGGGTGCAGCTCCAGGGCCACCTTGACGCCGTGGTCGGCGGCCATCCGGTCGGTCTCCCGCCAGAAGTCGGCGACGATGGCCCACTGGTGGTCCAGCACGTCGAGGGCCCCGGAGTTCCAGGCGTTGACGACCCAGTTCGGCACCGTGGCCCCGGGCTCGCCGCCAGGCAGCCCGGACATGGTGACCACGCGGTCCTGGCCCAGCCGCGCGGCCAGCCGGATGGAACGTCGGACGTCCTCGGCGTGCCTGTCGCCGATCTCGGGCTTGGGGTGCAGCGGATTGCCGTTGCAGTTCAGCCCGGCGATCGAGACCCCGGTTCCCTCGAAGATCGCCAGGTAGTCGTCGCGGGCGGCGTCGCTGACGAGGATCTCGTCCATGTCCGGGACGTGCACAGCCGGCAGGAACCCGCCGGTGTTGATCTCGATGCCCGTCAGGCCGAGGTCCGCGACGACCTTCAGGGCCTCGGGCAGGGGGCGGTCGTGAAGGATCGCACTGTAGACGCCGAGCTTCACAGGACGACCTTCTTCCCGTGGTGGGCGGCCGACTCCACGGCGGCCTCCAGGATCTCCATGTTGTGCACGCCGTCGGCGAAGGAGGCGTTGCGCGGCAGCGAATCGGACACGTCGAGACCGGCGACCTCCTCCAGGAAGGCGCGGGCCTGGTATCCGAAGGCGTCGTTCTGCCCGAAGCCGACCCCCGGGGCGTCCATGGCCAGGCCGGCGCTCAGATAGGCGTGGCCGGGGCCGAGGTTGACGGTGCGGTAGCCGTTGGTGGCCTCGGGGCCCTCGTGCAGGAACAGCTCGATCTCGGCCGGCCGGAGCTGGTCGAACCGGGCCGCGCCCTTCTCGCAGAACACCTCGAACGTCAGCGTGTTGGGGTGCCCGGCCGCCACCCGGGAGACTTCCAGGCTTCCGGCGCCCTGGGCGAACTCGGCGGAGAAGGCGGCGTAGTCGTCGTTCTCCACCGCCTCGTAGTCCTCGCCGACCTCCACCAGGTGGTGTCCGGTCACGGCGCCCAGCGGCAGCGGCCGCTCGGGGATCGCGGTGGCCAGCCGGCCGCCGGCCACGGAGCGGATGTCCCCGCAGAGGAACTCCGCGACGTAGGAGAGGTGGCTCCCGATGTCGGCCAGGGCGCCGGTGCCGGGACCGCCCTGGTAGCGCCAGCTCATGGGAGCCTTCGGGCTGCACCCGTAGTCGGTCCAGTAGCGGCCGCTGAAGTGCAGGACCTTGCCCAGGGTGCCGTCCCGGATCAGGTCGCGGATGGCCGCGATGCCGGGGTTGCGGCGGTAGGTGAAGCCGATCCGGGCGACCGTGTCCGCCTGCTCGGCGGCCCGGGCCATGGCGCGGGCGTCGTCGAGGGTGTCGCTGAGGGGCTTCTCGCACAGCACGTGCTTGCCGGCCGCCAGCAGTCCTTCGACGACCTGGCGGTGGAAGCGGTTGGCGACCACGACGCTGACCACGTCGACGGCAGGGTCCTCGGCGACCGCCTCCCAGGAGCCGACGGCGCTCTCGTAGCCGTAGCGGCGGGCCACGTGGCCGCCGAGCTGCTCGTTGACGTCGCCGATGGCCACATAGCGCAGCGGGGGCAGGACGGGGTCGTAGAGCGTGGGGGCCACGCGGTAGGCGGCCGCGTGGGCCTGGCCGGCCATGCCGGCACCGATGACGGCGACGCCGATGCTGTCGGGCACTGGTCTCTCCTGACGGGTCGAACGGACACGGGTGGCGCTGCGGAGCAGGGGCGGCCGGAGCCGGACCCGGTTTTGGAGCGCTCCAAAGAAGCGTAGAGGTGGCCCTGTCCCAGGGTCAAGACATATGTCAGGACAATCCCTGGCGGATAATGGGGCCATGAGCTCCCGCCCGCACCGCGCCCCGACCATCTACGACGTCGCCCAGGCGGCCGGCGTCTCGAAGTCGCTGGTCTCCCTGGTGCTGCGCGGCTCTTCCAGCGTGTCGGAGGCCCGGCGCACGGCGGTGCTCGAGGCCATGGCGCGGCTGGACTACCGGCCCAGCCAGGCGGCCTCCGCGCTGGCCGGGGCCACCACGCGCACGATCGGCGTGCTGATCGACGACTACCGCAACCTGTGGTTCGTGGAGCTGCTGCGCGGACTGCAGGAGGGCCTGGCGGAGCACGGGCTCCGGATCGCCGTCGCCGACCACACGCTCAACGCCCACGTGGAGGCGAGCCCGCTGGACGGCTTCCTGTCGATGCGCGTCGACGGGCTGGTCATCGCCACCGAGCCGAGCGCGGCCATGCGCGTCCCGGAGGGCCTGCCCGTCGTCGTCGCGGGACACCGGCAGGCCGTGGTCCCCGGCGCCGACGTCGTCGCGAACGACGACCGGCTGGGGGCCCGCAGGGCGACGGAGCACCTGCTCGGGCTCGGCCACCGCGGGATCGGCCACCTCACCGGCGGCGGCGGAGCGGCCCGCCTGCGGGCGGAGGGCTTCGCGGAGGCGATGTCCGCGGCCGGTCCGGCGCCGCGGACCGTTCCCGGGACCGGGGCGACCACCGAGGAGGACGGCTACGTGGCCGCGGCGCGGCTCCTGGACGAGGCACCGGAGACCACCGCGGTCTTCGCCGCGAACGACACCATGGCCATGGGCGCGCTGGCGGCGGCCCGCGAGCGCGGACTGCGCGTGCCGCAGGACCTCTCCGTGATCGGTTACGACGACTCCCCCATCGCCTCCACCCATCTCCTGGAGCTGACCACGGTCGACAGCCGCAACGCCCGGATCGGGGCGATGGCCGCCGAACGGCTCATGGCGCGGATCGCCGGGAACGGGGGTCCTGCGGGGTGTTCCCTCCTGAGCCCCGAGCTGGTCGTCCGGGGCTCCACGGCCCCGCCCCGCCCCGGGGCCTGACGGGGCCCGCAGGAGAGCACGGCAGGACCCGCCCCCGCGCGCGGGGGGTCCTGCCGTGCCGGGGGCCGCCGGGCGGCCCCCGGCACCGTGGCGCCGGTCGTCAGCGGGTGGCGCCGGCCGGCACGCCGGCGCCGTAGAGCTCCGGCTTGGGCTGGAGCTGCACGGGGACGATCTCCCCGCTCGCCTGCGCCCGGACACCGGCCTCGCAGCAGGCGGCCGTGGCGTAGCCGTCCCAGGCCGAGGGCCCGCCGATCCCACCGCGGGCGGCCGCGTCGACCCAGGCCTGGATCTCGCGGTCGTAGGCCTCCACGAAGCGCTCCTCGAAGCCGGGGGTCACGGACCCGCCCCAGGTGCCGGCGGTGCGCACGTAGGGCTCCTGGTCGCCGCCGATGCCGACGATGCCGGTCTCGAAGGACGCCTGCGTGGCGACCTGGTAGCCGAACTGGGCGTTGACGTAGACCTCCACCTGGGCCAGGATCCCGGACTCGGTCTCCAGGAGCACCAGCTGCGGGTCCCGCTGGCCCGCGGGCGCGTTGCGGGTGGAGCGCCCGATCCGGACCTGCACGGAGGTGATCTCCTCGCCGGTGAAGAACCGCACGGCGTCGAACTCGTGGACCACCGAGTCGTTGATGATCATCTCGTTGGTGAACCCGGCCGGGGTGGTGGGGTTGCGGTGCTGGTGGTGCAGGGTCAGCAGCTCGCCGTAGGTCTTCTCCTCGATCATCCGGCGCAGGCTCAGGTAGCCGGCGTCGAAGCGGCGCATGAAGCCGACCTGGACCAGCTGCCGGCCCGCGGCGACCTCCGCCTGGACCACGCGCCAGGAGGACTCGGCGTCGGGGGTGAGCGGCTTCTCGCACAGGGTGGGCAGGCCGTGCTCGATGACGGGCAGCAGCACCTGCTCGTGCAGGAAGCCGGGGGTCGCGATCAGGACGGCGTCGACGGCGCCCCGGTCCAGGACCTCCTGCAGGTCCGTGTAGGCCACGGCGCCGGGGATGTGGGCCACGGCCGCCTCGGCGCGGGGCTTGTCGATGTCGACGACGGCGGCGACCTCGGCGCCGTTGATCCGTCGGTGGAGGCGCTCGATGTGGTCGGCGCCCATGCGTCCTGCGCCGACGACGGCGACGCGCAGCGGGGTGTTCATGGTCGGTCTCCTTCATCTGCCCGGTGGGGCACGGGTGGTTCGGGACCGCGCCCCCGCCGGTGCGGGGCCGGCGGGAGCGCGGGAACGGGGTGCGGGTCAGTGGTCCCCGGAGGACGGGAACGCGAAGGACGCCCCGGAGGCGTGGTGCGGCTCGGGCCAGCGCTCGGTGACGGCCTTGCCGCGGGTGTAGAAGCGCACGCCGTCGGGACCGTAGATGTGGTGGTCGCCGAACAGGGAGGCCTTCCAGCCGCCGAAGGAGTGCCAGGCCACGGGCACCGGGATCGGGACGTTGACCCCGATCATGCCCACGGTCACCCGCCGCTTGAACTGGCGGGCGTAGGCCCCGGAGGACGTGAAGATCGCGGTGCCGTTGCCGTAGGGGTTGGCGTTGATGATCTCGATGCCCTCGTCGAGGCTGTCCACGCGCAGCACGACCAGCACGGGGCCGAAGATCTCCTCCTCGTAGGCCTCCATGTCCTGGCGGACCTTGTCGAGGACGGTCGGGCCCACGAAGAAGCCGTTCTCGTGGTCCTGGACGACGAGGTCGCGCCCGTCCACGACCACGGCCGCGCCGGCCTCCTCGGCGGCGGTCACGATCCGCACCACCCGGTCGCGGGAGGCCGGGGTGATGACCGGGCCCATGTCGGAGGAGGAGTCCATGCCGTTGCCCACGGTGATGTCCTGGGCGCGGGCGGCGAGCTTGTCCACGAGCAGGTCTGCGGCCTCCCCCACGGCCACCGCCACCGAGACGGCCATGCAGCGCTCCCCGGCGGAGCCGAAGGCCGCCGCCGTGAGGTTGTCGGCCGCGGAGTCCATGTCGGCGTCGGGCAGGACGATGGCGTGGTTCTTCGCCCCGCCCAGCGCCTGCACCCGCTTGCCGTGCTTGGTGGCGGTCTCGTGCACGTACTTCGCGATCGGGGTGGAGCCGACGAAGGAGATGCCGTCGACGTCGGGGTGGGTCAGCAGCCCGTCCACGGCCTCCTTGCCGCCGTGCAGGACCTGGAAGACACCGTCCGGCAGCCCGGCCCGCTGCCACAGCTCCGCGATCAGCAGGGACGGGGACGGGTCCCGCTCGGAGGGCTTGAGGATGAACGCGTTGCCGGTGGCGATGGCCACCGGGGCCATCCACAGCGGCACCATGACGGGGAAGTTGAACGGGGTGATGCCGGCGACCACGCCCAGGGGCTGACGGAAGGAGTAGACGTCGATGCCGGTGGAGAACTGGTCGGAGAACTCCCCCTTGAGCTGCTCGGCGATCCCGCAGGCGAACTCGACGACCTCCAGGCCGCGGCCCACCTCGCCCTTGGCGTCGGAGAGGACCTTGCCGTGCTCGGCGGTGATCAGGGCGGCCAGCTCGTCGGTGTGGGAGGCCACCAGCTCGCGGAACTTGAACAGCACCGCGGTGCGCTTGGCCAGGGAGACGTCGCCCCACGTGTCGGCGGCCTTCCGGGCCGCGGCCACCGTGGCCTGGAGGTCCTCGTCGGTGGTCAGGTGCAGGATGCCGGACACCTCACCGGTGGCGGGGTTGTAGATCTCCTGGGTGCGGTCCCCGGTGCCGGGGGTGCGCTCCCCGTTGATGAAGTGCTCGACGTGCTTGATCTGCTGCTGGGTCTGCTGTGTCATGGGGTTCCTCCTTCAGTTGCCGAGCAGCGGGCGCTGCCGGGCCTTGTGCTGCTGGTAGACCTCGTAGGCCTCGTGGGTGGATGCGAGGGTGGCGGTGCCCGTGACGGGCACGTCCCACCAGGACTCGGAGCTGGGCGCGTCGATCAGCGGGTCCGACTCGACGTGCACGAGCACCGGGCCGGAGCCCTCGGGCACCGCCTTGGCCTGCTCGACGGCCGCCTTCAGCCGCTCGATCACGCCGTCGCCGCACTCGACCCGCAGCACCCGCACGCCGAGGGACTCGGCGTTGGTGGCGAGGTCGATCGGCAGCGTGGCGCCCTCGTCGAAGCTGTGCCGCTCGCCGTCGAGGTAGCGGTACTTCGTGCCGAAGCGCTGGGAGCCCAGCTGCTCGGACAGGGCGCCGATCGAGGCGTAGCCGTGGTTCTGGATCAGCACGACCACGAGGTTGAGGCCCTCGGCCACGGCCGTGACGAGCTCGGTGTGCATCATCAGGTAGGAGCCGTCGCCGACCATGACGACGACGTCGCGGGCGTCCTGCGGCGCCCCGGCCCGCTCGGCCTCGGCGACCGCGGCCCGCTTGACGCCGAGCCCGCCGGCGATCTCGTAGCCCATGCAGGAGAACGCGTACTCCACGTGGTAGCCGTACGGGTCCTTGACCCGCCACATCTTGTGCAGGTCCCCGGGCAGCGAGCCCGCGGCGCACACCACGACGTCGCGGTCGTCCATGGCCTCGTTGACGGCTCCGATGATCTCGTTCTGGCTGGGCAGCGGCAGGTGCCGCTCGCCGAAGGCGGCGTCCACGGTGGCGTCCCAGCGCTGCTTCTCCCGCTCGACGGTCGCCGCCAGGTCCCCGCCGACCCGGTACCCGCCGAGCGCCCTGGTCAGCTCGACGAGGGTCTTGCGGGCGTCGGCGACGATCGGCACGGAGCTGCCCTGCTTGTAGGCGTCGAAGGCCGCGACGTTGACGTTGACGAAGCGCACGTCCGGGTGCTGGAAGGCGGTGCGGGAGGCGGTGGTGAAGTCCTCGTAGCGGGTGCCGACGCCGATCACGAGGTCGGCCTCGGCGACCACCGCGTTGGAGGCGGTGGAGCCGGTCGAGCCCACGGCGCCCAGGCACAGCGGGTGGTCCCAGTCCAGCACGCCCACGCCGGCCTGGGTGTAGGCGACGGGGATGCCGGTGGCCTCGGCGAACTCCCGCAGCGCCTCGGTGGCGAAGGCGTAGTGCACCCCGCCGCCGGCGATGACGACCGGCCGCTCGGCCGCGCGGATCGCCGCGACGGCGGCACGGACGTCCTCCTCCTCCGGGGCGGGGCGGCGGATCCGCCACTCCCGGGGGGCGAGGAACTCCTCGGGCACCTCGAGGGCCTCCGCCTGCACGTCCTGCGGCAGCGCGATCGTCACCGCACCGGTCTCGGCCGGGTCCGTGAGCACGCGCATGCCGGACAGCAGCGCCGAGAAGAGCTGCTCGGGCCGCACCACGCGGTCGAAGAAGCGGGAGACCGGGCGGAACACGTCGTTGACCGTGATGTCGCCCGCGTCGGGGCGCTCCAGCTGCTGCAGCACGGGGTCCGGGGTGCGGGTGGCGAACTGGTCCGAGGGGAACAGCAGCGCCGGCAGCCGGTTGGTGGTGGCCAGCGCGGCGCCGGTGACCATGTTCGTGGCCCCGGGCCCGATCGAGGTGCTCACCGCGAAGGTGGCCCGGCGGCGGGTGTGCCGGGCGTAGCCGACGGCCTGGTGCACCTGGGCCTGCTCGTTGCGGCCCTGGTAGTAGGGCATGACCGTGGGGTCCTCGGCCTGGAACTGCTTGAGCGCCTGGCCCACGCCGGCCACGTTGCCGTGCCCGAAGATGCCGAACATGCCCGGGATCGTGCGCTGCCGGTACTCCTCGGCGCCGATCCGGTCCACGGTCCACTGGTTGGCCAGGAACGCGACGAGCGCCTGGGAGACGGAGAGGGTGCGGGTGCTCATCGGGCGGCTCCTTCCTCGACGGGGTGGCCCTTCAGCAGGGAGGCTGCGGTGGCGACGGCGCCGGCGACGTCGCCGTCCTCCGGGTACAGCAGGGTGCGCCCGACGGTGAGGCCCTGGACGCCGGGCAGGGCCAGCGCGGCCTCCCAGGTCGCGAAGACCTCGTCCGGCCGCCCGCTCGGGTCCCCGCCCAGCAGGACGGTGGGCAGGGTGGTGGCCGCCATGACCCGCTCCATCTCCTCCACCACGGGCAGCTTCATCCAGGTGTGCGCCGACGTGCCGCCGAGCCCCTGGGCGATGGCCACGGACCGGATCACGGCGTCGGCGGAGAGGTCGTTGACGATCCCGCGGTCGGTGATCCGGGAGATGAACGGCTCGACCATCGCGATGAGGCCCAGGGCGGCCAGGGAGTCGACGGCCTTGGCGGTGTTCTCCAGGACGGAGGTGGTGTGCGGGTCCTCGAAGCAGATGCGGGTGAGCATCTTGCCGCCGTCGGCGCCGACCTTGTTCAGCGCCTCGGCGGTGTGCCCGGTGAAGCGGTCGTCGATCTCGTTGACCAGGCCCGGCAGGCCGCCGCGGTTCATGGAGCCGAAGACGAGCTTGCCGTCGAGGGCCCCGAGCAGCAGCAGGTCGTCGAGCACGTCCGGGGAGGCGAGGACGCCGTCCACCTGGGGGTTCGCCAGGGCGATCTGCAGCCGGTCGAGCAGGCTGCGCCGGTCGGCCATGGCGTCGTGCTCGCCGCGCACCCTGAGGGCGCCGCGGGCGGCGTGGTCGGCGGCGACCACGAAGTTCTGCCGCCCGTGCACGGGACCGGGGTGGCGGCGCCGGGAGTCGGCGGCGCGCTGGACGGCCCGGGGGTCCTCGAGCCGGATCCGGGAGAGGTGCTCGTAGCGGCGCGGATCGGCCGTGTCGAGCTCGGCGGGGGACGTGGTCGTCATCGGGTGGCTCCTTCGGGAACGGCGCGGCCGCGCTCGCGCAGCAGCTGGAATACCTCGTCGGGGGTGGGCATGGCGTCCGAGCAGGAGATCCTCGACGCGACGATGGCGCCGGAGGCGTTGGCGTAGTCGAGCACCTGCTCGAGCGGCCAGCCCTGGTTGATGCCGTGGCAGAAGGCGCCGCCGAAGGAGTCCCCGGCGCCGAGGCCGTTGACGGTCTCGACCGGCACCGGGGCGGAGACCACGCGCTCGTCGCGGGTCTTGGCCATCACGCCCTCCGGGCCGAGCTTGACCACGGCGATGCGCACGCCGGCCGCGAGCAGCCGGTCGGCCTGCTCGTCGGGGGTGCCCTCCCCGACGGCCACGGCGCACTCCTTGTCGTTGCCGATGGCGATGGTCACGTGCTGCAGCAGCTCGTGCACCTGCGACCGGGCCTCCTCCTCGGAGGTCCAGAACATCGGGCGGTAGTCGAGGTCGAGGATCGTGTGCTGGTCCGCGCGCAGCTGCTCCCGGGGGCGGGCCTCGTGCGCGGCGACGTGGGCGGAGCGGCTGGGCTCCTGGCACAGCCCGGTGACCGTGGACCACAGGATGCGCGCCTCGCGCACGGCCTCGGCGTCGATCTCCTCGGGGCGGATCTGCAGGTCCGGGGCCGTGGGGAACCGGCCGTAGAAGTACAGCGGGAAGTCCTCCGGCGGGCGGATCGCGCAGAACGTGGCGGGGGTCTGCAGTCCCGGCACGGCCGTGACGAACCGGTCGTCCACGCCGTAGCGGGTCAGCTCGCGGTGCAGGTAGGTGCCGAACGGGTCGTCGCCGGTGCGGGTGATCACCGCGGCGGACTCGCCGTGGCGGGCCGCGGCCACGGCCACGTTGGACGGGGAGCCGCCGAGGTACTTGCGGAACGTGGTCACGTCCTCGAGGCCGACCCCGACGTCGTCGGGGTAGATGTCGACGCTGATGCGCCCCAGGGTCACGACGTCGTAGCTCACGCCTTCACCTCCACCTTCTGCGCCGCGGCGGCGCGCTCGCGCATCTGTTCCAGCTGGTACCGGGAGACCTCCACGGCGTTCTCGTTCTCGGCGAAGACCGAGGAGACCATCACGGTGTCCTCGCGGTCGAGGAAACCGTTGGCCGCGAGCCCGCCGAAGAACTCGTCCCAGTCGACGTCGCCGTCCCCGATCTTCAGGTGCTGGTGCACCCGGGCCGCGCTGCCCGGCGGGTTGGTGATGTAGCGCAGCCCGTGGGAGCGGTGGTGGTCCATGGTGTCGCCGACGTGCACCACCCGCAGCCGGTCCCCCACGGCGGCCATGATCTCGAGCGGGGCGTCCTCCATGTGGAAGGTGTGCGGCGCCACGTAGACGAAGCCGAGGTGCGGGGAGTTCACGCCGCGGATGACGCGCCAGGCGGCGAGACCCTGCTCGACGAAGTCGTCGGGGTGCGGGTCGATCGCGACGTGCACGCCCTCCCGCTCGATCATGGGCAGCAGCTCCTCCACGGAGCGGTAGAACGCACGCTCGGACTCCTCGGCGAGCTCGGGCCGGCCCTGGAACTCGGTGTTCATCTGGGTCACGCCGAGGTCCACGGTCATCCGGATGGCGCGCTTCCAGTAGCGCACCGCGGCCTCCCGGGCGTCCGGGTCCGGGGAGGACCAGCGCAGCACCGGCAGCACCGAGGCGATCTGCACGCCGGCGTCGCGGCAGGCCCGGCGCAGGTCCGCGACGAGCTGGTCGTCGGCCTTGGGGTGGTTGAAGAAGGGCAGGAAGTCCGCGTGCGGGGTCAGCTGCAGGTACTCGTAGCCGAGCTCGGCCGCGAGCGCGGGGAACTCGAGCAGCGAGTGGGAGTGGTGGAACGGGGTGGGGTCGAGAGCGATCTTCATGGACGGTTCTCCAGGTCTGTGGTGCCGGGGCGGGTCAGCGGACGCTCGTGCGCGAGCCGCAGCCCAGCAGGTAGGAGCGGGTGCGGGTGGCGATGGGCAGCGGGACGTCGAAGGAGGAGACGGGGTACATGTCCTGCTCGACGATGCCGAAGATCGGCCGGTCGAGCTTCTCGACCTCCGCGGTCACCGCGGCGAGGTCCGGCAGGCCGGCGGGGGGCTCCACCATGACGCCGGCGAGGTTGGCGGCGGCCCAGGTCATGTTCTCCCGGCGCACGCGCTCGAGGACCACGGGGTCGATCTGCTTCAGGTGCAGGTAGCCGATCCGCTCGGGGTACTTGCGGATCAGGTCCACCGAGGACGCCCCGCCGTACTCGGCGTGGCCGGTGTCCAGGCACAGGGTCACGAGCTCGGGATCGGTGCGCTGCAGGAACGTCTCGATGTCGGGCTGGCCGCACACGTGGGAGTCCGCGTGGGAGTGGAACTGCTGCTGGAGACCGAAGTCCTCGCGCAGCACCTTGCCCAGCCGGTCGTGGCCCTCGCACAGGGCGTTCCACTGCTCGGTGCTCAGCTGCTCGTTCTCGAGCGCCTCGCCCGTGACGTCGTCGCGCCACATGGCGGGGATGACCGCGATGTGCTCACCGCCCATGGCGGCCGTCAGCTCGGCGACCTTCCGGGCGGGCTCCCAGGCCTCCTGCCACTGGTCGGCGCCGCGGTGGAAGGCGGTGAAGACGGTGCCCGCCGAGACCTGCAGGTTCCGCTGGGCGAGCTCGTCGGCGAGCCGGGCGGGATCGGTGGGCAGGTAGCCGTAGGGCCCCAGCTCGATCCAGGAGTACCCCGCCTCGGCCACCTCGTCGAGGAAGCGCTCCCACGGGGTCTGCTGCGGGTCGTCGGGGAACCACACGCCCCACGAGTCCGGGGCCGTGCCGATGAGCACGGGGTTCTGCTGCTGTGCCGCCGCGCCGGCGGTCGCGGTGGTCGCGTTCTGCTGCGCCATGATGACCTGCTTCCTGGTTCTGGTACCTGGTCACCGCCACGGTCCGTCGTCCGGGCGACGGGGCGATCAGTGGTCGGGATCACAACCAGAATACCGACCCAGGTCAGTTTGTAAAGACATACCGTCTTATGCGTCCCGCGGCCTCCGCGCACGGTGCCGCACCAGCACCGCCGAGCCCCGCAGCGGTGCGCCGGCACCGGGGCCGCCGCCGGTCCGCGCCGACCGGTGCACACGCATGTAAGTATGTCTTGACATAACGGGTCGGGCGGGGTGATGGTGGAACAGCCCCGACCGCACGGAGCCGGGCCCACGGCACGTCCGGGGCCGGGCCGTCGCCGCCGGGAGCGGCGCGGCGACCCGACCACCGCCCCGTCCGGCCCGGGACCATCCTGCCCCCGAGCCCTTCCGCAGCATCCGACCGAAAGGCCCTGCCGTGCCCCTCGTGCGCATCGACGTCACCGAGAACCGCCGCACCCCCGAGCAGCTCCGCGCTCTGGCCGACGTCGTCCAGGACGTCATGCTCGACACCTTCGCCGCCCCGCCCCGGGACCGCTACCAGATCGTCACCGAGCACCGGCCCGGGCAGATCATCGCCGAGGACACGGGCCTGGGCCTCGCCCGCACCGACGACCTCGTGGTGGTCCAGGTCGTCCAGCAGGGCCGCAGCGAGGCCCAGAAGCAGGCCATGTACCGGGCCCTGGCCGACCGCCTCGAGCAGCGGACCGGCCTGGACCCGCAGGACCTGATCGTCTCCGTCACCGAGAACACCCGCGAGGACTGGTCCTTCGGCCGGGGCGTCGCCCAGTTCCTCACCGGAGAGCTCTGAGCCGCGCGGGCCCGCGCACACGGGAAGGCCCCGTCCACGAACATCGTGGACGGGGCCTTCCCGTGTGCCGGTCGACGGGCCGGGGCCCGCCGGGTCACTTGCCCTCGAAGATCTCCCGCATGAGCTGGGCGGTCTCGGACGGCGTCTTGCCGACCTTCACGCCTGCCGCCTCGAGAGCCTCCTTCTTGGCCTGGGCGGTGCCCGAGGAGCCCGAGACGATCGCCCCGGCGTGACCCATGGTCTTGCCCTCGGGGGCCGTGAAGCCCGCGACGTAGCCGACGACCGGCTTGGTCACGTTGGCCTTGATGAAGTCCGCGGCACGCTCCTCGGCGTCGCCGCCGATCTCGCCGATCATCACGATGGCCTCGGTCTCGGGGTCCGCCTCGAACGCCTCGAGGGCGTCGATGTGGGTGGTCCCGATGATCGGGTCGCCGCCGATGCCGATGGCGGTGGTGAACCCGATGTCCCGCAGCTCGTACATCATCTGGTAGGTCAGGGTGCCGGACTTGGAGACCAGGCCGATCTTGCCCTTGCCGGTGATGTTCGCCGGGGTGATCCCCACCAGCGACTCGCCCGGGGTGATGATGCCGGGGCAGTTCGGGCCGATGATCCGGGTGGTCTGCTTGCCGTTCGCGTCGGTCTTCGACTTCGCGTAGGCCCAGAACTCCGCGGAGTCCTGCACCGGGATGCCCTCGGTGATGACCACGACGAGCGGGACCTCGGCGTCGATGGCCTCGATCACGGCGTCCTTGGTGAAGGCCGGCGGCACGAAGACGATCGACACGTCCGCGCCGGTCTTCTCGACGGCCTCGGCGACGGTGCCGAAGACCGGCAGCTCGACGTCGTTGCCGTCCTTGTCCTGGTGGGCCACGGTGGTGCCGGCCTTGCGGGCGTTGACGCCGCCCATGACCTGGGTCCCCGCGGCGAGCATCCGGCCGGTGTGCTTGGTGCCCTCGCCGCCGGTGATGCCCTGAACGATGACCTTGGAGTCCTTGTTCAAAAAGATAGACATTGCTGTTCGTTCCTTAGAAGTGTTCGTCCGGTCGGCGGATCAGTTGGCGGCGTGGGCGAGCTCGGCGGCCTTGTCCGCGCCCTCGTCCATCGTCTCGGCGAGGGTGACCAGCGGGTGGTTGGCGGCGGCGAGGATGCGTCGGCCCTCCTCGACGTTGTTGCCGTCCAGGCGGACCACGAGCGGCTTGTCCTCCTCGTCGCCGAGGATCTCCAGGGCCTTCACGATGCCGTTGGCCACGGCGTCGCAGGCGGTGATCCCGCCGAAGACGTTGACGAACACGGACTTGACCTGCGGGTCGTTGAGGATGACGTCCAGGCCCGCGGCCATGACCTCGGCCGAGGCGCCGCCGCCGATGTCCAGGAAGTTGGCCGGCTTGACGTCGCCGTGCTTCTCCCCGGCGTAGGCGACGACGTCCAGGGTGGACATGACCAGGCCCGCGCCGTTGCCGATGATCCCGACCTCGCCGTCGAGCTTGACGTAGTTGAGGTCGTGCTCCTTGGCCTTCTCCTCGAGGGGGTCGGCGCTGGACTTGTCGACGAGCTCGGCGTGGTCGGCCTGCCGGAACTCGGCGTTCTCGTCCAGGGTGACCTTGCCGTCCAGGGCGATGACCTGCCCGTCGCCGGTCTTGACCAGCGGGTTGACCTCCACCAGGGTGGCGTCCTCCTTCTTGAAGACGTCCCACAGCTTGACCAGGACCGGCACGACCTTGGCGGCGGTCTCCTCGTCGAACTTCGCCTGCGCCACGATCTCGCGGGCCTTGGCCTCGGTGATCCCCTCGGTGGGGACGACCTCGACGCGGGCGAGGGCCTCGGGCCGCTCCACGGCGAGCTGCTCGATCTCCACACCGCCCTCGACGGAGCACATGGCCAGGTAGGAGCGGTTGGCGCGGTCCAGCAGGATCGAGAAGTAGTACTCCTCGGCGATGTCGGCGCCCTGGGCGATCATCACCCGGTGGACCGTGTGGCCCTTGATGTCCATGCCGAGGATCTGCTGGGCGTACTCGTAGGCCTCGTCGGCGGTCTTGGCGACCTTCACGCCACCGGCCTTGCCGCGCCCTCCCACCTTGACCTGGGCCTTCACGACGGTGACGCCGCCGATCTTCTCGGCGGCGGCCTTTGCTTCTTCCGGGGTGGTCGCGACGATGCCCTGGAGCACGGGGACGCCGTGCTTCTCGAACAGGTCGCGTGCCTGGTATTCGAACAGGTCCACGGGTGAATGCCCTTCTTCGTCGAAGTCGTGGATCGGCGACGGCCCGGGCAGTAGGCGGGTCGTCCTCCGACCTGATGGTGAACGGAGCGCCGCACATCCCCGGGCCGAGGCCTGAGGCATGCGTCCGGACCGTTCCGCGGAGCCGTTCCCGGGCGCGGGACGTGCCGGGGCACTCCCTGTACGAGACTGTAGTCCATGCTGAATCGGCGGCCACAACCGGGCCCGCGCACGAGTTCCCGGGCGTTTCTTGATTGACTGGCCCCATGAGCTCCGTCGACACCCCCGAGAACCGGGCGTTCGCCCCCGCCGACCCCGGCTTCCTCGTCTCCATCGCGACCTTCGCCTTCGTGGCCCTCGGCCTGGAGGCCGTGGTCGACGGCACGGTGCTCACCCTCACCGGGGAGATCCCCGACGTGTACCCCCTGGGCTGGCAGGTCTTCGCCTGGCTGTGCCTGGGCGCCGTCTGGCTCGGGATCCAGCGCGGGCTCGTGGCGTGGCTGCGCCACCGGGCGGCGGACCCCGCCGCTCCGCAGCCCCCCGCGCCCTCCCCCGCCCTCGACCACCGGCGGACCACCACCGCGCTGGTGCTGTTCGTGCTGGCGGTCCTGCTCGGGGTGATCCTGCCGGTCTTCCTCGTGGGCCAGTGGCGGCTCCAGCCGGTCCAGCTCTACCTCGACCTCTACGCCGACTACGGCGGGGGCGCCTGGCTGGGCATGGTCGGCTTCGCGGCCTACCACGTGGGCCGGTCCCTGCTGCTGGCCCTCGTGCTGACGTGCGTGCAGCGGGCGGTGGAGCTGCGCCGCCCCGGTCGCTGGACGCAGGCGGCCCCGGTGGGCGGGCTGGTCCTGGGGGTCCTGCTCGCCCTGCCCGGCCTGGTCCTGGGCGGGTGGGCCTCCGCGGCCACGGCGCTGGTCTGCTGCACGCTGCTGGGGATGGTGCACAACCTCACCGGCCGGTCGCTGCGCTGGACGGGCCCCGCGGCGGTCGTGGTCCTCCTGTTCGTCTAGACCCCTCCGGCGCGGGACCGGCGCCACCGCCGGGCCCGCCACCCCGTCCCGGGTGGTGCGGCCGGAGGCCGTCTCCGCCGGTGCGCCCGCCGTCCCCGCACGCCGTGCCGCCGGCGCGCCCGGCGCCCGCGGGGACGACTGGGGCGGCGGCGACATGTTGCGCCGATCACAGGAATTTCCCGGAGAGGGTTTCCTGACTCGTGCATATGTCCTAACATAATGACATCCGAACCAGTGAGACGTGCGTCACTCCGTGAGGGACGCGTCGACCCGGCGAGATCACCACTGTGCAGAGCGCACCGGTTGCGCACGAACAAAGGAACCTTCGATGGCCACATCGTCACCACGGGAGACAGCGGCTGCGCTGCCTCCGCTGACCTCCGGACCACATCGCAAGCGCCTCGGCCTCATCTCCATCGTGGCCTGCTTCGGCGGTCTGCTCTTCGGCTACGACACCGGCGTGATCAACGGTGCGCTGCGTCCCATGTCGGAGGAGCTCGGCCTGACGCCGTTCACGGAGGGCGTGGTCACCAGCTCGCTCGTCTTCGCCGCCGCCGTCGGCGCGCTCTCCGGAGGCCGCATCTCCGACGCCTGGGGGCGCCGGCGGACCATCCTCCTGCTCTCCGTCCTGTTCTTCGTCGGGACGATGATCGTGGTGTTCACGCCCAGCTACGAGGTGCTGGTCGCCGGGCGCGTCTGCCTCGGGCTCGCCGTGGGCGGCGCCTCCGCCGTGGTGCCCGTCTTCCTCGCGGAACTGGCCCCCTACGAGATCCGCGGCTCGATCGCGGGCCGCAACGAGGTGGCCATCGTGATCGGCCAGCTCTCGGCGTTCGTGATCAACGCGATCATCGGCAACGTCTTCAGCGAGTCCCCGAGCGTCTGGCGCGTCATGTTCGCGATCTCCGCGCTGCCGGCCGTGGCCCTGTTCATCGGCATGCTCCGGATGCCGGAGTCCCCGCGGTGGCTCGTGGAGAAGGGCCGCCACCGGGAGGCCCTCGAGGTGCTCAAGACCGTGCGCTCCGAGGAGCGGGCGATCGCCGAGCTCGGCGAGGTCGAGCACGTGGCGGAGGAGGAGCGCGCCGAGCACCAGATCGGCCTGGCCGCCATCCTGTCCAACAAGAATCTGATCCGGATCCTGCTCGTCGGCATCGGCCTGGGCATCGCCCAGCAGCTCACCGGGATCAACTCGATCATGTACTACGGGCAGATCGTGCTGATCGAGTCGGGCTTCAGCGCGAACGCGGCCCTGATCGCCAACATCGCCCCCGGCGTGATCGCCGTGGTCGGCGGCTTCATCGCCCTGTACCTCATGGACCGGCTCGACCGGCGCAAGACCTTCATGATCGGCCTGACCCTCACCACCACCTGCCACCTGCTGATCGGCGCCTCCTCGATGCTGCTGGAGGAGGGCAACCCGCTGCGGCCCTTCGTGATCCTGGCCCTGGTGGTGGCCTTCGTCGGCTCCATGCAGACCTTTCTCAACGTCGCCGTGTGGGTCTACCTCTCCGAGGTGTTCCCGCTGCACATGCGCGGCGTGGGGATCGGCGTGTCCGTCTTCATGCTGTGGGTCGCCAACGGCGTCCTGTCCCTCTACTTCCCCTCCCTGGTCGCCGCGGTGGGGATCACGGGGACGTTCTTCCTCTTCGCCGGGGTCGGCGCGCTGGCGCTGCTGTTCGTCTACACCCAGGTCCCCGAGACCCGCGGACGCACGCTGGAGGCGCTGGAGGAGGACGTGACGACCGGCGCGATCTACACGGTCAAGGCGCCGACCTCCTAGGCGGCCGCCGGCCACGAGGACCTCGTGGCGTGGACGAGCCCCCGGGTGCGGTGGGGTCCCTCGAGGGGCCCCACCGCACCCGGGGGCTCTTCCGTTCCTCCGGGGCGTCCGCACGCCCGGCCGGCTGCGGGGCCGCGGGGAGCCTCCGTGGGCCTGTGGCGGCTGGTTCAGCCGACCTTGGTGAGGGGGGCATAGCGCAGCAGCAGCCGCTTCTCGTCCCCGCCGAAGCGCACCTTGGCCACGGTCTTGTCCCCGGCCCCCTCGACGGACACCACGGTCCCCTTGCCGAAGGCCTTGTGGTCCACGGTGTCCCCGACGGACAGGCTCGGGATCTCCTTGTTGGGCTGCACCCGCCCCGCCGCGGCGGCCCGGGACGGCGCCATCCGCTCGAAGGCGGCGTTCGAGGAGGCCGCCGCGCCCCAGTACGAGCCGCGCATCGCGTCCCGCTGCCCGGAGCCGCCGGCGTGCAGCGAGGAGCCCCAGGAGGCCGGGGCCGAGGACCCCTCCCGCTTCCACTCCAGCAGCTCCGCCGGGATCTCGTCGAGGAAGGGGCTGGCCGGGTTGTACTGGGACTGGCCCCACATCGAGCGGAACTCGGAGCGGGTGAGGTAGAGGCGCTCACGGGCGCGGGTCAGGCCCACGTAGGCGAGGCGCCGCTCCTCCTCCATCTCCTTCTCGTCCGTGAGGGAGCGCTGGTGCGGGAACAGCCCGTGCTCCATGCCGGTCAGGAACACCACGGGGAACTCGAGGCCCTTGGCGGTGTGCAGGGTCATGAGGGTGACCACGCCCTGGACGCGGGCCTCGGCGACCTCCGCCGCGATCTGCTCGGCGCTGGGCCCGTCCTCGGAGGACCCCGCGGGCCGGTTGGGGATCTGGTCCGCGTCGGCCACGAGGGAGACGTGCTCGAGGAACTCGGGCAGCCCGGCGTCGGGGTTGTCCCGCTCGAACTCCCGCACCACGGCCACGAGCTCGGCGAGGTTCTCCACGCGGGACTCGTCCTGCGGGTCGGAGGACCCGCGCAGCGCGGCGAGGTAGCCGGACTGCTCGAGCACCGCCTCGAGCACGGTGGCGGCCCCCGAGGCCTCCGCGACCGAGGCGAGGTCGTCCATCAGCTGGACGAACGCCCTGACCGCGTTCAGCGAGCGGGTGGCCATCCCGGGGGCCTCGTCGGCGCGGCGCAGGGCGTCCATGAACGAGATCCGCTCCCGCTCGGCGAGCGCGGCCGCGGCCCCCTCGGCGCGGTCGCCGATGCCGCGCTTGGGCTCGTTCACGATGCGGCGGACGTTGATGTCGTCGTCCGGGTTCACGATCGAGCGCAGGTAGGACAGGGCGTCCTTGATCTCCTTGCGCTCGTAGAACCGGGTGCCGCCCACCACCTTGTACGGCAGGCCCACGCGCATGAGGATCTCCTCGAGGGAGCGGGACTGGGCGTTGGTGCGGTAGAAGACGGCGACGTCACCGGGACGGTAGCCGTCCTCGTCCTGGAGGCGGTCGATCTCCTCGGCGATGAACCGGGCCTCCTCGTGCTCGTTCTCCGCGGCGTAGCCGGTGATCTTCGCCCCGTCGCCGGAGGCGGTCCACAGCCGCTTGTCCCGGCGGGCCTTGTTCTTGGCGATCACCGCGTTCGCGGCGGTGAGGATGTTCTGCGTGGACCGGTAGTTCTGCTCCAGCAGGATGGTGCGCGCCTGCGGGTAGTCCTTCTCGAAGTCGACGATGTTGCGGATGTCGGCCCCGCGGAACGCGTAGATCGACTGGTCGGAGTCGCCCACGACGGTCAGCTCCGCCGGCGGCACGGGGTTCGCCCCGGGACCGGGATCGGCGCCGGCGCCCGTGCCGACGAGCTCCCGGACCAGGGCGTACTGGGCGTGGTTGGTGTCCTGGTACTCGTCGATGAGCACGTGCCGGTACCGGCGCCGGTAGTACTCGGCGACCTGGGGGAAGGCCCGGAGCATGTGCACGGTCTGGCCGATGAGGTCGTCGAAGTCCATCGCGTTGGCCGCGCGCAGCCGCTCGGTGTAGCCGCGGTAGACCTGGGCCACCGCGCTCTCGAAGGGGTCGGTCTCCGAGACGCGGGAGAGGTAGGTCTCGTCGTCGACGAGCTCGTTCTTCAGCGCGGAGATCCGGTGCTGGATGCTCTTGGGCGCGAAGCGCTTCGGGTCGAGGTCGTGCTGCTTGGCCACGAGGGTGATCAGCCGCAGCGAGTCGGCGGAGTCGTAGATCGAGAAGGTCGACTTCAGGCCCACGCTGGCGGCCTCCCGCCGCAGCACCCGCACGCAGAACGAGTGGAACGTGGAGATCGACATCGACTTCGCCGACTCCCCCACCAGCTCGACGACGCGCTCGCGCATCTCGGCGGCGGCCTTGTTGGTGAAGGTGATCGCCAGGATCTCGCCCTGGTGGGCCCGGCCGGTGGCCAGCAGGTGGGCGATCCGGTGGGTCAGCACCCGGGTCTTGCCGGAGCCCGCGCCGGCGACGATCAGCAGCGGCGAGCCGGCGTGCTCCACGGCGGCCCGCTGCGGTTCGTTGAGGCCCTCCACGAGGGCCTCCGCGGGAACGGCGCCGCGGCGCGGGGCGGCGCTCGCGGCGGGGCGCGCCACGGAGGAGGAGGGCAGGAGCGGGTTGTCGAAGAGGTAGTCCATCGTCGTCCCAGTCTACCGAGGGCCGGTGACAGCCGGGCCGGGGTGGGGACCGGGCTCAGACGAAGTGCAGCTCCAGCCGGTGCCGCCCGTTGTCGTCGTCGACCCACAGCTCCGAGTCGGCCACGGTCACCCGGACGGGCCGCTGCAGCCGGATCTCGTCGTCGAACTCCGCGGCCCCGGCCTCGGCGCCGCCGTAGACGGTGTCCAGCTCCCGGTCCGCCAGGTCCAGGTGGCGGATCGCGTCGTTGCCGGTGTCGGCGATCACGATGGACCCGTCGTAGAGGATCTGCAGGTCCTCGGGGTGGTCCAGCTGGGCGACGTCCGCCGGCCCGTCGGCGAAGCCCGGCCCCGCCCGGCCCACCACGGTGCAGACCCGCGGGTCGCCGTCGGGCTTGTCCGTGTCGATCTCGATGCAGCGCAGGGAGGAGGAGTCGCGGTCCACGAACCAGAGGGTCCCGTTGCCGTCCTCGGTGATCGAGACGGTGGCCGCGAACGTGGCCTGCCCCGCCTCCCCGTCCCGCCGCCCGGGCTCCCCCGTGCCCGCGAACCCGTACAGCACGTCGGTGTACGGGTCCCAGCGGAACAGCCGGTGCAGCGACGGCACCGCCACGATCACGGCCGAGAGCTTGTGCGACCACACCAGGTCCGTGATGGGGGCGCCGCCGAGCACGGAGCAGTCCACCGTGCGGCGCACCGTCTCGTGGTCCTTCTCGAACAGCCTCAGCGCATTGCCCTCGGTCAGCCGCATGAGCAGGCCGTCCGGGAGTCCGATGGACAGTTCCATGACCGGCACCTCCGTGTCGTCCTCGTCGCGCGCCCGGTCGTCGTCGGCCGGACCGTTCTCCCGCGGGTCACGAGGACCGGTGCGGGTGGCCCCAGCCTACTCCTGGGTCGGGCGCCCCGCGGTGGACGCACAGCCGGACCGCCCGCCCGGCCACCGGCCGGATAATGGGGGCATGGGACTGACACGGGCGCAGAAGGCACGCAAGCACGGCAGCGCGGCGGCTCCGGCACCGCCGCGGGGGGCGCGGCTGCACGAGGCGCGGCCCGGCGAGCTGCGCCCGGAGCCCGCCCGGTCGAGCTCCGGGCTAGTGGTCGGGGTGGCCCTGGGCGTCTCCGCCCTGCTGTGGCTGTACGTGCACGCCTGGGTGCTCCCCCAGTTCGGCGCGGCCGTCGCGGACGGCCTGCTCCTGCCCGAGTGGATGCCCGGCGGGTTCGACCAGGCCCACGCCCAACGGCTCGCCGCCGCCCTCGGCGACGAGGGACGGGCCCAGTACGAGGCCGTCCACCGCTCCTCCGGGCTGCTGGCCCCGCTCTTCGTGGGCCTGGCGTGGCTGCTCCTCGTCGCCCTCCACACGGCCTCGCGCGCTCGCCGGTGGCTGCGCTCGGCGGTCGTGCTGGGCTTCGCGGCCGTCTCCCTGGCGGGCAACGCGGCGATCGACGCCGCGCTCGCGGACCCCGGCGACGCCTCGGCCGTGGCCACGGCGTCAGCCCTGGTGGTGGCGCGCTGGGTGCTGCTGGTGCTGCTGCTGGCGGTCACCGTGGCGGTGGCCGTGGAGGCGCTGCGGCGCCGGGCGCCGCGGCCTCCGGCCGGCGACCCGGAGCGCCCCGCGGACCCGCCGCGCTGAGCGGCAGGCCCCGGGCAGCCGAACGCCCCGGACCGTGCGGTCCGGGGCGTTCCGGTGGTGCCCCCGATTGGATTCGAACCAACGACACCGGCTTTAGGAGAGCCGTGCTCTATCCCCTGAGCTACGAGGGCGACGCCGAACAGTCTAGGTGCTGCCCGGGAACCCCGCGAACCGTGCGCGTCTAGGATCGGTCGCATGCCCGTCTACATCGATCCGCCGCTGTGGCCCGCCCACGGGACGCACTTCTCGCACCTGGTCTCCGACTCCTCCTACGAGGAGCTGCACGCCTTCGCGCACCGGCTGGGCGTGCCCCGGCGGGCGTTCGACCGGGACCACTACGACGTGCGGGGAAGCCTCTACGACGCGGCGGTGGCCGCGGGCGCCCGGCCGGTCGAGGGCCGTGAGCTCACGCGGGTGCTGCTGCGCAGCGGTCTGCGCGTGCCCGCCCGGGCGCGCCCGGAGCGGATCGGCCGGGTGCTGCGCCGGCGGTGGGACGGCCGGTTCCCCGGCCTGCCGCGGATCGGCGCGGAGCTCGTCGAGCGGTGGGGGGAGCCCCACCGGCACTACCACGGCCGCTCGCACCTGCTGGCCGTCCTCGAGGCCCTCGAGGAGCTGGTCGCCGGGGCCGGGCTGGACCGGGAGCAGCACGACGCCCTCCTGCTGGGCGCGTGGTTCCACGACGCCGTCTACGCCGGCAGGCCCGGGCAGGACGAGCGGGACTCCGCCGAGCTGGCCCGGGAGCGCCTGACCGCGGCCGGTCTGGCCCCGGACGTGGTCGCCGAGGTCCAGCGCCTGGTCCTGCTCACCCTCGACCACGCGGCCGCCCCCGGGGACCTGCCCGGGGCGCTCCTGCTGGACGCGGACCTCGCCGTGCTGGGGTCGGCGCCGGACGCGTACGCGGCCTACGCCGCCGCCGTGCGCCGGGAGTACGCGCACGTGCCCGACGCCGACTTCGCCGCCGGGCGGCTTCGGGTGCTCGAGGGACTCTGGCGCCGGCAGCCGGTCTACCGCACGCCGGCCGCGCAGCGGCGCTGGGGAGCGCGCGCCGCCCGGAACCTGGAGGGCGAGATCGAGCAGCTGCGCACCGCCGCGGGCCGGGGCTCCCCCGCCGACGTGGAGGTCCTCACGATCACGGCGGTGTGCCTGCGCGACGACGACGGCGCGCTGCTCACGGTGCGCAAGCGGGGCACGGACCGCTTCATGCTGGTGGGCGGCAAGCTCGACCCGGGCGAGTCCCCCGCCGAGGCGGCCGTGCGGGAGACGGCCGAGGAGGTCGGGCTGGTGCTGGACCCCGGGCAGCTCCGCCTGCTGGGAGAGTTCGAGGCCCCCGCCGCGAACGAGGCCGCCACGTGGGTGCGCTCCACGGTGTTCACCGCGCCCCTCACCGGGCGCCCGGAGGCCCGCGCGGAGATCGAGGAGCTGCGCTGGCAGCCGCTGGACGACGTCTCGCCCGCCGCGCTGCCGGCAGACCTGGCGCCGCTGCTCCGGGAGCACGTCATTCCCGCGCTGCTGGGCTCCCCTGGGGCTCGTGCGGCTCGCCCGCGGCGCGGTGGCGCCGGTGGAGCAGGATCCCGGTGAGCAGGCCCAGCACGATGCCGATGCCGCCGAAGACGGACAGCCACATGGCGGCGTGGCCGACGAACGCGGCGACCACGAAGCCGACCACGATCCCGGGCACGGCCCCGCCGATCATGCCGTAGGCCATGTAGGCGTACTCACGGTCCAGGCTCGTGCGGGCGTTGCGGCTGAAGTCGGTGGCCATGGGTCCAGTCTATCGGCGCCGGGAGGCTCGGGCCGGGCCCCGGCCGGGGCGTCCGGGCGGTCCGCCGGCGGCGTGGCACGGCAGCGGTGGGCCGGCGGCGTGCCACCGGAACGGCGGGCGGGCGGCCGATGGCCGCCCGGACGAGCAGCGGGTGCGCGGAACCTGTCTGGCCGACCAGGGACCGCGCACCCGAACCGATGCTCTCGCGTGCGGTCAGCGCACGCGGACGTAGACCGGGCCGGAGCCCACGTTGACGCTGTCGACGACCGTGGTGCCGCCGTTCCAGCCGCCGTGCACGGCCTTGCCGCCGCCGATGTAGACGCCGATGTGGGCCATGCCCATGCCGCCGTCGGCGTAGTAGACGAGGTCGCCGGGCTGGGCCTGGCCCGCGGAGACCTGCGTGCCGAGGCTCAGGTAGGAGGCCGGCCAGCCGTGGTGGTTGATGCCGGCGGCGCGCAGGGCGTTGGTGACCAGGGCGGTGCAGTCCTGGCCGACGCCGAGCTGGCCCAGGGCGGCCGAGGAGATGGTGGCGCCCTTGCCGGAGGCGGAGCTCTGCGGCGTGACGGTGCGCTCGGCCGCCGGGGCCGCCTGCACGGCGGGCTTCGGTGCGGGCTTCGGCGCCGGGGCCGGCTTCGGGGCGGCCTGGACGGCGGGAGCGGCCGGCTGCGGGGCCGGGGCAGTCGTCGGTGCGGCCACCGGCTTCGGCGCCGGGGTGGTCCGCACCACGGAGGGCGCGGCGGGAGCCGGCTGGAGGACGGGAGCGGCCTGGGCGGCCGGCTTCGGCGCCGGGGTGGCCTGCACCACGGAGGGCGCGGCGGGAGCAGCCTGCAGGACGGGAGCGGCCTGGGCGGCCGGCGTCCCGGTCCTCTGCTCGACCGTCGCGCGGGCCTTGGGCTCCGCCTTCTTCTCGGCCTTCTTCTCGGACGCCTTCTGGGCCTTCGTCACGTGGGCGGCCGGCGCCAGGGAGACGGTGGGGGCGGCGGACGGGGTCGCGGCGGCCACGGCGGACAGCGGGGCGTCGGCGGCGGCCTCCTGGGCCGGGGCCTCGTGCGCGGAGACGGTGGTGGCCAGCGCCAGGCCGGAGAAGGCGGCGACGGCGGCCACGGTGCGGGCCCTGCCGGTGAGGAGGGAGCCGACGCCGGTCGAGGAGTTCAGATCACGAGTCATGGGGGGATTCAGCAGGCTTTCTGGAGGGCCGGGCGAACCTGCCGGGAGACTGCGGTGACAGCACGGATCACCCCGCACGAGGGCGCGCGGGGTGATGCGATCTCCGGCAGCGCGGCGCTCCGGATGCGGAGGGCCGCGCACGGCGGGCGAACGGAGGAGGGGGTGTCCGGGGGGGGACGGGGCGCACCGAGCCCGGGAAGACGGGGGGTGCGGGGCGGACCCGGGAGTGCGGGTCGCGGCGGTCCGGGACGGACCGGGTGCCTCCCGCAGCGACCCTGGGATCACCGCGGGAGGCGAGCCGGATCAGCCGATCCGGTAGTAGCCGTCGAGCTGCATGGCGTTGACGGAGTGGATCTGGGTGCCCTGCGTCGGGTTCAGCGCCGAGATCATCTTGCCGCCGCCGATGTAGATGCCCACGTGGCCGCCACCGTTCTGGGAGACGAGGTCGCCGGGCTGCGGGTTGGCCACGGGGGTGCCGGCGGCGAACTGGTCCCACGTGGTGCGGGGCAGGTCGATGCCGTTCTGGGCGAAGACCCACTGGGTGAAGCCGGAGCAGTCCCAGGCGCCGAAGGCGGTGCCGCCGTAGACGTAGCCGGAGCCGATGCCCTGGTGGGCGGCGCCCACGATGCCGCCGGCGGCCGCGGGGATCTCGGTCGTGGCGTTGGCCTGCGGGGCCACGCTCGCGGTGGAGACCGCCGGCTGCGGGGCCGGGGCCTGGTAGGCCGGGGCCGCGGGCTGCGCGGCGACGGGGGCCTGGTAGGTGTAGGAGGCCAGCGAGGCGGCGGCCGGGGCCGGGGCCGGGGCCGAGTAGGCGGCGCCGGAGGCCGCGGGGACCTCGGCGTAGGCCTGGGCCGGGGCGATGGAGCCGACGATCGCGGCGCCGGCTGCGGCGGCGATCGTGGTGTTGCGCACGGCGTTCGAGGAGGTCTCGGCGCGGTGGCGGGCAGTGTTCTGCTTGAAAATAGCCATGGGTGTGTTCCTCCCTTTGCCTACGAGGTGAGCTGTCGGATTCGGGTGGGAGACACCCGGCCGCGGAGCGCATGCGCTCCGGCGACTTAACCCCAAGGCCCCGGATCACCGGGACCGGAAATGGTTCCCCCGCTTCTGCCAAGCAGTTTCTGTGCATCGGCCCCGGGCACCGGCAGAATTCGGCGATGTGCACGAGGATGCCGATCCGACCAGTGATCAGCACGCGTTGAACAATACATGACCGGTTACGGAAGTGTCACGTTTTGATCACGACGGATCACGGAATTGCATCTCGAAGGGTATGGAAACCCGCGGATTGTGTCGTTTCCGACTATCAGTGCGTGGCGGCGGCGCACGGTGGAGCGAGGGTCCGGACGCCTCGGATCCGGCCGCTCACCAGGTCGTTCACCGCTGACGGGCTCCGATCCGGCCGGACTGGCCGAAAGTGCCTTGTGAACGTCCCCACAATGATGGTCGGGTCTCGCGCCGGGCGCCGCGACGTGCCCCGGACGCGGGCACGGCCCGGCGGGCGCTCAGGCGGCGAGGACCCGGATGGCCCCGGCCGTGCGCAGGTCGATCTCCGCGGACCGGCCGGTGTCGGCGACCTCGATCCGCACCCGCTGACCCTCCACGCGGGCCCGGACCACGGCCCCGGTCAGCACGCCCACGTCGCTCAGCACGCCCAGCAGCGCGGCGTCGGCCTGCACCACCTCCGGCAGCAGCGCCACGGTGTGCGTCCCCTCCGGGTCCGCGCGGGCGGCCTCCAGCAGGGAGGGGTGCCCCGCCGCCGAGGGGCTGTCCCCGACGCCCAGTGCGGCCAGGCCCGGGATCGGCGTGCCGTACGGGGAGTAGCGGGGGCTGTGCAGCAGGTCCACCAGCCGCCGCTCGACCTGCTCGCTCATCACGTGCTCCCAGCGGCACGCCTCGTCGTGGACCTGCGCCAGGTCCAGTCCGATGACGTCGGCCAGCAGCCGCTCCGCCAGACGGTGCTTGCGCATCACCTGCACCGCCCGTTCCCGGCCCAGCTCGGTGAGCACCAGGGAGCGGTCGGCTCCCACCGTCAGCAGCCCGTCGCGCTCCATCCGGGACACCGTCTGCGAGACGGTCGGCCCGGAGTGGTCGAGGCGCTCGACGATGCGCGCCCGCATGGGCGTGATGCCCTCCTCCTCGAGCTCGAGCACGGTCCGCAGGTACATCTCCGTGGTGTCGATCAGATCGCTCATGCCTCAGTCATCCTTCGTCCGGCCGTCCGTCCCCGGGGATCCCGCCCGGTCCGGTCTTCCCGCACGAGCTTAGTCCGCGTGCCCCTGCCGCGGCGGGGACCGGGCCACGGCGGCGGGGACCGGGCCCGGGTGGGGCAGAATGGGCCGGGGCCCGGCCGTGCACGCCCCTGCACGGCCGCCGCGTCCGCCGCCCGCCGCACGTCCGTCATGAGGGAGCACCCGTTGTCCGCACACGTCACCATCCCCCAGCACCTGCTCCCCGCCGACGGCCGGTTCGGCGCCGGGCCCTCCAAGGTCCGCCCGGAGCAGGTCGACGCCGTCGCCCGGGCCGGGGCGGGGCTGCTCGGGACCTCCCACCGGCAGGCACCGGTCCGGCGGCTCGTGGGCTCGGTGCGCGAGGGCCTGGCGCAGTTCCTCCGTCTGCCCGAGGGCCACGAGGTCCTGCTCGGCCTCGGCGGGGCCACCGCCTTCTGGGACGCCGCCGTCTTCGGGCTGGTCGAGGCCAAGGCCCAGCACCTGGTGTTCGGCGAGTTCGGCGCCAAGTTCGCCCAGGCCACGGACGCCGCGCCGTTCCTGGAGGCCTCCTCGGTGGTGGAGTCCCTGCCCGGCACCCGGCCGGAGCCGCGGGCGGAGGACGGCGTGGACGTCTACGCGTGGCCCCAGAACGAGACCTCCACCGGGGTGGCCGCCCCCGTGGTGCGGCCCGCCGGCATCGCGGACGAGGCGCTGGTGCTGGTCGACGCCACCTCGGCGGCGGGCGGCATGGCCGCGGACCTCTCCGCGGCGGACGTCTACTACTTCTCCCCGCAGAAGAACCTCGGCTCCGACGGCGGGCTGTGGCTGGGGGCCTTCTCCCCCGCCGCGATCGAGCGGATCGAGCGGATCGGCGCCTCCGGCCGCTGGGTCCCCGACTTCCTGAAGCTGACCACGGCCCTGGAGAACTCGCGGAAGGACCAGACCTACAACACCCCTGCGCTGGCCACGCTGGTGATGCTGGACGAGCAGCTGCGCTGGCTCAACGGCCGGGGCGGCATGGCCTGGGCGGCGGCCCGCACGAAGGAGTCCTCCGACCTGGTCTACGCCTGGGCCGAGGCCTCCCCCTTCGCCGCCCCCTTCGTGCCCCGCCCGCAGGACCGCTCCACGGTGATCACCACGGTGGACTTCGACTCGACCGTGGACGCCGCCGCCGTGGCCGCCGTGCTGCGCGCCCACGGCGTGGTGGACGTGGAGCCCTACCGCAAGCTGGGGCGCAACCAGCTGCGGATCGCCACGTTCGTCTCGATCGAGCCCGACGACGTGGCGCGGCTGCTGGCCTGCGTGGACCACGTCGTGGACCGGCTGCGCGCGCCGGGCGGCGGACGCTAGGGGGCTCCCCCCGGGGGCGCCGCCCCGGCCGCGGGGCCCCGGGCGCGCAGCCGCAGCCAGAAGAGGGCGCCGACCAGGGCCCCGCCGAGCCCGGCGGCCACGGCCACGCCCATGCCCCACCGCGCCCCGAGGGCGTCCGTGATCCACCCGACCACGGGCGCCCCCACCGGGGTGCCGCCCATGAAGATGGCCATGTACAGGCTCATCACCCGGCCGCGCATCACCGGGGAGGTGGTCGACTGCACGTAGGCGTTGGCGGTGGTCATGATCGTCAGGGAGGACAGCCCGCACGGGACCAGCCACAGCGCGAACACCGTCAGGGTGGGCGCCGTGGCCGCCCCGAGGCAGCTGAGCGCGAAGACGGCGCTGCCGCCGTAGACGTAGCGCAGCCGGGCGCTGCGCCGCCGGGCCGAGAGCAGGGCGCCCGCCACCGTGCCCACCGCGAGGATCGAGTTGAGCGCCCCGAAGGTCTCCGGTCCGCGGCCGAACTCGGGGCCGGCCATGGCGGCCAGGAACACGGCGAAGTTCAGCCCGAAGGTGCCGATGAGGAAGATCGTCACCAGCACCGCCACGATGTCGGGACGGCCCCCGACATAGGCGAGCCCCTCCCGGATCTGCCCGCGCCCCCGCCCGGAGCGCGGCATCCCGCGCAGCTCCTCGGAGCGGATGGCGAGGATCGCGGCGAGCATGGCGCCGAAGGTGAGCGTGTTGAGCAGGAACACCCACCCGGACCCGATCGAGGCCACGAGCACGCCGGCGGCGGCGGGGCCGATCATCCGGGCGGCGTTGAACGACGTGGAGTTCAGGGCCACGGCGTTGGAGAGGTAGTCGTCGTCGACCATCTCGGAGACGAAGGTCTGGCGCACGGGGGCGTCCAGGGTGGACGCGACGCCGAGGGCCAGGGCGAAGGCGTAGACGAGCCCCAGGCTCGCCACCCCGGCCAGCACGGCCGCGCCCAGTCCCGCCGCGAGCGCGGCCATGGCCGTCTGCGTCCACAGCAGCAGGCGGCGCCGGTCCAGCCGGTCGGCGAGCACCCCCGCCCAGGGCGCCAGGAAGAGCTGGGGCAGGAACTGCAGGGCGGTCACCACGCCCATCGCGGTGGCGTCGTGGTCCGAGAGCTCGTCGAAGACCAGCCAGGACTGGGCGGTGCGCTGCATCCACGTGCCGATGTTGGACACCAGCGCGCCCAGGAACCAGACGCGGTAGTTGCGGAAGCGGAAGGACCGGAACATGCCCCGGGCGGGATCGGGTGCGCCCGCGGCCGCGACGCCGCCCCGCGGGGCGCTCAGGGCCGTTCGCCGTCCGGCGACGGCCCGGTCCCGTCCTGCGGGCCGGACCCGGACCCGTCGCCGCCCGCGGCCGGCTCCTCGGCGGCGGTCCCGGGGGCCGGGTCGGCGGGCGCCGCCGCGGCGTCCTCCTCGGCGCGCTCCTGCTCCTCCTGGGCCTTCTCCTCGGGGCTCACGCGCTCGGACCAGGGCACCCACTCGGGGGCCAGCAGGGCGTCCTCCCCGGGCAGCAGGCCGACCTCGCAGACGGTCGCCGTCTTGCTGCGCGGCGCCCGGGCGAGGCTCGCGAACCAGTTCCAGCCGCGGTAGCCGGGCAGGGCGCACTCGAAGAGGTGGACGACCAGCCGGTCCTCCTCGACCCGCACGCGGTGCCCGGGGCCGATCTGCGAGGGCTCCGCGATCTGCTCCACGCCGGCACGGGCGGTGGCGACGTCGGCGATCAGCAGGGCGTCCTGCTTGGGGGCCCGGCGGCGGGCCGGTCGCGCCGGGCGGGCAGGAGGCTCGGGGGCCGCCTCGGCGGGCGCGTCCTGGACGGTCTCCTCGGTCACTGCTGGTCTCCCTCGTGGTGAGTGCTGGGTGGGGTGCCCGGGCCGGGGGCCCGGGCCGGTCGGCTCAGACGTCCAGGTTGTCGGCCACGGTGCGCAGGATGGCGGCGATCTTGCGGCCGTGCGCGGAGTCCGGGTAGCGGCCGCGGTGCAGCCCGTTGGACATCTCGTCCAGGAGCTTGATGAGGTCCTCGGTGATGACCGCCATCTCCTCGGCCGGTTTGCGGACGTTCTTGGCGATCGACGGAGCCCGGTCCAGGATGCGCGCGGACAGCGCCTGCGCGCCGCGCCGCCCCTGGGCCACCCCGAACTCCATGCGCGTCCCCGGCTTCACCGTGGTGGCGCCGGAGGGCAGGGCCGAGGAGGGCAGGAACACCTCCTGGCCGTCGTCGGTCGCCAGGAAGCCGAAGCCCTTCTTGGAATCGAACCACTTCACCTTGCCGGTGGGCACGCTGTCTCCCTCGTCGTCGTCCTCGTGGAAGGGCGGCCCCGCCGTCCGTGCTGCCGGGCCCCCCCTGTGGAACCTCCCATTCTAGCCCTGCTGCAGGCGCCGGGACGCCCGCGGACGCGGTCACGGCGGGGTCCCCGGCTCGCTATTCTGGACCCATGCCTTCCCACGACGACCGCGCCGCCACGCCCGAGGACCGCCCCGCCCCCCGCCCCGGGGTCGACGTCCTCGGCGCCGCCGCGGTCGTGCTGGGCCTGGTCTGCGCGGTGTGCCTGGCGCTGCTGCTGGTGCTCAAGGCCGTCGGCGCGGACCCGTGGGACGGGCTGACGGTGATCCCGTGGTTCGTGCTGCCCGTGGCCTTCCTGCTCTTCTGCGCCACCCTGGTGCGCTCCGTGCTGCGCCGGCGCCGGGCCTGACCCGTGGCCCCGGACGGACTGCTCCGGGACCTCGCGGCCCGCTCCCCCGGTGAGCTGGCCGCGCTGCTCGACGCGCGGCCCGACGCCGTGCGCCCCGGGACGACGACGACCGCCGAGCTCGCCGAGGCCCTGCTCTCCCGGGCCGGGCTGAGCCGGGCCCTCGACGAGCTCTCCCGGCCGGAGCTGGACGCCCTCGAGCGGGCCGTGGTGCTCGGCGCCCCGGACGGTCCCGCCGGCCCGCTGCTGGCCGCCCCGCCGTGGGACCGGCTGCACCGGCTGGCCCTGGTCCACCGGGACGGGGACGCGCTGCGGCTCGTGCCCGGGGTGGCGGAGGCCCTGGGCCGCTACCCCGCCGGGCTGGGCCGGCCGCACCGGGTGCTGGCGGCCCGGGCCGCACGCCTGCGCGGCGGCGAGCCGGCGGCCCCCGCGGCCCCCGAGGTTCCCGGGGAGATCGGGCGCTGGCCCGCGCCGGTGCGGGAGGTGCTCGAGCGGTTCCGCTCCCGCCCGGTGGGCCTGCTCCCGGACGCGCTGCGCCGCCCGGACCCGGAGGTCGACGCCGCCGCCCGGCCCGTGGACTGGCTCCTGGCCCGCGGCGTCCTGCTCCCCGTGGACTCCCGCCACGTCGAGCTGCCCCGGGAGTTCGGCCTCGCCCTGCGCGGGGGCGACCCCTGGGCCCGGTCCCCGCAGCGGGCGCCCCTGCCCCCGGGCACGCGGGTGCCCGACCGGCTGCGGGACAACGCCGCCGCGGCGGCCGTCGAGCAGCTGCTGCGCCGGCTGGCCGCGCTGCGCGCCGAGCTGCGCGAGCGTCCCCTGACCACCCTGCGCGCCGGGGGGATCGGCGTGCGCGAGCTGCGCCGCCTGCGCACCGCCCTGGCCCTGGAGCACGCCGAGCTCGTGCGCCTCCTGGGCCTGGCCGAGCTCGCCGGGCTCGTGGTGCTCGATCCGGACACCTCCGCGTGGCGGCCCGCCCCGGCGCCCTTCGAGGACGCCGAGCGCCCCGAGCAGTGGCTGCACGTCGTGAGCTCGTGGCTGGCCGCCGACGTCGTGCCCTCCGCGGTCGGCCTGCCCCTGGCCGACGGCACGGTCGTGGGGGTCCTCACCCGCGGGGCGCACACCCCGGAGGCCCCGCCGGTGCGCCGGGCGCTGCTGCGGGCCCACGCCGCCCTCGCCGAGTCCGCGCCGGGCGGGCACGGCCCCGAGGACGTCCTGGCGCTCGCCCGGTGGCAGCGCCCGCGCCTGACCCGCTCCCTGGACCGGTGGGGACCCGGCATGCTCACGGAGGCGGCCGAGCTCGGCCTCGTGGGCGCCGACGCCCTCACCGCGGCCGGGCGTGCGGTCGCCGCGGGCCGGGCCGAGGAGGCCGCCCGGGCGGTGGCCGGCTGGCTGCCCGCCCCCTCGCGGACGGTGCTGCTGCAGGGCGACCTCACCGCCACGGCCACCGGCTACCTCGCCCCGCCCGTGGCCCGTGCCCTGGGCGAGCTCGCGGACGAGGAGGGCCACGGCCCGGCGGCCCGGCACCGCTTCACCGAGCGCTCCCTGCACCGGGCCCTGGACGCCGGGTGGGACCCGGCGAGCATCCTGGCGTGGCTGGCCGAGCACAGCCGCGGCCCGGTGCCCCAGGCCCTGGCCTACCTGGTCGAGGAGGCCGGCCGGGACCACGGCCGGGTCCGGATCACCCGCGCCGACTGGGTGCTCACGGGCGAGGAGGACCTCCTCGAGGCCCTCGCCCGCTCCCCGCGCCTGGCCGGGCGCCCGCTGCACCGGCCCGCCCCGGGGGTGCTGGTGGTCACCGGGGACGAGCCGGGCCCCGGCCGGCGCCGGGCCGGGCCGGCGCGCGAGGGCACCCTCGAGCAGCTCGTCGCCGCCGTGCGGGCCACGGGCACGGAACCGGCGGTGGAGGCCGCCCGGCCGGGACCGTCGCCGGCCGCCGGACCGGCCCTGCTGCCGCAGGTGCCCGCCCCGCGCCACCCGGCGCCGTCGGCCGAGGAGGTCGAGGACCTGCTGGCCCGCCTCACCGGCGCGGACGACGTCCCGCCCCCGCCCGACCGCACCGACCGCACCGATCCTGGAGGAGAGCGCTGATGGGACCCCTGATCGTCCAGAGCGACCGCACCGTGCTGCTCGAGCTCGACCACGAGGACGCCGACGAGGCCCGCCGCGAGCTCGCCGCCTTCGCGGAGCTCGAGCGCGCCCCCGAGCACGTGCACACCTACCGGATCACCCCGCTGGGGCTGTGGAACGCCCGGGCCGCCGGCCTGGACGCCGAGCAGGTGCTGGACGTCCTGCTGACCCGCTCCCGCTTTCCCGTGCCCCACGCCCTGCTCGTGGACATCGACGAGACGATGTCCCGCTACGGCCGGCTCGTGCTGGAGAAGGACCCCGTGCACGGGCTCGTGCTGCGCTGCCACGACGCCCCCGTCCTGGAGGAGATCGCCCGGCACCGGAAGATCGCCCCGCTGCTGGGCCCGCGGATCGACGGGGAGACCGCCGTGGTGCACGCCAGCGCCCGGGGCGAGCTCAAGCAGCTGCTGCTGACCGTGGGCTGGCCGGCCGAGGACCGGGCCGGGTACGTGGACGGCACCCCGCACCCCATCTCCCTGACGGAGACGGACCCCGTCTCCGGCGAGGCCTGGGCGCTGCGGCCCTACCAGCGCCGGGCCGTGGAGAACTTCTGGGCCGGCGGCAGCGGCGTCGTCGTCCTCCCGTGCGGCGCCGGCAAGACGCTGGTGGGCGCCGCGGCGATGGCGGCGAGCTCGACGACCACGCTCGTGCTGGTCACGAACACGGTCTCCGCCCGGCAGTGGAAGGCCGAGCTGCTGCGCCGCACCTCCCTGACGGCGGACGAGATCGGCGAGTACTCCGGGGCGCTCAAGGAGGTCCGTCCCGTCACCATCGCCACCTACCAGGTGCTCACGGCCCGCCGCGGCGGGATCCATCCGCACCTGGAGCTGCTCGACGGCCACGACTGGGGGCTGATCGTCTACGACGAGGTGCACCTGCTGCCCGCCCCCGTCTTCCGGATGACCGCCGAGCTGCAGGCCCGGCGCCGGCTGGGGCTGACCGCGACCCTGGTGCGCGAGGACCACCGGGAGGGGGAGGTGTTCTCGCTCATCGGCCCGAAGCGCTACGACGCCCCGTGGCGGGAGATCGAGGCCCAGGGGCACATCGCCCCGGCGGACTGCGTCGAGGTGCGGGTGGAGCTGCCCGTCGGGGACCGGATGGCCTACGCCTCCGCGGAGGACGCCGACCGGCACCGCCTCGCCTCCTCCTCCCCGCACAAGCTCGACGTCGCGGCCCGCCTGGTGGCCCGCCACCGCGGGGAGCCGGTGCTGGTGATCGGGCAGTTCCTGGACCAGCTCGACGAGCTGGGCGCGCTGCTCGACGCCCCGGTGCTCAAGGGCAGCACGAGCACGGCCCGGCGGGAGCGGCTCTTCGCCGCCTTCCGGGCCGGGGAGCTGCCGGTGCTGGTGGTCTCCAAGGTCGCGAACTTCTCGGTGGACCTGCCGGAGGCCTCCGTGGCGGTGCAGGTCTCGGGCGCCTTCGGCTCGCGTCAGGAGGAGGCCCAGCGCCTGGGGCGGCTGCTGCGGCCCAAGCGGGACGGCCGCCCGGCCACCTTCTACACGGTGGTGGCCCGGGACACCGTGGACGCCGACTACGCCGCCAAGCGCCGCCGGTTCCTCGCCGAGCAGGGCTACGCCTACCGGATCCTCGACGCCGCCGACCTCGCCGCCTCCGGCGAACTCCCCGGGTAACAGCGCACTGCGTTCAGACGACTTTCAGGGTGTTCCGAGAAAATGGTGCCTGTGAAGAACGAGAACCCCGAAGCGAAACTGCTCGTCGTCGACGACGAGCCCAACATCCTCGAGCTGCTGGCCACGTCCCTGCGCTTCGCCGGCTTCGAGGTCGTCACCGCCGCCAACGGCCGTGACGCCCTGGCCAAGGCGGAGTCGGAGGACCCGGACCTCGCGGTGCTCGACGTCATGCTCCCGGACATGGACGGGTTCTCCGTGACCCGCAAGCTGCGCGCGGCCGGGCGGCACTTCCCCATCCTCTTCCTCACCGCCAAGGACGAGACGGAGGACAAGGTCACCGGGCTGACCGTGGGCGGCGACGACTACGTCACCAAGCCCTTCAGCCTCGACGAGGTGGTCGCCCGCATCCGGGCCGTCCTGCGCCGCACCCAGCCCGCCGAGGAGGACGACTCGCGGCTGCGCGTGGACGACCTCGTCCTCGACGACGACGCCCACGAGGTCTTCCGCGGCGACCGGGAGATCGACCTGTCCCCCACCGAGTTCAAGCTGCTGCGCTACCTCATGCTCAACCCGAACCGGGTGCTGTCCAAGGCGCAGATCCTCGACCACGTCTGGGAGTACGACTTCAACGGGGACGCCTCCATCGTGGAGTCCTACATCTCCTACCTGCGGCGCAAGATCGACAACGACCCCGAGCTGCCGCCGCTGATCCACACCAAGCGCGGGGTCGGCTACCTGCTGCGGTCCTCGCACAAGCACCACTGACCCGGTCCGGGATGCAGACCCTGTCCTCCCGGTGGCGCTCGGCGTCGCTGCGCTCGCAGCTGATGGTCCTCACGGGCGTGCTGCTGGCGCTGTCCATCCTGGTGACCAGCTTCGTGGCGATCTCGGTGCTGCGCACCTCGATGCTCAACGGCATCGACGGCGAGCTGCGCGACTCCGTCCGGACGGTCTCCTCGGTGCTGGTCGCGGACCTGCAGGGCGAGGAGGGCGTGCAGGTCCCGCACGCGGGCTATCTGATCGACGCCGACGGCACCGTGGTGGCCGAGGCCGTCAACACCCCGGACGGCGTGCCCAAGCTGCGCCCGGACCTGTCGAGGATCGACCTCGACCACGTCCAGGACCATCCCCTCGAGGCGGCGACCGTGGGCTCCGTGGGCGCCCCGGACCGGACCTGGCGGGTGGTCACGGCCAAGCCGCAGCAGCTGGACCTGGTGGTGGCCGTCGCGGAGCCGCTCGACGACACCAACGCCATGCTCAGCGCGGTGACGCTGCTGACGCTGAGCTTCGGGGTGGCGACCCTCTTCGCGGCGATGGCCGTCGGCTGGGTCCTGGTCACGCGTGCCTTCGCCCCGCTGCACCAGGTGGAGCAGACGGCCGCCCGGATCGCCGAGGGCGACCTCTCCCAGCGCATGGAGGGATACAACCGGCAGACCGAGATCGGCCAGCTCTCCGCGTCTCTGAACACGATGCTCGGCCACATCGAGGACGCCTTCGAGGCCCGCACCCGCTCCGAGGGCAAGCTGCGCCGGTTCGTGGCCGACGCCTCCCACGAGCTGCGCACCCCGCTGGTCACCATCCGGGGGTACTCGGAGCTCTACCGGCACGGCGCCCTGCAGAAGCCGGAGGACGTGGGCAGCGCGATGGCCCGGATCGAGTCCGAGGCCAAGCGGATGACGCAGCTCGTGGAGGACCTGCTGATGCTGGCCCGCCTGGACGAGCGGCGCCCCGCCGAGAACGTCGACGTGGACCTGCTCCACCTGGCCTTCGACGCCGCCGGCGACGCCCACGCCTCGGACCCGGACCGGCGGATCGAGGTCGTGGGCCTGCAGGGCGCGGCGCCCGTCTCGGCCTGGGTGCACGGCGACGAGTCGCGGCTGCGCCAGGTCGTGGCCAACCTGGTGACCAACGCCCTGCGCTACACCCCCGACGGCAGCCCGATCGAGATCGCGGTGGGGGTGGAGCGGTCGGTGGACGAGGACTTCAACGCCGTCCTGCAGGTGCGCGACCACGGTCCCGGCATCCACGGACCGGACGCGGAGCGCGTGTTCGAGCGCTTCTACCGGGCCGACTCCTCCCGCACCCGCGAGACCGGCGGCACGGGCCTGGGGCTGTCCATCGTGGCCGCGATCGTCCAGCAGCACGACGGCACGGTCCGCCTGACCGAGACGCCCGGCGGCGGGGCCACGATGACCGTGCGGGTGCCGGGCATCGAGCGGGCCGACGACGCCCCGGAGGTCTGAGCGGGCCGCTCAGGACTCCTCGGTGCCCTGGTGGAAGCGCAGCTGCCAGGGCCCGAGCTCGGCGCGGGAGTCCTCCCGCACCCACAGCGAGCTGCGCAGGCTCGTGCGGTCCCCCGCGACCAGGCGGTAGACGAGGTGCACGGCCTCGGGGCCGAGCTCGGTGGCGGACAGGACGTGCACGTCCACCGGGCCGAGCCCCGGGTCGCGGGAGAGCCGGTCGAGGACCTCGGCCCGGGAGCACCAGGTCCCCGAGGCGCCGATCTCGGCGAAGGACTCGTGGAGCAGCTGGCCGAGCCGGCCGGCGTCGGCGCGGACCTCCGGGCGCAGCAGGTCCCGCTCGAGGGCCTGGACGGTCTCCGCCGCCGACCGTCCGCGGGCCAGCTCCTCCTCGTGGGCGAGCAGCTCGCTCAGCAGGTCCGGGTCGTGGCGGTCCTCGAGCGCCTCGGGTGCTTCGGGTGCCGGGGTGCGGCCCGCCGCGGCCGCACGCTCCGGGGACGCGGCGCGCCCCGCAGGGCTTGTGCGGTCCGCGGAGCCGGCGCGGCCCCGCGCGCTCCCGGCGGCCCGGGCCGGGGCGCTCCCGGCGCCCGGGAAGCCGGGCCCCTCCGGCGCCGGCCGCCCGGTCTGGAACGCGGTGGCGACCGCCCGGGCGCGGGCGTCGGCGGCCTCGTTGAGCTCGTGGCCGGCGTGGCCCTTGACCCACTCGAAGCGCACGTCGCGCCCGGCCATGGCGGCGTCCAGGGAGCGCATGAGATCCACGTTCAGCACCGGCTTCCCGTCCTTCTTCTTCCAGCCCTTCTTCTTCCAGCCCGGCATCCACTTGGTGATCGAGTTGATGACGTACTGGCTGTCGCACAGCACCCGCAGGGGCTCCTCGGGGCGGTGGGCCGTGGACTCGAGCAGGTCGAGCACGGCCTTGAGCTCGCCCATGTTGTTGGTGCCGTGCGGCCAGCCACCGGCCCGCCAGGTGTCGTCGTCGATGTACCAGGCCCACCCGGCGGGGCCGGGGTTGCCCAGGGCGGAGCCGTCGGCGGCAGCAGTGATCGTCATGCCGTCCATCTTTTCACGGCCCCGGCAGCGCCCCGGACCGCGCTCAGTCGCCGGGGTCGTCCTCGAGACGCTGCTGTGCGACGTCGCGCACCCCGTCGATCCCGGAGAGCTGCACCGCGGCCGTGCGCAGGTCGGTCTTGCCCTCGAGCCGCAGCAGCAGCTCCACCTCCGGCTGCCCCGGGCCGCCGATCCGGCGGCTGGAGACCACGGAGGCGCTGAGCTGGAGCTCCTCGACCACGGACAGCACCTCCCGCAGCACCCCGTGGCCGTCCGCGTAGCGCAGGCGCAGGCCCTGCGGCGCCACCATGCGCGGCAGCCGGCGGGACAGCGGCGTCAGCGCCACGGCGGAGAGCAGGTGCAGACCCGTCGCGGCGATCGCCAGAGGCACCAGCCCGGCCCCGCAGGCCATGCCGATGGCCGCCGAGAGCCAGATGCTCGCGGCGGTGGTCAGCCCGTGCACCACGTCCCGGTTGGTGAAGATCACCCCCGCCCCCAGGAAGCCGATGCCGGTGACGATCTGGGCCGCCACGCGGGAGGGGTCCGGGCCGGCGTCGATGCCCGGCAGCGCCCCGAAGCCGTAGGCGGAGACCAGCGTGAACACGGCCGAGCCCGTGCCGACGAGGGCGTGGGTGCGCAGCCCGGCGCTCTTGCGCCGCAGCCGCCGCTCCAGGCCCACGAGCGCGGTGAGCCCGAACGCCGCCACCACCAGGGCCAGCTGGACCGGGACCCGGTCCCAGTCGACGAAGTCCATGGCCGCTCCTCCCCGCGTGGTGACTCGATTGAACACCAAGTGCGCGGCCCGCGGAACGGGCGCCCGCCGCGGGCCGGGAAACGACGACGGGCCGGGCGCCCCGGAAGGGGTGCCCGGCCCGTGCCGGATGCGTGGGTCGCACGCTCGACGGGTCAGCCGTCGATCACATCATGCCGCCCATGCCGCCCATGCCGTCGTCGGCACCGGCGCCGGCGCCCGCGGGCTCCGGCTTGTCGGCCACGACGGCCTCGGTGGTGAGGAACAGCCCGGCGATGGACGCCGCGTTCTGCAGCGCCGAGCGGGTGACCTTGACCGGGTCGTTGATGCCCGCGGCCATCAGGTCCTCGTACTCACCGGTGGCGGCGTTGAGGCCGTGGCCCAGGTCCAGGCCGCGGACCTTGTCCACGACCACGCCGGCCTCGAGACCGGAGTTGATGGCGATCTGCTTGAGCGGGGCGTCGATGGCGACCTTGACGATGTTCGCGCCGGTGGCCTCGTCGCCGGTGAGCTGCAGCTTGTCGAACGCCTTCTGACCGGCCTGGATCAGGGCGACGCCGCCGCCGGCGACGATGCCCTCCTCCACGGCCGCCTTCGCGTTGCGCACGGCGTCCTCGATGCGGTGCTTGCGCTCCTTGAGCTCGACCTCGGTGGCGGCACCGGCCTTGAGCACGGCCACGCCGCCGGCCAGCTTGGCCAGCCGCTCCTGCAGCTTCTCGCGGTCGTAGTCCGAGTCCGAGTTGTTGATCTCGGCGCGGATCTGGGCCACGCGGCCCTCGATCTCCTCGGCGGTGCCGGCGCCGTCGACGATGGTGGTCTCGTCCTTGGTCACGACGACCTTGCGGGCCTGGCCCAGCAGGTCCACGGTGGCGGTCTCCAGGGAGAGCCCGACCTCCTCGGTGATGACCTGGCCGCCGGTGAGGATGGCGATGTCGGCCAGCTGGGCCTTGCGGCGGTCGCCGAAGCCGGGGGCCTTCACGGCCACGGACTTGATGGAGCCGCGCATCTTGTTGAGCACCAGCAGGGCCAGGGCCTCGCCCTCGACGTCCTCGGCGATGATCAGCAGCGGCTTGCCGGCCTGCATGACCTTCTCGAGCACGGGGACCAGGTCCTTGACCGCGGAGATCTTGGAGTTGACCACGAGGATGTAGGGATCCTCGAGGACGGCCTCCTGGCGGTCGGCGTCGGTGACGAAGTAGCCGGAGAGGTAGCCCTTGTCGAAGCGCATGCCCTCGGTGAGCTCGAGGTCCAGGCCGAAGGTGTTGGACTCCTCGACCGTGATCACGCCCTCCTTGCCGACCTTCTCCATCGCCTGGGCGATGAGGCGGCCGATCTCGGGGTCGCCGGCGGAGATGGAGGCGGTGGCGGCGATCTGCTCCTCGGTCTCGACCTCCTTGGCGGAGGCCAGCAGCTCCTCGGTCACCGCGGCGACGGCCTTCTCGATGCCGCGCTTGAGGCTCAGCGGGTCCGCCCCGGCGGCCACGTTGCGCAGGCCCTCCTTGACGAGCGCCTGGGCCAGCACGGTGGCGGTGGTGGTGCCGTCGCCGGCGATGTCGTCGGTCTTCTTGGCGACCTCCTTGACGAGCTCGGCGCCGATCTTCTCGTAGGGCTCCTCGAGCTCGATCTCCTTGGCGATGGACACGCCGTCGTTGGTGATCGTGGGGGCGCCCCAGGCCTTCTCGAGGACCACGTTGCGCCCGCGCGGGCCGAGGGTGACCTTGACGGCGTCGGCCAGGGTGTTCAGACCCCGCTCGAGACCGCGGCGTGCCTCTTCGTCGAAAGCAATCATCTTTGCCATGTGACTTCGTCCCTCCTGGACGGTAGACAAACGGTCGACCTCCACGGTGCCCGCGACGGACGGCGCGCACGGCGGCGGGTTCTTCCCGACGCCGCACGGCACCTCACCGTGGTGGTTGAGGTGTCACTCCTGTGCCGGTGGCTGCCCGGGCCGGGCCGGGGACCGACCCCTTAGCAGTCCGCACGACTGAGTGCTAATCGCAATCTTGGCACTCGTCCGGGGAGAGTGCAAACCCCCCTGAGCCGGTGTCGCTCAGCCCTGCCACTCCTCGCGCAGCAGGCCGTAGATCATCCGGTCGTAGTACTCGCCGCCGACCTTGCGGGCCCTGCGGATCCGGGCCTCCTCGGTGAAGCCGAGCTTCACGGCCACCCGGCACATGCCCACGTTGCCGCTCCAGGTCTCGAGATCGAGCCGGTGGGAGTCGGAGCGGGCGAAGAGGTGGTCGATCCACAGCCGCATCGCCTCGGTGCCGTAGCCGCCGCTCCAGTGCTCCGGGGAGTAGACGGTGATGCCCAGCGAGCGCAGCGGCAGCAGGTGCGTGCCGGTCCCGGGGTCCTCGGTGGGCTTCTCCGACCAGTACCAGGACACCTGCCCGATGAACCGGCCGGTGGCGGCGTCCGCGATGACCATGGTCTCCCGCGGGTCCGGCCAGTCCTGCGCGGTCACGTGCGCGCGCAGGGCGGAGAGCCAGCGCTGGGCGCCCTCCGCGGTGAAGTTCGGGTAGAAGGGCCCGTCCGTGCGCTGCCACTCGTGCTCGCCGCCGCCCTCGGGCGGCATGATCCACGTCTCGTACGCGGCGAGGTCCTCCTCGGTCCAGTCACGGAGGTGGACTCGGCTGCCTGCGATCTGCACGGTGTTTCCTTCCGGGGCGTGGGGCGTCGGGGACCGGGGCTCGGGTGCCCGGGTCGTCCGGTGGTGGGCGGTGCCGGTCAGGGCTGCGGGGACGAGACGGCCGGGGCGGGCGCCGTGTCCGGGGCGCCCTCCAGGAACGCGTAGGCCCCCACGCCGAGGCTGAGCAGGCCCGCCACGACGATGGCGGTCAGCTCCCCCGCGCCCACCCGGGCGGTCGGCCGCAGTCCGCGGTGGGCGCCCTGGCGCGGGCCGTCCTCGGGGACGTCGTCGAACTCGTCGCGCGGGTACTGGCTCACCGGAGGTCCCCGCGCTGCCGGCGCAGCCGGCCCACGAGCATCGGGTCGTGCTCGAGGGCGGCGCGGCTGTCGATCAGGACGTTGAGCCGCTGGTAGTAGTGGGTCGGGGAGAGCCCCAGGCGGCGCCGGATCTCCATCTCCTTGGCCCCCTGGTACTTCCACTGCAGGTTCTCGATCGCCAGGATCTCCCGGTCGGTCTCGTCGAGCCCGGAGCCGGCCCCGGCCGGCGGCCCGGCGGGCGATGCGTCCGCCCCGGGCTGCTCCCCCGCCGCGGTGTCGTCCCCGGCCGGCTCCCCCGCCGCCGTGTGCTCCCCGGGAGCGGCGTCCTCCCCGGTCATCGGGACTCGGCCCGGGGCCGCAGGGAGACGGTGGTCAGCTGCGCGTCCTCGCCGGCGTCCACGACGGCGCGCACCGCCGCGGCCACGGACTCGGGGCGGATGTAGCGCTCGGGCACGTACTCGTTGCCCAGACCGGCCTGGATGTCCCGCTGCATCTGGGTGTCCACGGGCCCGGGGTGCACCGAGCTGACCACGATGCCGTCGGCCTCCACCTCCTGGCGCAGGGAGTCGGCGAGCGCGCGCAGCGCGAACTTCGACGCCGCGTAGACCGCGTCCCCGGCCCGTGCGGTGAACCCGGAGCCCGAGTTGAGGAACACCACCGTGCCGCGGGTCGCGCGCAGGGCGGGCAGCAGGAGCCGGGTCAGCTCCGCGGGGGCCACGACGTTGAGCTCGAGCTGGTCCCGCCAGTCCTCCACCGAGGCCACCGCCACGGTGGTGCGACCGGCGCGGGCCGCCGAGTGCACGAGGACGTCGACCCGGTCGAGGCCCTCCAGCGCCTCCGGCAGCCGGGCGAAGTCGGTGAGGTCCGCGGCGCGGACGGTGACGTGGGGCAGCTCCGCCAGCTCGGCGAGACGGGCGGGCTCGCGGCCCAGGGCCACGACGTCGTGGTCCCGGGCCAGGTCCGCCACGCACGCACGGCCGATGCCTCCGGTGGCCCCGGTGACGACGGCGACGGGTCGGGGATCGGTTGCGCTCATGCGCCCACTCTAACCAGTCCCCCGCCGGTCCTGCCCGCCCCGGACCGAACGCACCGGGACGGTGGTGGCCCCGGTATCCTGGCCCGCAGCCGACCACGCGGAGGAGCCCCATGGCAGCCGAACCCGATACCTCGGGGGCCCCCGGCGGAGACCCGGACAGCGCCGAGAAGCCGTCCTCGCCCACGCAGATCACCAGGCCCTCCTGGAGCTACGTCCTGCGCCGGACCGTGCACGAGTTCCGCCGCGACGAGTGCACGGACTCCGCGGCGGTGATGACCTTCTTCGCCGTGCTCTCGATCTTCCCGGCCCTGCTCGCCGTGGTCTCCCTGCTGGGAGTGGTCGGCCAGGCCGAGGCCACCGCCGAGACCATCCTCCGCCTGCTGCACGAGTTCGGCGCGCCGGAGCAGGCCGTCGCCGTGCTCGAGGGCCCGGTCCGCGAGCTGGCCGGATCCCCCTCGGCGGGGCCGGCGCTGGTCACCGGGCTGGTCGGGGCGCTGTGGACCGCCTCGGCCTACGTCCGGGCCTTCGGCCGGTCGATGAACCGGATCTACGAGGTCGAGGAGGGCCGGCCGTTCTGGAAGCTCTACCCCCTGATGGTCGGGGTCACGCTGCTGCTGGTGGTCCTGGCCGTGGGCATGATGCTGCTCCTGCTGCTCTCCGGGCCGGTCGCCGAGCGGCTCGGCGAGCTGGTGGGCCTGCCCGGGAGCACCCTGCGGCTGTGGCAGGCGGCGCGGGTCCCGGTCATGCTGGCCCTGCTCGCCTTCATGGTGGTCCTGCTCTACTCCACGACCCCGAACGTCCGCCAGCCCCGGTTCCGGTGGCTCGGCATCGGCTCGATGACGGCGATCGTGGTGATGGCCGCCGCGACGGCCGGCTTCAGCTTCTACGTCTCCAGCTTCGGCAGCTACAACGCGACCTACGGCGCCATCGGCGGTGTGATCGTGCTCCTGCTGTGGATCTGGATCATGAACACCGTGCTGCTCGCCGGGGCGGAGTTCAACGCCGAGACGGAACGGGCCCGCCAGCTCCAGGCCGGGATCGCCGCCGAGGAGAACCTGCGGCTGCCCCCGCGGGACGTCCGGGCCGCGCAGAAGCTGCGGCAGAAGGAGCAGGAGCTGGTGGAGGAGGGCCGCGACCTCCGCCGCCGGCACGCCGACCCCGGCCCTCCCGGGGCCGGCGGCCCCGCACGACCGGCCTAGAGTGGTGCCCGGCGGGGACGTACCTCGCCGCCCGGCCCCGCCGGCCACGACCCCGACGCGCAGCGACACCCACACCGACGCCGACACCGACGCCCATACCGACACCGAGGAGCACCGTGAGCGAGCCCCAGCCCCTGGACACCATCATGGCCCCCGACTGGGCCGAGGCCCTGGCCCCGGTGGAGGCGCAGATCCGGCAGATGGGCCGGTTCCTGCGCGAGGAGCACGCCGACGGGCACCGCACGCTCCCCGAGGGGTCGGCGGTCTTCCGGGCCTTCCAGGACCCGCTGGCGCAGGTGCGGGTGCTGGTCGTCGGCCAGGACCCCTATCCCACCCCGGGCCACGCCATGGGCCTGTCCTTCTCCGTGCAGCCGCACGTGCGCCCCGTGCCCCGCTCCCTGCAGAACATCTACAAGGAGCTGCAGGACGACCTCGGCATCGACCCGCCCGAGCACGGGGACCTCTCCGCGTGGTCGCGGCAGGGCGTGATGCTCCTGAACAGGGTCCTCACCGTGCGCGAGGGCGCCCCGGCCTCCCACCGCGGCCGGGGCTGGGAGGCGGTGACGGAGCGGGCCATCCAGGTCCTCGCCGCCCGTGACCACCCGCTCGTGGCGATCCTGTGGGGCAACGACGCCCGCAGCACCGCCAAGTGGCTGGACGGGTACCCCACGGTCGAGTCCGCGCACCCCTCCCCGCTGTCCGCCTCCCGCGGGTTCTTCGGCTCCCGCCCGTTCTCCCGCACCAACCACCTCCTGGAGGAGCAGGGCACGGACCCGGTCGACTGGCGGCTCTGAGCCCCGGGCCCGGCTAGGGTGGAGCGCATGACGACGACGCCCGGGGCCGCTCCCGCACGCCCCCGCAAGCCGCAGCTGAACCTCACGGTGCGCCGGCGCGAGCAGCTGTCCCCGTCGATGGTCCGGGTCGTCCTGGGCGTCGACGAGCCGGAGCGCTTCGAGGACATCGACCCGCCGGAGAAGTACGTCAAGCTCGTGTTCCTCCACCCGGCCACCGAGCACGCGGTGGCCGGGCGCCCCGGCCCCGGGCGGAACCCGGACTACTGGGCGCTCAAGGAGTCCCTGCCGCCCGAGCACCAGCCCGTGACCCGTCACCTGACGATCCGGCGGTGGGTCCCGGAGCGCGCCGAGCTGTGGATGGACTTCGTGCTGCACGGCGACGAGGGCTGGGCCGGGCCGTGGGCCGCCCGCGCCGAGCCCGGGGACCGGATCATCGCCCTGGGCCCGGGCGGCCGGTGGACGCCGTCCGCGGAGGCGGCATGGACCCTGATCGCCGCCGACGACGCCGCGATGCCCGCCGCGCTCGCGGTCCTGGAGGCCCTGCCGGCCTCCGCGCGCGGCGAGGTGGTCCTGGAGGTGGACTCGCCCCGCGACGTCCTGCCCGTGACGGCGCCGGCCGGCATGGCGGTGCGCTGGGTGTTCCGCCAGGACACGGCCGACGGCGTCCCCGCGCTCGTGCGGGCGGTGCAGGTGGCCGGCTGGCCGGCGGCACCGGAGGGCGTGCAGGTCTTCGCCCACGGGGAGCGGGAGGCCATGAAGGCCCTGCGCGACGAGCTCTTCGGGCGCCGGGGCCTGGAGCGCGACCAGGTCTCGCTGTCCGGCTACTGGGCGCGGGGCCGCACCGAGGACGTGTTCCAGGCGGAGAAGAAGCTGCCCGTCGGCAAGATCCTCTGAAGCGGTCCCGGCCGCCGCCGCCCGGACGCTCAGCGGCGCCGGTTGCGGCGCGTGCTCGTGCCGTTGAGGTGGCCCACGAAGGGCCGCATGAGGTACTTGCCGAGCACCACGCCCGAGGCCAGGGCCACGATGGAGGCCATGGCGTTGACGAGTCCCACGATGCCGGGCCCGTAGGTGTCCGTCTCCACGGTGATGGTGTACAGCCCGCGGAAGATGGACAGCCCGGGCAGCAGGAAGGTCATCGCGGGGATCGCCAGGATGAGCTGGGGAATCCGGTGCCGGGCCGCGAGGACGGTCGCCACGCACCCGCTGGCGACCGCCGCGAGCGCCGTGTCCAGGCGGGCGCCCAGGCCGACGGCCATGCCCGCGTGGTAGACCACGAGCCCGGCGAGGGCCGCCACCGCGGTGGACAGCACGTGCCGGGGCTTGGCCTGCATCGTGATCGCGATGAGTCCGGTGCCGATCAGCATGAACCCCGCGTTGGTCAGCGGCCCCACGGGGTCGAAGGCGCTCTGCGAGACGTCGACCCGGGGCATCCCCGCGTAGCCGGCGACGGAGATGCCTCCCGCGATGCCGGCCACGAGGCCCAGGAACGCCATGGAGGTGGACAGCAGGCGCCCGGCGGCCGTGACGGGGAATCCGTTGATCGCGTCCTGCATCGTGGAGACCATCCGGGTGGTGGGCAGGAGCAGGATGATCCCGCCCGCGATGACGCGCCCCGGGGACAGCTCCAGGCCCGACCAGGACAGCAGCAGCGCCATGGTGGTGAGGATCCCGGACTGGGCGGCCATCGTGAAGAACTCCGGGATCCGCCAGGCGCCCAGCCGGTGGGCGACGAACTGGTTGAGGACCGAGGACAGGCCGGCGACGAGCGCGCCCAGGACGCCGCCGCCGATGCCCACGGTGATGGCCATCGCCGCGGCCACCGTGGCCGTCCGCACCATCCACCGGGGGTAGGGCTTGGGCTTGGCGTTGATCGCCTCGAGCCGCCGCTCCGCCTCCCCGCGGGGCATCTCCCCGCCCGTGATGTCGGTGACCAGCTGGTGGGTCTCGGCGAGCCCGGCGTAGTTGTCGGTCCAGGACCGCACGACCCGCATCACCGTGTGGCTGTTGGTGTCGGGGTCGTTGAAGACGTCCTCGCGGGTGCGGGTGTCGTCGCCGCCGGTGCGGTCGTCGGCGATGTAGTTGATGGTCACGGCCTGGTTGGTGATGTCCACCTCGACGTTCTCGACGCCGTAGGTCGTGCACACCGCGATGATGGCGTTCTCGACGTCGAGGGCGTCCGCGCCGTAGTGGAACATGGTCTCCGCCAGCCGCAGCGCGAAGTTCAGGGTGCGCCGGGCCTCCCGGCCGGTGGACTCCCCGAACCGGCGCAGGTTGGCGAAGGGCGAGGCGCTGAGCCGTTCCACCACGCGCATGGGGGCGGTCGGGGCCGCCTCCCCCTGCAGCATCGAGCGCAGCCGGGAGCGTCCGCCGGGCCGGGTGCCTTGCGCGCGGGTGGAGGGGTACGCGCCGCGCTGCATCCGGTCGGCGCTCTTGCCCGGGGCCGGGACGGGGCCGATCGTCGTGGTCTCCGGGCGGGAGACCGGGCCGGTGTCGGTGCGGCGCCGGCGCCGGGCCGACGTGGTCAGCGGCGCCGTCTGCGCGGCGGAGAGCAGCTCCTGGCGCTTCTCCGGCTCGGGGGTGGCCCCGTACTGGCGGATCAGGCGGGTGCTGAGCACGGGCAGCGGCTGCGGGGCGTCGGGCACCACGTCCGCGGCGGCGTGGCCGGCCCGGCGCCGGGCCAGCAGGGCCTGCGCCTCCGTGGGGCGCACGAGCGGGGCCCCGGCGCCGAGGAGGGCGACCGGGCGCGCGGCCCCGGTGAGGGTCGTGTCCCCGCCGGGGCCGAACGGTTCGACGACGTAGGCGTCGGGCTCCTCGCCGCCGTCGGAGGAGGGGTAGGCGGCGGACGGACGCAGAGGGGTGCGCTGGTCGGTCACCACGCGGCGCTCCTCCTTCCTGGGGCGGGGGGCGGGGCCGGTCGGGCGGGGGCGGATCAGTAGAAGGGCTGTCCCGTGCGCCGGACCCACAGCTGGCGCTGGACCTTCTCGGCCACGTTGGTCCACACGGCGTACCTCGCCGGGCTCAGCACCTGGTCGTGGACGCCCACGAAGTCGACCACGGACTTGGTGAAGCTCGTCTTGAACAGCCCCAGCCCGTAGTAGGGGTGCTCCTTGTTCTTGAGCTGGTCGCTGGGCGGGGTGCCGCAGAAGTCGTACTCGACGATCCCGTGCTCGCGCATCAGGTCCGTGATCGCCGTCCACTGCAGCAGGTGGGAGTCGCCGTACTGGCGCCGCCGGGGCTTGGAGCCGCCGTCCTTGTACGTGCCCTTCGTCCCGTAGGCGATCACGTAGGCGCCCACGGAGGGCTCGCCGTCCTCGTAGGTGAAGTAGAGCCGGCCCTGGCCGGCCTGCTCGAAGGCGGTCCAGAACTTCGCGTAGTACTCGTAGGAGCGCAGGTTCACGTTGGCCTCGCCCTGGCCCACGGTGTCCATGAGCGCGTACATCCGCCGCATGTTCTGCTCGGTGAGCTCCACGCGCTCGACCGTGCAGCCCTCGCGCAGCGCCCGCCGGACCGCGTTGCGTCCGCGGGAGTGCAGGGACTTCAGGACGGCCTCCTCGTCCCGGTCGGTGGCGAGGATCGCGGTCGAGTCGTTGGGCTGGATGTCGAAGGACTTCTTCAGCCCCGCGCGGGCGAGCACGCCCTTCGCGTAGTCCGAGTCCAGCACGTCCGGCTCGATTTTGATCGCGAAGACGTTCAGCCGCTGCTCGGCCACCAGCCGGGCGTTGGCGGCGGCGATCCCGGGGATGTCGTCCACGGAGGCGACGTCGGGGCCCTTGATCATGTACCACAGGCGGCCCAGGGCCGGCACCGTCTTCTCGAGGACCAGGTTGTAGGAGGCCTTCCCGCCGCCGGCGGGCTCGTGCACGAGGTGCAGGGGGCGCCAGCCGTGGTCCGCCTTGACGTCCGCGAAGGACGCGGACTGCAGCAGGTTGCCGCCGTGGGGGTTCGCCGTGACGTGGGCGTCCCAGTCGGCGATCTCCTGGTCGGTGGCGAAGCGTGCGGTGAACTCTCGCAAGGCTCTCTCAATCGTCGGAAGGGTCGGGGGTGCCGGGCCGGGGGCGGCCGCGGGGCCGGCGGGGACCGGCCCGAGCCAGTCTAACCGCGCAGGCCCGAGCCGGTTCTGAGCCGTGCTCGCCGCGCTGCGCGGCGCGGCTCCCGCCCGGACAGCACGGCGCCCGCCCACCGGGGGTGGACGGGCGCCGGGGCTGCCGGTGCGGCGAGGCCGGCTACTCGGCGTCGTGGTCCGTCTCGAGGATGCGCACGAGGTTCTCGAGCGCGTCCTCGGCGCCCTCCCCCTCGGCGCGGAGGACCACCTTGTCCCCCTGGCCGGCGCCGAGGGACATCAGCGACAGCACGCTGGAGGCGTCCATGGCCTCGTCCGCGGGCTCGCCCTCGGCGGCGATGGTGATCTCGAGGTCGTACTCCCCGGCCGCCTCGGCGAAGATCGCGGCGGGGCGGGCGTGCAGGCCCACGGAGGATGCGATGGTTGCGGTGCGTTCTGCCATGGTGGTTCTCCTTCGGTGTGCGGGGTCCTGGGTTCGGGGCCCCGGTGGGTGGTGTGGTGGTGGCCGGCGTGGGCGGCCGGTCAGAGGCCCAGCTCGGCGAGCACGCTGAGCTCCGCGCGCACCGCGGCGGCGGCCTCCTCGGCGCTGGGCTGCTGGACGGCGAGCGCGGCGAGGGCCTGGGCGGTGCCCATGTCGACGCTGCGCAGGACGGCGGCGACCGGGGCCAGCCCGCGCGCGCTCATGGACAGGGTGTGCACCCCGAGGCCCACGAGCACCACGGCCAGCGCTGGGTCGGCCGCGGCCTCCCCGCACACGCCCACGTTGCGCGGCCCGGCGCCCTCGGCCTCGGCCTCCCGGGCGCCCTCCACGGTGCTCCGGACCATCCGCAGCACGGCGGGCTGCCAGGGGTTGTTGAGCTCCGCGAGGGAGCCCATCATCCGGTCGGCGGCCATCGTGTACTGGGTCAGGTCGTTGGTGCCCAGGGAGACGAACTTCACGTGGCGCAGGATCTGGTCGGCGGTCACCGCCGCGGACGGCGTCTCGACCATGACCCCGGGCACCCGCAGGCCGGCGGCGGCCGCCATGCGGGCGAACTCCTGGGCCTCGGTGGTCGTGGCGATCATGGGGGCCATGACCCACACCTCGGCGTCCGTGGCCTGCTCCGCCCGGGCGATCGCCTCGAGCTGCCGGGCGAGCACGCCCGGCACCGCGCGGTCCGTGCGGTAGCCGCGCACCCCCAGCGCCGGGTTCGGCTCGGAGGTGTCGGTGAGGAACGGCAGCGGCTTGTCCGCCCCGGCGTCGAGGGTGCGCACGACGACCTTCTTGCCCGGGAAGGACGCCAGGATCGCGGTGTACTGCTCGACCTGCTCCTCGACCGAGGGCTCCTGGTCCCGGCCCAGGAAGCAGAACTCGGTGCGCAGCAGCCCCACGCCCTGGGCCCGGGCCGCGGCCGCGGCCCGGGCGTCCTCGGGGGTGCCCACGTTGGCCAGCAGCGGGATCTCGGTGCCGTCGGCGAGCACGCCGCGGCCGTCGAAGCCGCTGCGCGCCGCGGCGCTGCGCACCCAGGCCTCGACGAGCTCCAGCTCGTCCGCGCCGGGCTCCGTCCGGATCTCCCCGGTGGCCCCGTCCACGTAGACCTCGGTGCCGTCCGGGACGCCCGCGATGTCCCGGGCGGCGACGACCGCGGGCAGCCCGAGGTTGCGCGCGAGGATGGCCGTGTGGGACTGCGGGCCGCCGCCGGAGGTGACCAGGGCGAGCACCTGGGAGGGATCCAGGGTGGCGGTGTCGGCCGGGGCGAGGTCCTCCGCGGTCAGCACGAACGGCTCCTCCCGCTGCGGGATGCCCGGCATGGGCAGGCCCTGCAGCTGGCACACGAGCCGCGCCCGGACGTCCTCGATGTCCGCGGCGCGCTCGGCCATGTACCCGCCCAGGGCGCGCATCTGGTCGGCGTAGTCGCTCGCCGCCTCCCACAGGGCCCGCTCGGGGGCGAGCCCGCGCCCGGTGATGAGCTTCGCCGCGTTCTTCAGCAGCGCCTTGTCCCCGGCCATGAGCGCGGTGGACTTCAGCACGTCCGCCGCGTCCTTCTCGGTGGCGGCCTCGGCCCGCCGCTTGAGCTCGGCCTTGACCGCGGCCGCGGCCTCCTGCAGGCGCGCCACCGCCGCCTCGGGCTCCTCGTCCCGGAGGCTCAGGCCCGTGGCCGGTTCCGAGACGGGCTTCGGCATGCTCACGAGCTCGCCGATGACCCGGCCCGCGCACACTCCCACGCCTGTCAGTGTCTGCATGGTGTTCCTCTTCCTCGAGAAAAAGCTGGTCGGTCAGCGCACGGGCCCCGGCCGGGGCCCGTGCGCATCGCTCAGGCGGTGGTCGGCACGGCGGCGGCGTCCTCGCGCGAGCGGGTGGCGTCCGCCACGCGCCCGTGGGCACCGCCCACGTGCTTGAGGGCGACGACGATGCCTGCTGTGACCACCGTACCGACAACCACCGAGAGCAGGAACATCAGCGGATTGCCGATCACGGGCAGGATCCAGACCCCGCCGTGCGGGGCGGCCGAGGTCACGCCGGTGGCCATGCTGATCGCGCCGGCCACGGCCCCGCCCACCATGGAGGCCGGCAGCACGCGCAGCGGGTCGGCCGCGGCGAAGGGGATGGCACCCTCGGAGATGAAGGACGCGCCCAGCAGCCAGGCGGCCTTGCCGTTCTCCTGCTCGGCCACGGTGAAGTAGCGCTTGGCCACCGTGGAGGCCAGCGCCATGGCCAGCGGGGGCACCATGCCGGCGGCGATGACGGCGGCCATGATCTCCTGCGGAGCGGTGTTCACGGCCGTCGCGGCACCCAGGCCGGCCGCGGCGAAGGTGTAGGCCACCTTGTTGATCGGTCCGCCCAGGTCCGCGCCCATCATGAGGCCCAGGATCGCGCCGAGCGCCAGCGCGCTGGCGCCGGTCATGCCGTTGAGCACCTCGGTGAGCCAGGCCATGAACGTGGCGATCGGCCCGCCCAGGACCAGCAGCAGCAGTCCGGCGGAGAAGATGGTGGCCAGCAGCGGGATGATGACCACGGGCATCAGCGAGCCGAGCCAGCGCGGCAGCCGCGGCTGCGCCAGCCAGTAGGCGGCGAGACCGGCCAGGAGGCCGCCCACGATGCCGCCGAGGAAGCCGGCGCCCATGAAGTTGGCGACCAGGCCCGCGGCGAAGCCGGGGGCGATGCCGGGCCGGTCGGCGAGCCCGTAGGCGATGTAGCCGGCCAGGGCGGGCACGAGCAGGCTCATGGCCAGGTTGCCCATCTTGAACAGCACGGCCCCGATGTACTGGGCGAGGGTGAACTCGCCCAGGTTCCAGATGGTCGAGCCCGTCAGGACGTCGTCGGCGATGTTGGCGATGTCCGCGCCGGCGACCATGAACCCGAAGGCCATGAGCAGACCGCCCGCGGCCACGAACGGGATCATGTAGCTCACGCCGGTCATCACGGCCTTGCGGATGCGGGTCCCCCAGCCCTCGCGGCCGCCGGAGGCCTCGGCCTCGTCGGCGCCGCCGGCGGCACCCTGCACGCGCTTGGCGTTCGGGTTCTCGGCGTTGGCCAGGGCCTCCTCGATCATGACCTTGGGCTCGTCGATGCCGCGCTTGACCGGGGAGACCACGTAGGGCTTGCCGGCGAAGCGGGAGCGGTCCCGGACGTCGACGTCGGTGGCGAAGATCACCGCGTCGGCCGCGGCGATCGTGGCCGGGTCGAGCTTGGTGAAGCCGGCGGAGCCCTGGGTCTCGACCTGCAGGTCGACCCCCATCTCCTCGGCCGCGTAGGTCAGCCCGTCCGCGGCCATGTAGGTGTGGGCGATGCCGGTGGGGCAGGCCGTGACGGCCACGACCCGCCGGCGCGCCGGTGCTCCGGCGTCCGGCGCGTGCTCGGCCGGTGCGCTCCGGGCCGGCTCCGCCGCGGCCGGCGGCGCGTCCTGCGTCCCGGGCCGGGACTCGACGGAGGCCGGCACCGCCGCGGCCGCCGTGGAGCCGGCGGTGGCGCCGGCGGCCGCGCCGTCCTCGGTAGCCGGGCTCAGGCCCAGCGCGTCGTCGACGATCCGCACGATCTCCTGCTCGGAGCGGGCCGAGCGCAGGGAGGCGACGAAGTCCTTCTTCATGAGCGACCGGGCGAGCTTGGCCAGCAGCTTCAGGTGGGTCTGGTCGGCGCCCTCGGGCGCCGCGATGAAGAAGACGATGTCGGCGGGGCCGTCCTTGGCGCCCCAGGGGACGCCCTCGGCCAGGCGGGCCATGACCAGGGTCGGCTCGGTGACGGCCGCGGAGCGGCAGTGCGGGATGGCGATGCCGCCGGGGATGCCGGTGGCGGTCTTGTTCTCCCGGGCGATGGCGTCGGCCAGCAGCCCGTCCAGCTGCTCGGCGCGCCCGGTGCGCTGCACCAGGGCGGCCAGCTGACCGATGACGGTTTCCTTGTCCCCGCCCAGGTCTCGGTCGAGCGAGACCAGGTCGGGGGTGATGAGCTCGGACACGGTGTCCTCCTTGAGCGGCCGGGTCGGTGCCCGGGTGGTGCGGATGAGGTGGAGCGGATGAGGTGGAGCGGGTCAGTCGGCGGCGGCGCGCACGGAGAGCTCGCGCACGGTGACCGCCTCGGGAGTGGTCTCGGGAAGGGACGGGACGCGGGTCCCCGGCAGGGCGGCCGCCGCGGAGCCGGAGGCCACGGCCTGCCGCAGGCACTCCGGCGGCGCGTCGCCGCGCTCCTGGGCGATGAGGTAGCCCGAGAGCGAGCTGTCGCCGGCGCCCACGGTGGAGCGCACCGCCACGGGTTCGTGGACGGCGTGCCAGGAGCCCTCGGCGGCGGTGAGCACCGCCCCGCCGGCGCCGAGGGTGGTCAGCACCGCGCCGAGGCCGCGCGCCACGAGGGCGGCTGCGGTCGCGGCGGCGAGCTCGGGAGCGGCCTCGAGCTGCTCGCCGTCGTGCGTCCCCACCAGCTCGGCGAGCTCCTCGCCGTTGGGCTTGATGAGGTCGGGCAGGGCGTCGTCGGCGGCGGTGGCGCCCCGGAGGGCGGCCCCGGAGGTGTCCACGGCGAACCGGGGCGCCCGCTCCGCCAGGGCCGAGCGGACCCGGCGGACGATCCGCGCGTAGACGTCCTCGGGGGCGCCCGGCGGCAGCGAGCCGGCCAGGACCACCCAGGAGGCGTCCGCCCCGTGCTGCACCAGCAGCTCCACCACGGCGTCGAGGTGCTCGGGGAGCAGCGGCGTGCCGGGGGCGTTGATCTTGGTGGTGGTGCCGTCGGGCTCGGTGATCGTGATGTTGGAGCGGATCGGCGCCCCCGCGGGAACGGTCTCGTAGGGGACCTGCGCGGCGGCGAGCTCCGCCAGCAGCGGGTCGCCGGGGTCCCCGGGGAGCACGGCCAGGGTCGGGACCCCGCTCACGCGCAGGGCCCGGGAGATGTTCACGCCCTTGCCCCCGGCGTCCTGCCGGGCGCCCTCGGCGCGCTGGACCGCGCCGCGGCGCAGCGGGGAGGGGAGCTCCACGGTGCGGTCGAGGGACGGGTTGAGGGTGACGGTGAGGATCACGCGACGATCACCTCGACGTCGGCCTCCTCGAGGGCGGCGGCCAGCTCGGGGCCGGGGGCCCGGTCGGTGATGAGGGTGTCGATGTCCTCGAGGGACGCGAAGCGCATGAGGGTCTCCTGGTCGTGCTTGGCGGAGTCGCAGAGGACCACGACCCGCCGGGAGGTCTGGATGATGGCGGTCTTGACGACCGCCTCGATGGGGTCGGGGGTGCTCAGCCCGAACGTGGCGTGGATCCCGTTGCAGCCCACGAACGCGAGGTCGGGGCGCAGCCGGGTGTAGTGCTCCGCGGCCCGTCCGCCGGCGGCGGCCCAGGTGAGCTTGCGGACCCGCCCGCCCACGAGCTCGAGGCCGATGCCGTTGGCGTCGGCCAGCTTGGCCGCGATGTGCAGGGCGTGGGTGATGATCAGCTGCTCCTGCCCGTCGGCCAGGCTGGAGTCGGTCCGGACGATGAGGTCGGCCAGCGCCTCGACCGTGCTGCCGGCGTCGAGGACGACCGCGCCGGCCCCGCTGTTGCGCAGCAGGGTGAACGCCGCCTCCGCGATGCGCCGCTTCTCGGGCGTGTTGAGGTGCTGGCGCGAGTGGATGGCCTTCTCGTCGGAGGTGGACTGGTCCACGGACACCGCGCCCCCGTGCACCCGGCGGAGCCGGCCGGCGGCCTCCAGCGCGGCGAGGTCGCGGCGGACCGTCTCCATGGTGACGTCGAAACGGCGCGCCAGCTCGGCGCCGTTGACCCGGCGGGTGGTGCCCACCAGCGCGGCGATCTCGGCCTGGCGCTCCTCTGCGAACATGACATCCACCTCACGAACTGCGACGACGTAGGGACCCTGCGTTCCCTTGAGTTTATGTGAGTTCGTGTGGTTTTACCAGGGGTTGTCGTGATCCACTTCACGGGGCGCCACACACCGGCGTGCCGTCAGCGGCCGGCGGTCCTCGGGCCGGGGCGGGGAGGGCGCCGGAGGCCTCGGCACGAGTGGTCCCGTCGATGCGGCGGGGCCCGCGGAACGCCGATATCATCCTGGGGACGGAGGACGGGCGGGCCCTCGAGCGGGACACCCGGCCCGGCGAGGAGGCCCCCCGGTCCCGGGACGCCCGCGCGGCACCCGGTGCCGGCCTCTTCTCCGTCCCGGGGATCCCGACGGGACCCCGCCGCACCCGACCTGCAGGAGAGCACCCCATGACCCCCCGTGAGCTCTACGGCCGCTTCGCCCTCGCGGAGGCGGTGACCTGGACCCTGCTGATCCTCGGCATGGTGCTGAAGTACACGGGGGTCTCCGAGGCCTTCGTCCCGGTCTTCGGGATGCTGCACGGGGTCGTGTTCCTCGGCTACTGCCTGGTGACGTGCTTCGTGTGGGTGGACCAGCAGTGGCCCGTGGGCTTCGGGGTGCTGGGCCTGGCCAGTGCCGTCGTCCCCTGGGCCACGATCCCCTTCGAGCGCCGCGCGCAGCGCTCGGGGCGGCTCGCCGGCGGCTGGCGCCTGGCCCCGGGCTGCGAGCGTCCGGCCACCGTGCCGGAGCGGGTGCAGGCGTGGTCCCTGCGCAGCCCGCTGCTGGCCGCCCTGGTGGGCCTGGTCGCGGTGGCGGCCGTGACCTCGGTGCTGCTCCACCTGGGTCCGCCGGTCCCCCGCGGCTGAGCCGCGGCGCGGGCGGTTCCGGGTCCCGGGGCCCCGGTATAGCGTGGTCCCCGGGACGGCACCGCCGACCGTCGGCGGGCCACGAGGAGGAACCACGTGACCAATTTCGCCAATGTCGAGCGCCGGCACCTCGCCGCGCTCCTGCGCCGGCTGGGCCCCGACGCCCCCACGCTGTGCGAGGGCTGGACCACCCGTGACCTCGCCGTGCACCTCGTGCTGCGCGACGGCCGGCCCGACGTCCTGGCCGGCCGGGCCCTGTCCCGGGTGCCGGTGCTGCGCGACCGGGCCCGGCGCGCCGAGGAGGCCGTGGCCCGGCAGCCGTGGGAGGAGCTCGTGCGCAAGGTCGAGCACCCGCCGCTGTACTCGCCGGCGCGACTGGGCCCGCTGGACAAGCGGATGAACACCGTGGAGTTCTTCGTCCACCACGAGGACGCCCGCCGCGCCCAGCCCGAGTGGCACGACCGTCCGCTGCTGCACGACGAGGAGCAGGCGCTGTGGCAGGGCCTGAGTCTCGTGGCCAAGGTCATGCTCAAGGACGAGGAGGACACCGTGGTGCTCATCGCGCCCTCCTACGGCGCCGTGCGCGGGGGCCGGGGCCGGACGGGCACGGTGCGGGTGCTGCGCGCCGTGCCCAGCGAGCTGCTGCTGTGGGCCTTCGGCCGGCGCGGGCAGGCCCGCGTGGAGGAGACGGTCGAGTAGACCGTCTCCCGCCCGGACGGCGGAAAGGGGGGGACCGCGCGGCGCGCGGTCCCCCCCTTCCGCCGGTGGCCGGGCCCTCGGCCTCACCCGGTCAGCGGAACAGGTCCGCCCGGACGCCCATGATGATCCGGTCGCCGGGCCGCGCGGTGCGCATGTACCGGGCGACCTCGTGCTCGTGCAGGGCGATGCACCCGGCGGTGGGCTTCTTGTTGGCGTGCAGGAAGATCGCGAAGCCGTTGCCCTGGACGATCGGCGAGTCGGGCGGGCGGTTGTAGTTGATGACGACGCCCAGCCGGTAGTCCCCGGACTGCGCGAAGTACCACATGTTCTCGTCCGGCCAGGTGTAGCCGGTGGACTCGAAGTACTTGTTGTACAGGGTGCCCAGGCGCCCGCCCCACCGGGAGTTCGGGTTGAGGGGGCGGTAGGGCAGCGCGGTGCCCGGGTTGTAGACCCCGAAGGACTCCGTGACCGAGTACGAGCCCTGCGGCGAGTACAGGTACTGCGTGTGCCCGGAGGGGACCCCCGGGCGCTTGAAGCCGCTGGCGCCCACGTAGGCGGACGTGCGCCACTCCTCGACGTAGCTGCCGCCGATCCGCACGCAGTTGACGAAGGTGGCCTCGGACCGGCCGTAGCCCTCGGCGATGGTCAGGGACACCCGCCCCGCGTTGCGGGTCGGCTGCACCGAGCGGCCGTTGTTGAGGTTCTGGCACTCCCCGCGGAACAGGTGGATCCGGGACCCCGCGGAGCGGCTCCAGGTGACGAGGCCGCGCTGGAACTTCTGGTGCACGGTCCCGGTCCCGACCTCGTCCGTGACGGGGTAGCCCAGGCTCCCCCGCTCCCGTCCCGTCCCGATCCAGCGCTGCCCGATGGCGCCGCCGGTCTTCACGGCCCGCGCGCCGGTCCCGGGGCTCCAGTAGATCGTGTGGGCCTTGGTGAAGGACTGCCGGCACCCGCCCCCGACGAGCCCGCACACCTCGTCGGTCGTCGGGTACCCGTAGAGCCCGGCCGTGCGCCCGCCGAGGATCCACTTGTGCCCGATCGCCCCCCGGGTGTTCACCGTGCGCGCCCCGGTGGAGGACGTCCAGTAGATCGTGCGGTGGCCCGTGAACGACTGCCGGCACCCGCCCCCGGCCATGCCGCACACCTCGTCGGTCGTCGGGTACCCGTAGAGCCCGCTCTCGCGCCCGCCGAGGATCCACTTGTGCCCGATCGCCCCCCGGGTGTTCACCGTGTGCGCCCCGGTGGAGGACGTCCAGTAGATCGTGCGGTGGCCCGAGAACGCCTGCCGGCACCCGGTCGGGGCGCAGGCCTCGTCCCCGAGCGGCCAGCCCAGCACGTCCGCGTCTCCGGAGCGCAGCCACTTCTGGCCGATGGCGCCCCGCAGCTGCACGTAGTGCGCCCCGTGCGCCTCGTGCCACAGGACGACGCCGTTCCGGTGCGGCCACTCCCAGCCGCCCTTCCACGGGCGCATGCCGGCGGTCGGCTCCCCCGAGCGGGCCGCCACCCGGGCGGCGGCGGCCTCCAGGGCCCGCCGGACCTCGACCGGGACGTCCGCGGCGGCCTCCGCGGCGGCCGCACGGCTCCCCGCGGAGGGCTCGGCCGTCAGCCCGTCCGGGGGGTCCGCCGTGGGCTCGCTCGCCGGCGCGGTGCTCGCCTCCCCGGTGGGCTCCGCCTCGCTCGTGGGCTCCGTCGAAGCGGTGGGCTCCGCCTCGCTCGTGGCCTCCGCCTCGATCGTGGGCTGCGCCTCGCCGGTGGGCTCCGCCGCGGCGGAGGGTGCTGAGGAGCCTCCCGGGGCCACGGTGAGCACCGCGCGCGCCTCGGCGCCCGCGGCGTCCTGCACGGCGTAGCCGACCTCCACGGCACCGGCCGGTGCGTCCTCCGCCGGGGTCAGGGCGAGCACGGGGTGCTCGGGCGGCAGCCAGCCCTCGGGCAGCTCCGCGGGCGCCGTGCCCGGGGTGATGACGCGCAGCGACCCGGCGTCCGTGCGCAGCTCGTCCGCGAGCGGGTCCTCGCCCCGGGGGGCGGAGGGGTCCACGAGCAGCAGCCGCACCCGGGCGGGGTCCAGGAGCCCGTCGTTGGCCAGGACGTCCACGGCGACCGTGCGTCCCGGACCGGCCGTGGCCACCGCGTCGTCGACCGGTGCGAGCGGCGCCGCGGCGGTGGCCGTCGCGGTCCCGCCCGTTGCCGTGGGAGCCGTCGCCACGCCGGGCGCGGGGGACGGCGGAGCCGCGGACGCGCCCGGGGCGCCGGCGAGGACGACGGCGAGGCAGGCCGCGAGGGCGGCGGGGATGCGCAGAGCTGAGATCTTCATGGGGGTCCCTCGCTGGGGGTCAGTCGGTGAACTCGACGTAGTGGTCGGGGGTGGTGTTGTCGAAGACCCGCACGGCGAGGTCGGCGTCGGGCGCCGCGCTGAAGGCGACGTCCAGCGAGGCGGACCCGCCGGGGGCGATGGTCGGGAAGGTCTCCATCCGCACGCCGAGCGACTCGTCGTAGGCGGGCACCGCGGGCTCGTCGCCGGCGACGGCCACCGGGAAGGACCAGGGCACCGCGTCGACCGGGTCGGTGCCCGTGTTGGTGAGGGTCACGGTGAACACCTGCACCGGGGTGCCGGGAGCGGCACGGACCGGGCGCTGTCCCGTGGTCGCCGGTCGCGGCCCCTCGACCGTCCCCGCCAGGGAGTCGGTGAGCTGCTGGGTGGAGCCGAACGCGGCGGCGGCGTCCCGGGTGGCGGTGTCGTCGTAGGGGGCCACGTCGTTGCCCGAGGGCGCGGCGCTCCCCGGCCCGGCGGTGCCGGGCTCCGGGGTCCCCGACGCCGCCGGGGAGCTCGCGGCCCCGGACGCCGTCGTCCCGGATGCTGGCGCCCCGGGTTCCACCGCCCCGGAGGCCTCCGCCCCGGAGGCCTCCGCCCCGGAGGCCTCCGGGGAGGACGCCGCCGCGGAAGAGGCCGGGCCGCCGCCGCCCGGGTCTCCCGAGCACCCGGTCAGCGCCAGAGCGAGCAGCGCTGCGCCGACGGTCCCGGCGCGCCGGCCGCGCGACGGGGGGAACAGGGCTGTCATGGGGGACTCCTCTGCACGGTCCTGGGGCAGGAACCCGACCGGGCCGGTCGTTGGGGCTCACGCTACACGGCCATTTGCATTCGTGATCAGCGTGACGCGGTGTGGCGCGGGACACCTTCGGAGCCTGCCGGGGCCCGGCGTTGCATAGGGTGAAGGGCATGGCTCCCGACGTCCCTGACACCGCAGGGACCGCCGAGACGACCGAGGCGACCGAGGCGGCCCGGGTGGAGGCCCTGCACGCCCTGGAGATCCTGGACACCCCCCGCGAGGAGCGCTACGACCGGATCGTGCGCCTGGCCCAGCGCGTCTTCGACGTGCCCATGGTCGCCGTCAACTTCATCGACGCCGACCGGCAGTGGACCAAGGCCGAGACGGGCCTGGCCGGGCTGGGGAGCACACCCTCCGGTGACTCGATGTGCCGCCACACCGTCCAGCAGCCGGACACCCTGATCGTGCCCGACGCGACCGCCGACGACCGCTTCCGCGAGAACGTGTTCGTCCGCCGGGACCCGCACGTGCGCTTCTACGCCGGCCAGCCGCTCCGGGCACCGGGCGGGGAGCGGGTGGGCTCGCTGTGCCTGTTCGACACCCGGCCGCGCCGGCTGAGCGCCGACCAGCAGTCGCTGCTGCAGGAGATGGCCGGCTGGGTCGAGCGGGAGCTGGAGCTGCAGCGCGAACTGGACCGCGCCGCCGAGGTCCAGCAGGTCCTCATGCCCCGGACGGCCCCGCACGTGGCCGGCTACGAGCTGGCCGGGCGCTGCGTGCCCGCCCGGGAGATCGGCGGCGACTTCTTCGCGTGGCACCCCGTGGACGGCGACCGGCTGCAGCTGCACGTGGCCGACGTCATGGGCAAGGGGATCCCGGCGGCGCTGATCGCGGCCTCGGTGCGGGCGATGCTCGTGGGCGCCGCGCAGTTCAACGACCAGCGGACGGCTTTCGCGCGGGTCGCCACCGCCTCGGCGGATCTGCTGAGCGACACCGGGGCGTTCGTCACCGCGTTCTCCGCCCGCCTCGACCCGGCCACGGGACGGCTCGACTACGTCGACGCCGGGCACGGACTCGCGTTCGTCTTCACCGCCGGCGGGCACCGGCGGCTGGAGCGCTCGGGCCCGCCGCTGGGCATCTTCCTGGACGACTCGTGGGACGCCCACAGCACCGTGCTGCAGCCGGGCGAGACGCTCGTGGTCGTCAGCGACGGGTTCCTGGACTTCTTCCCCTCCCTCGAGGAGACGCTGGAACGGGCCCTGCGGGCCGATCCCACCGGGATGGCCGCGCAGGAGCTCGTGGACCGGGCCATCGGCTTCGCCCGCCGGCACGGGCACCCGGACGACGTCACGGTGGTGGTGCTGCGGCGGCTCCGCCAGGAGGATCCCACCGCCTGAGCCGCCCTCCGCCCGGACCGGCCGGCGGCGGCCGCACCGGCGCCCGCGGCGCCGTCATCGCCCGGGCCGGCCCGCCGGCCTCGGCGCGGACGGTCCTCAGCGGGGAACGATCCCGAAGAGGAACCGGGTCCGCACCATGACCCACAGCAGGCCCAGGACGGCGACGTAGGCCAGGGTGTTGACCCACAGGTCGCCCTGTTCGAGCACCGGGATGTTGGCCACGGCCAGGATCAGGAACACGTGCATGACGAAGACGTAGAGGCTGGCCCGGCCCAGCGGGATGAGGAACCAGCCCAGCGCACGCCGGAGCACCGCCCAGTAGGCGCTGAGCAGGGCGTATCCCGCCACGACCACCAGGAGCACGTTGACCAGCCGGCCGATCCCGAGCCAGGTCCGGCCGAAGTAGCCGTCGTAGACGGCGCGGAAGACGGCCTCCGGCAGCAGGGCCAGCCGGACGTCGTAGCTGCTGCTGGCGTAGGGACCGGACCAGGAGAACAGCGCGAGGGCCACGGCCAGCAGAAGGCAGGCGACGAGCAGCGGCCGTCGGCGCCGGTCGGCGAACCAGCCGACGATCTGCCGCCGGTGGAACCCGGCCACCATGCCGAGCACGAACAGCACCTGCCACACGAGCAGCGGGAACGAGTCCTCGAACTGGGAGGGCAGCAGCCGGATCCGGAAGACCGTGCCGACGGTGTAGAGCCCGGCGCTGATCAGCAGGACCAGCCAGGCCCGGCCGCGGGCCAGTGCGGCCAGCACCAGCGGGCTCACCAGGATCAGGACCACGTACAGCCCCATGATGTTGAACTGCCACGGCCCCACCTGCAGCAGGAGCACGGCGGGGATCACGTGGGCCTGGACGGGGAAGGCGAAGAGCCCGTCCATGCCCGCGTAGAGGTCGTACGTGCTGCCGGCGGCCCCCGCACCGGCGGCACCGGTGCCCTGGTCCGTGAACGTGGTGACGGCCCCCGACTCCAGGACGGGGATCCTGCTGAGTGCGTAGACGAGGAGCACGACGACCAGGGCGGTCACGTAGAGCTTCCACGCCCGCGCGGTGGTGCGGTCGACGACCTCGCCGAGCTCGCCGCGGACCCGGGGCCCGTAGACCATGCCGAGCACGGCCCCGGAGAGCAGCACGAACAGCTCCGCCCCCGAGACCACGCCCACGGCCTCCTGCGTGAACGACTGGAACAGCGAGGTGAGGCCCACGTGGTTGACGACGACGAAGACGATCGCGACTCCGCGCAGCATGTCGATCCGGCTGTCGCGCGGCGAGGGCTCCGCGTAGCGCCACGCCCGCGCGGACCGCGCGCGGGGCAGCAGGCACAGGAGCAGCCCGGCGCCGAGGACGGCCGCCGCCGCGGCCCACGCGACGGGGCCCTGCAGGACGATCCCCGGGGCGGAGGGGGCCGCGCCCGGCAGCGCCGCCTGCTCGGTCACCGGCCCCGCCACGAGGGAGGAGGCCTGCACGCGCTCCCGGAAGGCGGCGGCGAGGGCGGGATCGGCGGTGGAGCGCCAGTCGACCGCGACCGCCCCGCCCGTGCGCTCCTCGACGGTCTCGTTCCACACGACCGCGCCGATCCGGTCGTAGGCCTCGGAGGAGGCCGTCGCGAGCACCTGGTCCCACCACGGGGCCTTGACCTCGAGGGCGGAGGGTCCGCCCGCCTCCGGGCTCCAGAAGGACCCCGTCTCCGCCATGAGGGGTTTGTCGCGCGCGGCGGCGTAGGCGGCGTAGAAGCCGTCCGAGGCGCCGGCCCCGCCCAGCAGCGTGCTGAACTCGTCCGGGCCCGGGACGGTGTTGCGGGCCTCGCCGCTGCCGGTCTCGTCGTGGTAGGCGGACAGCCCCACCCAGTCCACGACGTCGTCGCCCGGGTAGTAGGGGCCGTAGGCGTCGTCGTCCCGGTCCCAGGTCCCGTTCCCGTCGGTGTCCAGGGGCGCGAGGTCCGCTCCCTCCGGGGCGGAGGACGTCGGGGCGCGGAACGGGTAGTCGGTCCCGGCCGTGGGCGACCACACCATCACGGGGTCCTCGAGCCGGTCGTCCAGCGCGGCGGCCACGGCCCGGAACGCCCGGGTGTAGGCCTCGGGCTGCTGGCCCCACGGCACCCAGGACGCGTTCATCTGCGGCGCGAACCGGACGAACACCGTGCCGTCGAAGTCCTGCGCGACGTCGGCCAGCTGCCCGGCGAGAACGGCGGCTCGCGCCTCGTCCACCCGGTCCAGCGCGACGTCGGGGCGGACGGTGAGCAGGGCGTGCCCGCCCTGCGCCGCGACCTGGGACAGGAAGTGCCGCAGATGGCCCTGCTCGCGGTCGTCCATCGGCAGCGGCACCGGCCGCCCGTAGACCGCGGCCGGCTCGCCGAGCCGGCCGGCGTACCCGGCGGCGGAGTCGGTGCCCCAGTCCAGCACGGCGCCCAGGTACGGGGCGCCGGGCTCCGGCGTCTCCGCCGCGCGCGCCGGGCCGGCCGGCAGCAGGACGAGGGCCAGCACCGTCAGCAGCGCGGCCACGACGGCGGGCGGGGGCGGGCGGGGGCCGACGGTGGACGTCACAGAGGCGCTCCGATGGGGGGTGCGGAGGAGGGTCGCACACATTGTCCCCGCGGCCGCCGCCCGGCGAGGTGAACCCGGCGGCGACGCGCCGGGCGCGCCGGAGGGCGTCAGCCGGCGAGGTCGCGCAGGAACGCCTCCGACCAGTCGTCGACGTCGTTGCCCAGCACCTGGCGCCGCATCACGCGCATCCGCCGCTCCGCCTCGGCCGGCTCAGTGCTGGTGCCCGTGGTGGTGGTCGCGGCCCTTCTCGTGCTGGTGCTTGCCCCCGTCGTCCATGCGGTCGTGGTGCGCGCGGCTCTTCTTGTCGCCGTGGTCGACCCAGTGCCACAGGTCGTGCTTCTCGCAGTAGTACCAGTGGTCCTCGCGGTCCTCACCGGCATTCGTGCCGTCGCCGTCCCGGTACCCGCCGTCCCGGTACCCGTCGTCCCAGTTCCCGTCGTGGTGGTCGCGATCGTGGTCGTGGCCGCGATCGTCCGGGCCGGAGCGGTGGTAGCCGTACCAGCGCCCGTCGTCCTCCCCGTGGTCGTCCCCGTCCCGGGAGCCGTTCTTGTCGCCGTAGTCGTATCGGTCGTCGTACGCGCTGCCGTGATCGGCGCCGTCGTCCTCGTCCGAACCCGCGGCCGCCGAGCTGGCCGCCCCTCCCAGGAGGAGGGCGGCCAGTGCCGTGCCGACGAGGGTCTTCCGCAGTGGGTCCATGACTGCTCCTGATGGCCGTGGCGGTGGGTCGCCGTGCGGCGGGATGTTCACCGACCTGGGTCGGAGGTCTCGCCTGGAGAACAGGCATGAACACCGTAGGAGCGCCCCGAGTCACGGTTCAAGACCGTGGGCGGAGCGGACGCCGTCATGGTTCCGCCTCACCGCGGCACCCCAGCGACGGATCCTCCGGATGCCTCTCCGGCGTGGCGCCTGCGCGCTCGGGGTCGTGGCCCACACCGCGGGCCGGAGGCCGCCGGACGGGCGCTGACCAGGGCTTTCGCACCACCGCCCCACACCGTCGGCGCGGGTTCGCGGCACGTGGGCCCAGATCCCGCGCGCCCGGGCGACCGCCGGGCATCGGGGAGCGGCCGCCCCGCTCCGAGACCTCGCCGCAACATGTGACGTCATGAGTGGTCGCGCTTGCAACGACCGTGTGCTGTGGAGCCCCCTACCGGATTCGAACCGGTGACCCCCTGTTTACAAGACAGGTGCTCTGGCCAGCTGAGCTAAGGAGGCGGGCTGTCCCCGGGTGCCGTGTACGGCCCCGGCGACCGGGGTCCCAGGATATCGGACGTCTCCGAGGACCCCGAAATCCCCGCGGCCCCGGACGGAGCGGCGGCGCCGCACCCCGCAGGGCGCGGCGCCGCCGCTCCTTCCCGAGTGCGGGAGACCTACTTCTGGTCCGCCAAGGCCTCGTCGAGGGCGTCCTGGAACGCCTCGTTGCCGAGCCGCTCACCGTCGATGAACACCGTCGGGGTGCCGGAGACGCCGTTGGCCAGGGACTCCTGCGAGACCACGTTGACCATGGGGCGCCAGATGTTCTCCTCCAGCGCGGTCGCGATGTCCGCGCCGTGCGTGGAGGCGATCTCCACGAGCTGCTCGTCGTCCAGGCCGCCGCTGCCCTGGTGCGAGAACACCTCCTCGACGAAGGCGAGGTACTGCTCGGTGGAAACCTGGTTGCCCACCTCGTAGGCGGCGGCCGCGGCGCGGGAGGAGTACTGCGTGGGCGTGGCCCGGTCCAGGAAGTTGAGGTTGCGGTACTCCAGGGTGATGTCCCCGGACGTCACGGCCTCCTCGAGGGCCTCACCGTTCTCGGTCTCGAAGTCGGCGCAGTGCACGCACTCGAAGTCCTGGAAGATCACGACCGGCACGGGCTCGCCCTCCCCCGCGGCCTCGACGCCCGGCGGCACCGCGGAGTTGTCCGGGGTCTCCGGCGCCTCGGGGACCTCGCCCAGATCGCGCTGGTCCACCTCCGACTCGCCGGTGCGGATGCCGTCCGCGGTCAGGACGGTGCCGCCCCACTGGTTGGCGGAGGCGGGCACCGGGCCGGCCTCGGGGATCTGCTCGGCCCGGTTCTGCGCCACGACCACCCCGATCACCGCGAGGATCACGAGGACCAGGGCGAGGATGCCGAACTGCAGCAGCCGGCGGGACCGCTTGTCCTGGCGGGCGTGCTGGTCGGCGAGCTGCCGGGCGCGCTCGCGGGCGGCGTCGCGGTTCCGGGGGTCGGGGGTCGTGCTGCTGGATGCCATGGGTCCTCTTCGAAGAATCCTCGGGGGCGGATGCGGACGTGTCGTCGCCCAGATTATCGGACCCCCTCGCGGCCCGCCGACTCAGGAGATCCCCAGACGGAAAGGTGAGCACACTGATGAATAGACTGGGGCGCAGGACGATGACGCCCCACCGGAAGGACCCCTCGTGAGTGCAGAGCAGACCCCCACCGCCTCCTCGGCCGATCTGGAGGAGGTGCCCGCGCCGCGGACGGACGTGCCGCAGGACACCGGCTACGACTTCGTCGTGGTCTCGAACCGGCTGCCGGTCGAGCGCGTCGTCGAGGACGGCGCGTCCTCCTGGCGCCGCTCCCCCGGCGGCCTCGTGGCGGCCCTGTCCCCGGTGATGGCCCGCAACACCGGCGCCTGGGTGGGCTGGCACGGCGCGGCCGACGAGGTGCTGGAGCGCTTCGACCACGACGTGTTCCACTTGGCGCCCGTCCCGCTCTCCGGCGCGGAGGTCGAGGCCTACTACGAGGGGTTCTCGAACGCGACCCTGTGGCCGCTCTACCACGACGTCATCGCGCCCCCGGAGTTCCACCGCGCCTGGTGGAACACCTATCGCCGGGTCAACCGCCGCTTCGCGGAGCGGACCGCCGAGGTCGCCGCGCAGAACGCGACCGTGTGGGTGCAGGACTACCAGCTGCAGCTGGTGCCCAAGCTGCTGCGGGACCTCCGCCCGGACCTGACCATCGGCTTCTTCAACCACATCCCCTTCCCCCCGCTCGAGATCTTCGCGCAGCTCCCCTGGCGGCGAGCGGTCCTCGAGGGCCTCTCGGGCGCCGACCTCATCGGCTTCCAGCGCCCGGGCGACGCCCAGAACTTCCAGCGCTGCGTGCGCCGGTTCCTGGACGTGCCGTTCCGGCAGGGCCGGGCCCGGTTCGGCACCGACGACGCCGCCTGGACGGTGCGCGCCCAGTCCTACCCGATCTCCATCGACGCCCAGGCGATCCAGGAGCTGGCCTCGCGCCCGGAGGTCAAGGAGCGCGCGCGGGAGATCCGGCACGAGCTCGGCGACCCGGAGACCGTTTTCCTCGGGGTCGACCGGCTCGACTACACCAAGGGCATCCTGCACCGCATCAAGGCCTACGGGGAGCTGCTGCAGGACGGGAAGCTGACGGTCGGACCGTCGGTGCTGGTGCAGGTGGCCAATCCCTCGCGGGAACGGGTGGAGTCCTACGTCCAGCTGCGCGAGGACGTGGAGGGCCTGGTGGGTCATCTCAACGGCCAGCACGACACGATCTCGCACACCGCGATCCGGTACCTGCACCACGGCTATCCGTTCGAGGAGATGGTGGCGCTCTACCTCGCGACCGACGTGATGCTGGTGACCTCGCTCCGGGACGGCATGAACCTGGTGGCCAAGGAGTACGTCGCGGCGAAGACCGACGGGTCCGGGACCCTGGTGCTCTCCGAGTTCACCGGCGCCGCCGAGCAGCTCAAGCAGGCGCTGCTGGTGAACCCGCACGACATCGACGGGCTGAAGGACGCGATGCTGCGGGCCAAGGACATGCCGGCGGCCGAGGCGAAGAAGCGGATGCGCGCGATGCGGCGCCAGGTGCTGGGCAACGACGTCAACGACTGGTCGGAGGCGTTCCTGCGCGACCTCGCCGGCACCCGTTCCGACCGCGCCACCGGCGGCGCCACCGGCGACACCACCCGCGACACCACCCGCGACACCACCGAGGAGGAACAGTGACGGACACCCACGACGACGCCCGGCCGGCGCTCGAGCAGGCTCTCGACCGGGCGGCGGCGGCCGGGACGCTGCTGGTCGCCCTGGACTTCGACGGCACCCTGGCCCCGTTCACGGACGACCCCGGCGACAGCCGGGCGCTGCCGGAGGCGCAGACCGCCCTCGAGCAGCTGCTGGCGCTGGACCGGACCTACGTGGCCGTCATCTCGGGGCGGCCCCTGCACTTCCTGCGCGCCGTCGTGGACCCCGACGGCCGGATGCTGCTCTCCGGCTCGCACGGGGCCGAGCTGCACCTCGACGCGCTCGGGGACGCCGCGGCGGACTCGGAGCTGCGGCTCTCCCCGGCCCAGCAGGACCTGCTCGGCCGGGCGGCCGCACTCGTGGAGGCGCAGGTGGCCCGGTACCCGGGATCCCGGCTCGAGCTCAAGCCCACCGGGGCGGCCTTCCACACCCGCACGATGGTGGACCAGGCGTCGTCCGCCCGCGCCGAGCAGGAGATGATCGAGGCCTTCGAGCAGCTGGACGGGCTGAAGATCACCCCGGGCCAGCACGTGGTCGAGTCCTCGGTGCACTCCGCCACGAAGGGTGAGGGCATCACGGCGTTCATGCAGGCGACCGGGGCCGAGGTCACCCTCTTCGCCGGCGACGACGTCACGGACGAGAACGCCATGCGGGAGCTCGGTCCGGGCGATCTCGGCATCAAGGTGGGCAGCGGGGAGAGCGCGGCGGCGCACCGGGTCGCCTCTCCGGCCGAGCTGGCCGGAGTGCTCGCCCGGCTGGTCGAGCTGCGGAGGACCGCTCTGTCCTGAGCGCGGGCACCGCCGAGTCGGCGGCCGCGCGCCGATGAGACGCCGGTGGCGCGGAAGGCGCCACAGTGATTAGGATCACTGTGGCCCCCGTCACCTGTGGGGGTTGCTCTTCTCCTTCGGATCGTCCGGCACGTGCCTGCCGGGAAAGAGGCTTGATTCATGTCTGCTGTGCGCTACGCCAATGTCACCTGCCAGTACCCGGGGGCCGAGCGGCCCTCGGTCACCGACCTGGATCTGGAGGTCGCCGACGGGGAGTTCCTGGTCCTGGTGGGCCCTTCCGGGTGCGGGAAGTCCACCACCCTGCGGATGCTGGCCGGCCTGGAGGAGGTCACCGCCGGCAACATCTACATCGGGGACCGCGACGTCACCGACGTGCCCTCCCGGGACCGCGACATCGCGATGGTCTTCCAGAACTACGCCCTCTACCCGCACATGACCGTGGCCGAGAACATGGGCTTCGCCCTGAAGATCGCCAAGGTCAGCCCCGAGGAGCGCCGGACCCGGGTCGAGGAGGCCGCCAAGATCCTGGACCTCACCGACTACCTGGACCGCAAGCCCAAGGCCCTGTCCGGCGGGCAGCGCCAGCGGGTGGCCATGGGCCGGGCGATCGTGCGCTCCCCGCAGGTGTTCCTGATGGACGAGCCGCTGTCGAACCTCGACGCGAAGCTGCGCGTGCAGACCCGCACCCAGATCGCCTCCCTCACCCGCCGGCTGGGGGTCACCACCGTCTACGTCACCCACGACCAGGTCGAGGCGATGACCATGGGCGATAGGGTCGCGGTGCTCAAGGACGGGGTGCTGATGCAGGTCGACACCCCCCGGGCCCTCTACGACGCCCCCGCCACCGAGTTCGTCGCCGGGTTCATCGGCTCCCCGGCGATGAACCTCTTCCGCTCCCCGGTCACCGAGACCGGGGTCCAGCTGGGCACCCTGCACATCCCGCTGACCCCCGCCCAGCGCACCGGGCTCACCGGCTCCCAGGTCACCGTCGGGATCCGCCCCGAGGACCTCACCCCCGCCGGGGAGGGCACCGGGCTGCCGATCGTGGCCGACGTGGTCGAGGAACTGGGGGCCGACGCCTTCGTCTACGGGCATCTGGCCCCGGTCACCGCCGCCAACACCATCGTGCAGGTCGACCCCACCGGCCAGGTCGAGGAGGACGCCCCCGCCGCCCACGAGATCGTCGTGCGCGTGGAGGGCCGCACCCCGCCGCGGGCCGGGACCACCATCTGGGTCGCCCCGAACCTGGACCACGTCCACCTCTTCGACACCACCACCGGCACCCGCCTGCCCGACTGACCCCCACACCGGTCCCACCACACGCCGCGGCGCCCTTCCCCACCGGGGAAGGGCGCCGCGGCGTGTGCGGGTCAGCCGGCCGGGTGCCGGGCGAGGATCTCCTCCACGGCCCCGGGGTCGGCCTCGCGCAGGTCCCAGCTGCCCGTGCGCTCGTGGTACTCCTGGGCCGCGGCCGTGACGTTGAACCGGCTGGCGTCGCGGGGCGGGTCCGAGTGCTCGAGCACGTGGATGAGGTGCGTCTCCGCCTGGGCGAGAGCCTGAGGATCGTGCATGGCGTGTTCCTTTCGGTACGGACCGGGACGCCGTGCGCCCGGCCCAGAATTGACAGCCGACTGATGAATTCTAACCGAACGGGCGCCCGAGCGCACCAGGTGGCGCCGGCGTCCGGGCCGGGCGCACCCGGGCGCCCGGCCCCGGGAGGCGGGGCCGGGGCGTCCCGGTCTCGGCCGTGTCCGGGTCAGCGCAGGTCGAGCTCGTCAAGCTCCGCGTAGAGCTCGGCCGCGCGGCCGACCCGCTGCCGGCCCTCCGCCCCGGTGGCCGCCAGCACCCCGTCGGCCAGCACGGCGACCAGGCTCATGGCGGCCGCGTAGGAGTCGAAGGGCCCCATGCTGTCGAGGGGGCACTCGATCCACAGGTCCACCGCCGCGGCGTGCCGCCGCGCCGTGCCGTCCGCGACGAGGACCGTGCGCGCCCCGGTCCCGGCGCACACCGCCACGAGCCGCTCGAAGCCGCGGGGCCGGCGCCGGAAGCCCAGCAGCACGACCACGTCGTCCTGGCCGAGACCCACGAGCTCCTCGCCGAGCGTCTGGCCGGGCAGCGGTGCGAGCCGGACGTCGTCGCGTGCCTGCTGCAGCTGCTGCTTGAGGTGCAGGGCGACCGGATAGCTGTTGCGCATGCCGATCACCAGCACCCGCCGCGCCCCGGCGAGCGCGTGCACGGCCCGGGCGGTGCGGTCCTCCCCGGCCGGGTCCAGCGCCTTGCGCAGGTTGCGCAGCTCCTGGTCGAGGTGCTGGCCGAGCTCCGGGTCGCCGTCGGCGCCGAGGGGCACGCCCTGCTGGCGCAGCGTGCGGGCCGTCTCGCGCAGCTCCGTGAAGGACTCGAAGCCGAGGTGCCGGTACAGCCGGGACAGGGTGGCGCGGGAGACCCCGCTCATCTGCGCCAGCTCCGCCGAGCTGTACAGCGCGAGGTCGTCGAGGTGGTCCAGGATCAGGTCGGCGGCCCGCCGCTCCTGCGGCGAGAGCCCGGCGTAGTGCGCGTGGATGCGCTGTTCGATCGACACGCCTCCCACCCTAGCGACCCGAGCCGGGGGACCGGGGGCCGGAGGCACCCCGGAGCCCGATCGGCGGGCGGGCACCGGTTGCTAGCATTGCCCCTTATGAAGGGTCCTCTCAGCACACCCGCCCCTCCGGCGCCGCAGGACGAGCCCGGGCCCGCCGGGGGAAGCGGCCGGGTCTCCATCCAGACGGCCTTCCTCGACCCCGTGCTGCTGGAGCTGCCCTGGCACCTGCCCCTGGAGCAGTGGCCGGACGACGTGCTGGTGGCCTACCCCCGCGGCCTCTCCCGGCACGTGGTGCGCTTCGCCCGGGCCGGCGAGAAGGTCGTGGCGATCAAGGAGACCGTGCCGCACTACGCCCGGCACGAGTACGCCACGCTGCGCCGGCTCCAGCGCATGGGCGCCCCGTCGGTGGTGCCCGACTCCGTGGTCACCGACCGGTACACCCCCGAGGGCGAAGCGCTGCCGGCGGCTCTCATCACCGACCACCTGAGCTTCTCCCTGCCCTACCGCGCGATCTTCTCGGCGGGGCCCAGCGCCCAGACGGTCATCCTGCTCGTCGACGCGCTCGCCTCGCTGATCGTGCAGATGCACCTGTCCGGGTTCTACTGGGGCGACGTCTCGCTGTCGAACACCCTGTTCCGCCGGGATGCCGGGGCCTTCGCCGCCTATCTCGTGGACGCGGAGACCGGGGAGATCCACCCGGCGCTGAGCCGGGGGCAGCGCGAGTACGACATCGAGCTGGCCCGCACCAACGTGGCCGGGGAGATCATGGACCTGCTCGCCGGGGCCGCCGAGGAGGGCCACGAGCTCGAGGACCCCATCGACCCGTTCGAGGTCTCCGACCGGCTCGTGGCCAGCTACACCTCCCTGTGGAGCGCGCTGATGGACGAGGAGTCCTTCAGCATGGACGAGCGCTGGCGCGTGGTCGAGCGGGTGCGCCGGCTCAACGAGCTGGGCTTCGACGTCGAGGAGGCCTCCATGGACACCGTCGACGGGCGGATCCGACTGCGCCCCCAGGTCGTGGAGCCCGGCCACCACACCCGGCGCCTGCAGCGGCTCACCGGGCTGCGGACGCACGAGAACCAGGCGCGGCGGCTGCTGACGGACATCGACCAGCTCGGCCGGGCCCTCTACCCGGGCCTGCCCGACGACCTCGTGGCGCAGCTGTGGATGCGGGAGGTCTTCTCCCCCATCATGGAGGCGGTGACCCCGCCGATGCGGCGCAAGCTCGAGCCGGCGGAGATCGTGCACGAGGTCCTGGAGCACCGCTGGTTCATGTCCGAGCGCGCCGGCAAGGACGTGCCGACCCTCGCGGCCGTCGAGGACTACGTGGCCTCGCAGCTGGCCCAGCGACCGGACGAGCGCGAGATCTTCTGAGCCCTGCGGCCCCGCACGGTCACGGGCGGTGCGCCTCCAGGACCCCTGTCAGGGTCCGGTGCACCCGCTGGGGCCAGTCCTCCCCCAGGCTGCCGTAGCGGGCGACGTGGGAGTAGGCGGAGCCGAGCACGAAGTCCAGAACGACGTCGACGTCCAGCTCCGGGCTGAGCCGTCCCGCGGCGATCTCGGCGGCGAACAGCTCCTTGAGCCGCTCCACCCGCGGACGGACCAGGTGGGTGCGCAGCACCCGGGAGGTCTCCGAGTGCGGCTCGCTCAGGAGCGAGACGGCCACGCCGATGCCCATGTCGTGCAGCAGGAAGTGCAGCGCCTCGGCCAGGCCCTCGTCCCAGCTCGCGGGCGCGCTCGGCCGCTGCGGGGAGTACGTGGACACGGCCACCTCGAGGGCGCCCTCGAGCATCTCCAGGCTGTTGGCGTAGCGGCGGTAGATCGAGGTCTTGGCCACGCCCGAGGCGGCCGAGACCGCCTCGATGCTCACCCGCTGCGGCCCGCCCTCCCGCAGGAGGGCGAGCGCCGCGGCGGTGATCTTCTTGTCCGTGCTGACGGTGCGCGGATCGGCCCGGTCGTCGTCGGCCATCGTCGCCCCTCCTGCTCGCCGCCCCTGTCCGGGACGGTCAGACGGTCTTCCAGTCCTCGATGGGCCAGTGGTTCTTCTTCGCCAGCCGGTAGAGGGGCAGGTCGGGGTTGACGGTGTAGGGGTGGCCCATCAGCACCAGCCAGCTGGCGTCCGCGTGGGAGTCCCCGTAGCCGTAGGACCGGGTGAGGTCGTACCCGCCCTGCTCCGCGTACTTCTTCAGCCACTGGGCCCTGGCCTCGTCGACCAGGGGCGGGGTGGCCAGGTAGCCGGTCATCACGCCGTCGCGCTCGTCCATCCGCCCGGCCACGACCTCGTCGAACAGGTGGGCGAGGGGCTCCACGAGCAGGTCGATGGAGCCCGTGACCAGGACCGTGCGGTGCCCCGCGGCGCGGTGCTCCTCGATCCGGGCCAGTGCCCCCGGGCGCAGGAGGCGCCGCATGTCCCGGCCCAGCGGCCCGGCCACCTGATCGCGCACGGTCCGGGCGGGGACCCCCTCGTAGCGGCGCATGAACGCGCGGATGAACTCGCCGCGGTCCCGCTTCTCGGCCTTCAGGTAGGTCGGGGCGCTCGAGACGAGGTCGACCGCCTCCGCGGGCCACTTCGCGAGGCCCAGGGTGCGGCGGCGCAGCTGCAGGTACTGGTGGATGACCGTGGAGTTGAGCACGGTGCCCTCGAGGTCGAAGACGGCGAGCACGTCGGTGCCCTCGCGGAGCGTCCGCCGGGGCGCGTTGCGCCGCCGGGACGCGGCGCGGAGCCGGCCGTAGGCCTTGGTCATCTCGGTCAGCGCGGGCAGGTGCACGTTCTGCCAGTAGTCGGCCCAGTCGATGGACCGGACGTCGAAGGTGCGGTCCTCCGGCGTGCCGGCCGGCAGGGAGTCGTTGAGCTGGCGGGTGCGGGCGTCGTCGAAGATCATCTCCGTGCGCGTGTAGGACTGGTAGAGGTCCACGTAGGTGCGCAGGGAGCCGAGCCCGGACTGCATCTTGTGCATGGAGTTCGCCCACTCCCGGGTGCGGGAGGTCGCCGGCAGGGCCGCGGTCAGTTTCCCGCCCACCGCGGAGAGCTTCTCCTTGACCGCCAGGGAGCGCTCCACGGCGTTGTTCGCGGGGAACTTCCACTCGGGCACCCGGATCGGGTTGCCCTCGTCGTCCTGGATCGGGTGCGCGGTGAAGAACGCCAGCACGTTCTCGTACATCTGGTGGAACGGCAGCGGGTTCGAGGCCCCCGAGCACACCTGGTAGAAGCCGGGTTCGGGGGCCTCGGCCCCCGCGGGGGTGGGCGTGCCGGACGCGTCCCGGTGCCCGCCCACGGCCAGCGCCACGATCGCGTTGACCACGAAGTCGACGGGGATGACGTCCAGCACCGAGTCCGGCAGGCCGGGGAACTCCGGCAGCGCGCCCTTGGCGTAGGCCATGATCAGCGGGTCGGCCACCTTGTAGCCGTCGATCCAGCCCGGGTAGGGGTGGCGCAGGGCCGACTCGATGATGGAGGGCCGCACCACGGACAGCCGGTGCCCGGCACCGGCCCACTTCTGCTCGGCGACGCGCTCGCCCAGGGCCTTGGTGAAGGTGTAGATGTCGGTCCACCCCAGCGACTGGGCCCGGGTGCGCCCGTACTCGACGAGGCGGGTGCGCACCCACTCCTCCCGGGCGGCCTCCGCGGCGCGGGCCACGGACTTGGGGCCCTCCTTGCCGTGGCCGGCGGTGGCGTCGTCGATGAGGGCCTGGAGCCGCTCGGGCGTGCGCGAGGCCATGTCGGCCTCCTCACGGGCCCGCAGGGCGGCGTCGAACTCGGCCGCCCAGTCCACGTCGTGGTCCACGGGGGCCTCGGGGCGCAGCCCCTTCGCGATCCCGCCCACGTAGCAGGTGGAGACGTGGATGACGTGCGGGTCCTGCCCGGAGCTCAGCAGCGCGTCGTAGAGCCCGATGGCACCGCCGACGTTCGTGCTGAACGCCTCGTGGATCGGCGGGTCGAAGGACACGGTGGAGGCCGAGTGGATCACCACGTCGAACGGCTCGGTGATCTCCGCCAGCGCGGACAGGTCCCCCTCGAGCACCGCGGTGCGCTCCGCGAAGACCTGCTCGGCCCGCTCCCCCATCGACTCCCGCCAGGTGCGGAAGGCCGGCTTGCGCAGCAGCTGCCGCAGGCGCTGCGCCCCGCTGGTGCTGCCCTTGGGCCGCACGACGGCGGTGACGTGCACGCCGTCGTGGGCGGAGAGCAGCCGTTCGAGCACGGCCTGCCCCAGGAAGCCGGTGGCTCCCGTCAGCAGAACGCGCGTGGTGGGGGTCTCGGTCAACGGGGTTCCTCCGGATGGTGTGCTGGTCCGCCGACGGTGCGGTGCGGGCGGGGGCTGGGGCGGACCGGCACGGCGGGCGGCGACGGCGACCCGCGCGCGGACCGCTCCCGGTTACGCTACGGCTACCGTAGTGTAGCCTAGATCTCATGCTTACCGCTCTCGTGACGGGGGGGACGTCCGGCATCGGCGCCGCGTTCGCCGATGCCCTGGCCCGCCGTGGAAATGCCCTGGTTCTGGTCGCCCGCGACGCGGACCGCCTCGAGCAGACGGCGGCCCGTCTGCGCGCGGAGCACGGCGTGCCCGTCGAGGTGCTGGCGGCGGATCTCGCGGACCGCGCCGACGTCGACCGGGTGGCCGCCCGCGTCGAGGACCCGCTGCGCCCGGTGGACGTGCTGGTGAACAACGCCGGCTTCTCCGTGAAGACGCCCTTCACCGCCCCGGACACCGGCGCCCACGACCGCGCGTTCGAGGTCATGTGCCGGGCCGTGCTGGTCCTGTCCTCCGCCGCGGCCCGGGCCATGACGGCGCGCGGGTCCGGCTGGATCATCAACGTGTCCTCCATCGCGGGGCTGATCACGATGGGCTCGTACTCGGCGATCAAGGCCTACACCACCGCGTTCACCGAGGCACTGGCCGTGGAGCTCCACGGCACGGGCGTGCACGTCACCGCGCTGCTGCCCGGCTGGGTGCGCACGGAGTTCCACGAGCGCGCGGGCATCACCGGCTCCTCGATCCCCTCCTTCATGTGGCTCACCCCGGAGCGCGTGGTCGAGGAGGCCCTCGACGACGTCGCCCGCGGCAAGGTGATCTCGATGCCGACCAAGCGCTACCGGGCCCTCGGGGCCGTCCTGCGGCACCTGCCGCGGTTCGCGGTCCGGCGGATCTCCGGCATGGTCGCCTCCGCCCGCCAGAAGGAACGGGCGGCCGGGTCGTGAACCGCCGCAAGCACCACGACCAGGTCCCGGTCCGGCGCTCCATCGACGGCGGGGGCGAGACCTCCGCCTCCGAGCCGGCCCCGTCCGCCCCGCCCGCCTCCTCCGCGCAGCTGGACCCCGCGCGGTTCCGGGACCCCCGGCGCCGGCTGGCCCGCCGGATCGCCCAGCGGGTGTTCCTGCACGGGCTGGCCTACCGCACGGTGCGCCGCACCGTGGTGACCCATCCGGCGGCCGAGGCCCTCGACGGCCCCTGCATCGTGGTGGCCAACCACTCCAGCCACCTCGACGCCCCGCTGGTGCTCGGCTCCGTGCCCCGGCGCGTCCGCCGGGACCTGGCGACCGGGGTGGCCGCGGACTACTTCTTCACCGCCCCGCACAAGCGGATGTTCACGGAGCTGATCTTCAACGCGTTCCCGGTGGACCGCACCGGCACGGGGGCCAACCGCGGGCTGTCCAAGCAGCTGCTGAAGGCCGGCGTCCCCCTGCTCGTCTTCCCCGAGGGGACCCGCTCCCGCACGGGCCGGATGGCGCCCTTCAAGATCGGCGCCGCGGGCCTGGCCAAGGCCGTGGGCGTGCCGGTGCTCCCGGTCGCCCTGATCGGCGCGCACGAGGCCATGCCGCACGGCAGCAAGTGGCCGCGCCCCGGCCGGCCCCGCGTCGTGGTGGCCGTCGGCGAGCCCCTCGTCGCCCGGGACAAGGAGCCCACCGCGGCCTTCAACGAGCGCATCGAGTCGTCGGTGCGCGCGCTCTACGCCGAGCACCGTCCGCGCATCGACGCCTGAGCACCCCCACCCCGAGAACCAGGAGAGTACTGCGCAGATGGCACACGTGAAGCACATGAAGTGGTGGGGCTGGGGCGAGGAGGGCGTGCACTTCGAGTACGCGAACAAGCCGGCCTTCGCCCCCTTCGTGAAGAAGGCCCTGGACGTCGACCTGCGCCCGCGGCAGCGGGACACCATCGACTTCGCGACGGTGAGCGTCCCGGCCTCCCGCGCGGACGACGACGTCCTGGCCGCCCTGCGGTCGGTCACCGGCGCCGAGCACGTGAGCCTCGACGACGAGCTGCGGATCGTGCACTGGGCCGGCAAGTCCGTGACCGAACTGCTGCTCACCCGGGCCGGCGACTTCGCCCGGGTGCCCGACGTCGTCGTCTATCCCGGTGCCGAGGACGAGGTCGCCGCGGTGCTGCGGCTGGCCGTCGAGCGGGACCTGGTGGTCATCCCCTTCGGCGGCGGCACGAGCATCTCGCGCAGCCTCCAGCCGGACCCCACCGAAGAACGAACGATCGTCTCCCTGGATCTGGGGCGGCTGAACCGGGTGCTCTCCATCGACGAGACCTCGGGCCTGGCCACCATCGAGGCCGGTGTCCTGGGCCCGGACATGGAGGACCAGCTCAACGCCCGCGGGTGGACCCTGGGCCACTTCCCCGACTCCTTCACGCACTCCACCCTCGGCGGCTGGGCCGCCACCCGGTCCTCCGGGATGCAGTCGGACAAGTACGGGGACATCGCCGACATCGTGCGCGGGCTGCGAGTGGTCCGGCCCGGCGGCACCGTGGTGCTGCGCCCGCTCCCGTCGACCTCCACGGGTCCGAGCCTGCGGGAGATGATCATCGGCTCCGAGGGCCGGCTCGGCGTGATCACGCAGCTGGACGTGCACGTCCACCGCATCGCGGAGCAGCGCGAGGTCATCGCGTACATGTTCCCCACCTGGCAGCAGGCGCTCACCGCGATGCACGACATCGCCCGGTCCGACATCCGGACCACCTTCGCCCGCGTCTCCGACGCGCACGAGACCGCGTTCTCCCTGTCCACGCAGAAGGCCCCGACCACGCTCAAGAAGAAGGTCACGGCCAAGGGCCAGGACCTGCTGTGGGAGGTCATGCGCCGCCGCGGCTGGGACACCGACGCCATGTGCATCGCCTATGTCTGCTTCGAGGGCGAGAAGGCCGAGGTCGAGCGCCGCAAGAAGGCCGTGGCCGGCCTCGTGAAGAAGCAGGGCGCGCTGGTCCTGGGCTCGGGCCCCGGCGCCCTCTACGACCAGAAGAAGTTCGACACCCCGTACCTGCGGGACTTCCTGCTCGAGCAGAACACCATCGGCGACGTCTCGGAGACGGCCGCCCCGTGGTCCAAGCTCACCACCGTGCACAAGGCGGCCTACGACGCCGCGCACCGGGCCTTCGCCGCACAGGGCAAGACCGGGTGGATCATGTCCCACATGTCGCACTCCTACCACGCCGGGGCGTGCCTCTACTTCACCTTCGGCTACGAGATCGGCGCGGACCCGCACGGCGAGTACGCCGCGATCAAGAGCGCCGTCCAGCAGGCCTTCATCGACGCCGGCGGAACCCTGTCCCACCATCACGGCGTGGGCCTGGAGCACAGCCCCTGGATGGAGCAGGACGTCTCCCCCGAGGGAGTCGACCTCATGCGCCGCCTCTTCAGCGCCACCGACCCGGGCGGCAACCTCAACCCGGGCAAGATCGTCAGCTGACCCCCGGACCCGTTCGTGCGGCAGGCCCCCACCCCGCGCGGGTGGGGGCCTGCCGCACGAACAGATCCGTCTCCGGGCACCGGCCGGAGACGCCCTGCCGCAGCAGGTCACTGCCTCGGCACCTGAGGGTAGTGTCGGGCCCGTCGAGGTCTTCCCGCGACAGGGCGCGGGAGAGCCCCCGTCCTCGGGGAGCCGCTTCGAACGGTGAGAGGGGATGGTGCGCCGTGCCGTGGTGGTGGAGCTCGGCCTGGCCCGTGCTGGTGGGCGCCCTCGGGGCGCTGCTGGTGGTGTGGCTGGTGCTGCTCGTCGTGCTGTGGAGGGCCGCACCGGACCGCCCCGGGGTGCACGACGCGCTGCGGCTGCTGCCGGATGTGCTCCGGCTCGTCAAGCGGCTGGCCGGTGACCGCGCACTCCCCCGCGGGGTGCGCGTGCGGCTGCTGCTGCTGCTCGCCTACCTGGCACTGCCCGTCGACCTGGTCCCGGACTTCGTCCCGGTGCTGGGCTACGCCGACGACGCGGTGATCGTCCTCCTGGTGCTGCGCTCGGTAGCGCGCACCGCCGGCCCACAGGCCTTGGAGCGACACTGGCCGGGCACCCCGGACGGCCTGGCCGCGGTGCGCCGTCTCGTGGGTGACCACAGGCAGCGGGACGCCGAATGAAGAAAAGGCCCGCACCGGTGTCGGTGGAGTGCCGGCAGCGCCGGTGCGCAGGGCATGAGGAAAGGCCCCGCACCGGTGGGTGCGGGGCCTGTCGACTGATGTGGGGAGCCCCCGCACCGGTGGGTGCGGGGCCTTTCGACTGATGTGGGGAGCCCCCGCACCGGTGGGTGCGGGGGCTCGACCCTTGTGGGTGTGGTCCGGCGGTGTCCTACTCTCCCACACCCTGGCGGGTGCAGTACCATCGGCGCTGTGGGTCTTAGCTTCCGGGTTCGGGATGGGACCGGGCGTTTCCCCCACGCTATGACCGCCGTAACTCTGTCTCCCCCTGCTCTCCCGCGCCGGTGCCGGCGGGGTGGGGGGGAAATCTGGTCACAGTGATGACTGTGGATGCAATTGTGTGCTGCGGTGGTGCAGCCGTGGCCCGTGCCGGCCCACCGCGGGCGGTGGGGTCGGGGAGGGTTGTTGGTTGGGAGCCGTATAGTGGACGCGGTGTTCTGTGGTGTCCCACCGGTGTCCCCACGCTTGGTGGGGGGTGGGTGTGGGGTAAGTTGTCGGCGTATTAGTACCGGTCGGCTGCACACGTCGTTGGTTCGTGCTTCCACCTCCGGCCTATCAACCCAGTGGTCTCGCTGGGGGCCTCTCACACCAAGTGGTGTCTGGAAATCTCATCTCGAAGCGAGCTTCCCGCTTAGATGCTTTCAGCGGTTATCTCTTCCGAACGTAGCGAAGCAGCGGTGCACCTGGCGGTACAACTGCCATACCAGAGGTTCGTCCGTCCCGGTCCTCTCGTACTAAGGACAGGTCTTCTCAAATTTCCTGCGCGCGCAGCGGATAGGGACCGAACTGTCTCACGACGTTCTGAACCCAGCTCGCGTACCGCTTTAATGGGCGAACAGCCCAACCCTTGGGACCAACTCCAGCCCCAGGATGCGACGAGCCGACATCGAGGTGCCAAACCATGCCGTCGATATGGACTCTTGGGCAAGATCAGCCTGTTATCCCCGAGGTACCTTTTATCCGTTGAGCGACGGCCATTCCACAATGTACCGCCGGATCACTAGTCCCGACTTTCGTCCCTGCTCGAGCTGTCGCTCTCACAGTCAAGCTCCCTTGTGCACTTACACTCGACACCTGATTGCCAACCAGGCTGAGGGAACCTTTGGGCGCCTCCGTTACTCTTTAGGAGGCAACCGCCCCAGTTAAACTACCCATCAGGCACTGTCCCTGACCCGGATCACGGGCCGAAGTTAGATGTCCAGAGTGACCAGAGTGGTATTTCAACGTTGACTCCACGTGCACTGGCGTGCCCGCTTCACCGTCTCCCACCTATCCTACACAAGCCACACCGAACACCAATACCAAACTATAGTAAAGGTCTCGGGGTCTTTCCGTCCTGCTGCGCGTAACGAGCATCTTTACTCGTACTGCAATTTCGCCGAGTTCATGGTTGAGACAGCGGGGAAGTCGTTACTCCATTCGTGCAGGTCGGAACTTACCCGACAAGGAATTTCGCTACCTTAGGATGGTTATAGTTACCACCGCCGTTTACTGGGGCTTGAATTCTCCGCTTCGCCGTGAGGCTAACGGGTCCTCTTAACCTTCCAGCACCGGGCAGGAGTCAGTCCGTATACCTCGTCTTGCGACTTCGCACGGACCTGTGTTTTTGATAAACAGTCGCTTCCCCCTGGTCTCTGCGGCCCTTACCCGCTCGCACCAGCTAGTGGTGTCCACGGTCCGGGCCCCCCTTCTCCCGAAGTTACGGGGGCATTTTGCCGAGTTCCTTAACCATGATTCTCTCGATCGCCTTAGTATTCTCTACCTGATCACCTGTGTCGGTTTGGGGTACGGGCGGCTGGAACCTCGCGTCGATGCTTTTCTCGGCAGCATAGGATCACCGAATCCCCCCACGGATGGGGGTCCCGTCACGTCTCAGGCACGTGATCCGCGGATTTGCCAACGGATCGCCCTACACGCTTAGACCGGGTCTACCATCGCCCGGCTCGGCTACCTTCCTGCGTCACACCTGTTAATACGCTTACCTCCCCGGTTCAGGTCCCACGCTCCCCGACACCGGCGACCGGCCAATGGCCGGCACCTGGTGCGGTTCGGGTGGTTAGTGTCCCCGGTTCGATAGGGGCGGTTCTTCGCCGGTACGGGAATATCAACCCGTTGTCCATCGACTACGCCTGTCGGCCTCGCCTTAGGTCCCGACTGACCCAGGGCAGATTAGCTTGACCCTGGAACCCTTGATCATCCGGCGGACGGGTTTCTCACCCGTCATTCGCTACTCATGCCTGCATTCTCACTCGTGTGGGCTCCACCACTGGGTCACCCCGCAGCTTCACTGCCCACACGACGCTCCCCTACCCATCGCACCACCTGAACCACCCCCACGAAAGGGACGGCTGGGTATCGTTGGTGCAATGCCACAACTTCGGCGGTGTACTTGAGCCCCGCTACATTGTCGGCGCGGAATCACTTGACCAGTGAGCTATTACGCACTCTTTCAAGGGTGGCTGCTTCTAAGCCAACCTCCTGGTTGTCTGAGCAACTCCACATCCTTTCCCACTTAGCACACGCTTAGGGGCCTTAGTTGGTGGTCTGGGCTGTTTCCCTCTCGACTATGAAGCTTATCCCCCACAGTCTCACTGCTACGCTCTCACTTACCGGCATTCGGAGTTTGGCTGACGTCAGTAACCTTGTAGGGCCCATCGGCCATCCAGTAGCTCTACCTCCGGCAAGAAACACGTAACGCTGCACCTAAATGCATTTCGGGGAGAACCAGCTATCACGAAGTTTGATTGGCCTTTCACCCCTACCCACAGCTCATCCCCTCCATTTTCAACTGAAGTGGGTTCGGTCCTCCACGCGCTCTTACACGCGCTTCAACCTGGCCATGGGTAGATCACTTCGCTTCGGGTCTAGATCACGCCACTCACTCGCCCTGTTCAGACTCGCTTTCGCTACGGATACCCCTCACGGGTTAACCTCGCGACGTAACACTAACTCGCAGGCTCATTCTTCAAAAGGCACGCCGTCACCTTGTAGGGCTCCGACGGATTGTAGGCACACGGTTTCAGGTACTATTTCACTCCCCTCCCGGGGTACTTTTCACCTTTCCCTCACGGTACTGGTCCGCTATCGGTCATCAGGTAGTATTTAGGCTTACCAGGTGGTCCTGGCAGATTCACACGGGATTTCTCGGGCCCCGTGCTACTTGGGTACATGCTCCGCGCGGCAGCGGCGATTTCGTCTACGGGACTCCCACCCTCTACGGCCCGGCACTCACACCGGTTCGACTATCGCCCTGCACTCACACGCCCGGGCCGGCAGACCCGGGACGACACGCCCCACGACCCCGATGATGCAACCCCTGCCGGGTCTCACACACCATCGGTTTGGCCTCTTCCGCGTTCGCTCGCCACTACTGACGGAATCACTGTTGTTTTCTCTTCCTGTGGGTACTGAGATGTTTCACTTCCCCACGTTCCCTCCACGCACCCTATGCATTCAGGTACGGGTCACCACGCATAACACGTGGCGGGGTTTCCCCATTCGGAGACCCTCGGATCACAGCTCGTTTATCAGCTCCCCGAGGCTTATCGCAGATTACCGCGTCCTTCATCGGCTCCTGATGCCAAGGCATCCACCGTGCGCCCTTAAAAACTTGCCACATGATCACAGAACACACCGACCAACAACCACAACCAGCACCCGTCCACCGGCACCCCCACCCCGAAAGGCAGCAGCACCAGCACGAACACGCGCTCTCGCAGTCGTCGGCGGCGATCAATCACGAACTCTCCCGCACCACCACCCACCCCGCACGCAGCGGAAGCAGGAGAGGGCACGGGCGTTCTTAAGATGCTCGCGTCCACTATACAGTTCTCAAACAACAACCCACACACCCCACACCATGGTGCTTCGGGGGGCGGCACCGGACCCCCGCAAGGAGGACCGCACCGACCCACCGCACCGGTGGGGCGCCGGGACAACCAGAGCCAACACACCCCCACGACCCCGGCCCCCCGCACCACCACCCCCCTGAGGGGACAGCAGCACCGGAAGACCCGGAAACCACGAGGGCCCTGTTGTCTCAGGACCCAACAGTGCGCCATGGACCACACCCCCACCACCCGGGTATCAGCCGTTCCACCACCCCACCGACCCCCCGGCCCGCAAGGACCAGAGAACACAGCGGAGCGGGTACTGAAGAAGAACCCGGCCGGCACACGAGGTGCGGCCGCTTGCTCGTTGACATTCCACCCATGAGCTCACCCCACCAGCACCACGCACGGGCACTAGGGCGGGGGCGACCACCACACGGCGGTCAACGGCTCCTTAGAAAGGAGGTGATCCAGCCGCACCTTCCGGTACGGCTACCTTGTTACGACTTAGTCCCAATCGCCAGTCCCACCTTCGACGGCTCCCTCCCACAAGGGGTTAGGCCACCGGCTTCGGGTGTTACCAACTTTCGTGACTTGACGGGCGGTGTGTACAAGGCCCGGGAACGTATTCACCGCAGCGTTGCTGATCTGCGATTACTAGCGACTCCGACTTCATGAGGTCGAGTTGCAGACCTCAATCCGAACTGAGACCGGCTTTTTGGGATTAGCTCCACCTCACAGTATCGCAACCCTTTGTACCGGCCATTGTAGCATGCGTGAAGCCCAAGACATAAGGGGCATGATGATTTGACGTCATCCCCACCTTCCTCCGAGTTGACCCCGGCAGTCTCCTATGAGTCCCCACCATCACGTGCTGGCAACATAGAACGAGGGTTGCGCTCGTTGCGGGACTTAACCCAACATCTCACGACACGAGCTGACGACAACCATGCACCACCTGTCCACCGACCCCGAAGGGAAACCCCATCTCTGGGGTAGTCCGGTGAATGTCAAGCCTTGGTAAGGTTCTTCGCGTTGCATCGAATTAATCCGCATGCTCCGCCGCTTGTGCGGGCCCCCGTCAATTCCTTTGAGTTTTAGCCTTGCGGCCGTACTCCCCAGGCGGGGCACTTAATGCGTTAGCTACGGCGCGGAGAACGTGGAATGTCCCCCACACCTAGTGCCCAACGTTTACGGCATGGACTACCAGGGTATCTAATCCTGTTCGCTCCCCATGCTTTCGCTCCTCAGCGTCAGTAACAGCCCAGAGACCTGCCTTCGCCATCGGTGTTCCTCCTGATATCTGCGCATTTCACCGCTACACCAGGAATTCCAGTCTCCCCTACTGCACTCTAGTCTGCCCGTACCCACTGCAGACCCGGGGTTGAGCCCCGGGCTTTCACAGCAGACGCGACAAACCGCCTACGAGCTCTTTACGCCCAATAATTCCGGACAACGCTTGCGCCCTACGTATTACCGCGGCTGCTGGCACGTAGTTAGCCGGCGCTTCTTCTGCAGGTACCGTCACTTGTGGCTTCTTCCCTGCTGAAAGAGGTTTACAACCCGAAGGCCGTCATCCCTCACGCGGCGTCGCTGCATCAGGCTTCCGCCCATTGTGCAATATTCCCCACTGCTGCCTCCCGTAGGAGTCTGGGCCGTGTCTCAGTCCCAGTGTGGCCGGTCACCCTCTCAGGCCGGCTACCCGTCGTCGCCTTGGTGAGCCATTACCCCACCAACAAGCTGATAGGCCGTGAGCCCATCCAAAACCAGTCAAACCCTTTCCACCCCCCACCATGCGATGAGGAGTCGTATCCAGTATTAGACCCGGTTTCCCAGGCTTATCCCAGAGTCAGGGGCAGGTTACTCACGTATTACTCACCCGTTCGCCACTAATCACCCCCGCAAGCGGGAGATCATCGTTCGACTTGCATGTGTTAAGCACGCCGCCAGCGTTCGTCCTGAGCCAGGATCAAACTCTCCGTCAAAAAACAGAAAAACAAACCCACCCACCCCGCAACAGAAGCAGGACGAGCGAGCGATCCAGGCCGAAAAAGACCACCCACACCCCACGGAGGCGGGACACAGGCGATCCATCAACCAAACAAAACATTTGGTATCAACAAACATGGCACACTATTGAGTTCTCAAACAACAGACCGGTGAGCGTGTCCCGCTGGACACCGTGCTCCCGGAGTGCTCTGCAACCTTAGCCCTCCCGGTCGGTCCGGTCAATCTCAGGTGAACTCTTGGTGACCTGATCGTGACTGGAGCGCCGTTCCGGCGAAGCTCGCAAGCCGCCACCCTAGCACGTCCCCGGCTCCTCGCAGCGCGCTGGCCGCTCGGTCCGGAATGGTGTGGGTGGGGTGCCGTCCCGTGGTGCTCCCGGAGGAGTTCCTCGCCGCGACGACTTGGAAGAAGTTACCCGGTTCGCCGGCCCTGTGCAACCCGGCGGTTGGGCGCTCCGCACCGCCGGCCGGGGACGGGGAAGGGCCCGGGTCCGCAGACCCGGGCCCTTCCCGGTGCACCGGTCCCGCCCTACGGGGACGACCGGTGCGGACTCAGTGCTCGGCAGGCTTGAGGTAGAGCACCGCCAGCGGCGGGACGGTCAGCACGGCGGAGGCGGGATTGCCGTTGTGGGCGCCCTCGGTCGCGCTCACCCGCCCGAGGTTGCCCACGCCCGAACCGCCGAAGTGCTCCGAGTCGGTGTTGAGCACCTCGGTCCACTCGCCGGCCCACGGCAGGCCCAGCCGGAAGTTCTCGTGCGGGTTGCCGGCGAAGTTGGCGACGCACACCAGCGGGTTGCCCTGCTCGTCCCACCGGGTGAAGGACAGCGTGTTGCGCCCGGCGTCGGCGGCGTCGATCCACTCGAAGCCGGCCGGGTTGTTGTCCCGCTCGTACAGCGCCGGGGTGTCGCGGTAGACCGTGTTGAGGGTGCGCACGAGCTCCTGGACGCCCTTGTGCGGCGGGGTCTCCGAGAGCCACCAGTCGAGTCCGTGCTCCTGGGACCACTCGGACTCCTGGGCGTACTCGGTGCCCATGAAGATCAGTTGCTTGCCGGGGTGGGCCCACATGAACGCGAGGTAGGCGCGGACGTTGGCCAGCTGCTGCCACCGGTCCCCGGGCATCTTGCGCAGCAGCGAACCCTTGCCGTAGACGACCTCGTCGTGGGAGATCGGCAGCAGGAAGTTCTCCGAGAAGGCGTAGACGAGCGAGAACGTGAGCTTGTTGTGGTGGTAGTACCGGTTGACCGGGTCCTCGGCCATGTACTCGAGGGTGTCGTGCATCCACCCCATGTTCCACTTCAGCCCGAAGCCCAGTCCGTCGGCGTCGGTGGGCCGGGTCACCCCCGGGTACGAGGTCGACTCCTCGGCGATCATGACGATCCCCGGGGTGCGCTTGTACGCCGTGGCGTTGGCCTCCTTGAGGAACGCGATGGCCTCGAGGTTCTCCCGGCCGCCGTAGATGTTCGGCTCCCACTCCCCCTCGTTGCGCGAGTAGTCCAGGTAGAGCATGGAGGCGACGGCGTCCACGCGCAGCCCGTCGATGTGGAACTCCTCCAGCCAGTAGGAGGCGTTGGCCACCAGGAAGTTGCGGACCTCGTTGCGGCCGTAGTCGGGGATCAGGGTTCCCCAGTCCTTGTGCTCGCCGCGGCGGGGGTCGGCGTGCTCGTACAGGGGCTCCCCGTCGAACCGGGCCAGGGCCCACTCGTCCTTGGGGAAGTGCCCCGGGACCCAGTCCACGATCACGCCGATGCCGGCCTGGTGGAGCTGGTCAACGAGGTAGCGGAACTCGTCCGGGCTGCCGAACCGGGAGGACGGCGCGTAGTAGGAGGTCACCTGGTAGCCCCAGGACCCGCCGAACGGGTGCTCCGCCACGGGCATGAACTCCACGTGCGTGAAGCCCTGCCACGTGAGGTACTCGACGAGCTCCTTGGCGAGGTCCTTGTAGCCCAGGCCCATCCGCCACGAGCCGATGTGCAGCTCGTAGACGCTCATCGGGGCGTTGTGGGGGTCGGTGGCCGCACGGCGGGCCAGCCAGGCGTCGTCCTGGAACTCGTAGGTCGACTCGAAGACGCGCGATGCGGTCGAGGGCGGGACCTCGGTGCCGAAGGCCATGGGGTCGGCCTTCTCCCGCCAGCCGCCGTCCCGGCCGAGGATGCGGAACTTGTAGGTGGCGCCGGAGCCCAGCCCCGGCACGAACAGCTCCCACACGCCCGAGGAGCCGAGGGAGCGCATCGCGTGCTCGCTGCCGTCCCAGCCGTTGAAGTCGCCGATGACGCGCACTGCCTGGGCGTTGGGCGCCCACACGGCGAAGCTCACGCCGGTGACGTCCCCCAGGGCGGAGGGGTAGCGGCGCACGTGGGCGCCGAGGACGGTCCACAGCGTCTCGTGCCGCCCCTCCCCGATCAGGTGCAGGTCGAGCTCCCCCAGGGTGGGGGCGAAGCGGTACGGGTCGTCCATCCGCTGCGGCTCGAGGTCCCGGTAGGTGACGTCCACCCGGTAGTCGGGGATCCGGCCCGGCTCGTGGGCCGGGACCACACCCGTGAAGATGCCGCCCCACTCGTGCTCGAGCTCGAAGGTGCCGTCCTGCGTGACCACGGCGACCGCCGTGGCGAACCGGCGCAGGGTGCGCACGGTGACGCTGCCGTCCGGGCCCAGGTGGGCGCCCAGGACCCCGTGCGGGTTGTGGTGGCGGCCCTCGGAGACGGCGGCGAGCACGTGCTCCGGCACGGGGACGGGCCCTGCCGGGGCGACGTCGTGGCCGGCGGCCTGGACGGGGTCGGATCGGTCCTGCGGGGTGCTGGCGGTCACTGCGTCCTCGATTTCCGTTCCCGGTTCCGCCGCAGCGCGCCGCGCGGAACGGGACCTGTCGTCGTCATGGCCGGTGCCGGATGCGGAGTCCGCGCCGGCGGGTTCAGGGTTCACGCTACGCGACCGCTGATCGTCCAGGAAACGGCGCACCGCTCCGGCCGGCACGCCCAGCCAGTCCGGCCGGTTGCGCTGCTCGTAGACGACCTCGTAGAGCGCCTTGTCCAGCCACAGCGCCTGGAACAGCGGGGAGTCGCGGTCCACGACGTGCCCGGCGCCCTGCTCGTAGCCGGACAGGAAGGCCTCGGCGGTCCGGCGGCCCCACTCCTCGGTGTCCCCCGCCCCGGCGCGCGCCCCGAACGCGGCGGCGTAGTCGAAGGAGCGGAGCATGCCCACGACGTCGCGCAGGGCCACGTCCGGCCGGGTGCGCTCCTCGATCGGGCGCAGGGGCTCCCCCTCGAAGTCCAGGACCTTGAACTGGCCCTCCTCCGTCTGGAGGACCTGCCCCAGGTGGTAGTCCCCGTGGATGCGCTGCAGCGGGGGCAGGTCGGTCACGCCGTCGAGGGAGCCCAGCAACGCGTCGAGAGCGTCCGCGTGCTCGGCGAACAGGGACCCGGACTCCGCCCGGGCCCACCGGATGCGCCCGGCGAGGCCGTCCAGCAGGCGGCTGCGGGCCGCGTCGTCGGGGGTCTCCGTGCCGAAGGCGCGGGACAGGTCCCGGTGCACGCGGGCGGTGGTGCGGCCCAGCTCACGGGCCTCGTCGGTGAAGTCGGCGCCCTGCTCGGCCGCCTCGACGGCCCGGCCCCAGGCGTCGGCGGAGCCGGCGAGGAACTCGGTGGCCACCGCCAGCTGGCCCTCCGCGGCGGTCAGGCCGGTGCGCCAGCGGGCGTCGAGCCAGCCGAAGGTGGCCGGGACGGCGGGGCAGCCGAGGGCGGTGAGCTCGCGGCCGACCTCCACGTCCGGGTTGGCGCCCTCCCCCACGACCCGGAAGAACTTCACGATGACGGCGTCGGCGTGTGCCCGGCCCGGCGGCGGGGTGATGATCACCGAGGAGTTCGACTGCTCGCTGGAGATCACCCGGACCTGCTCGCGGGACTCCACCGCGTAGGGCACGCGCAGCACGTCCCCGTGCGCACCGGTCAGGGACAGCCCCAGCGGCCCGCCCCCGGCGGTCTCCTGCTGCTGCATGAGCGCAAGCGCAGTGCCCACGAAGGCGGGGTCCCCGACGCCGTCGTAGACCCACGAGCCCGCCACCGCGCCGTCGGCCCCGGGCACGGGCAGACCGGTGCGGTCGGCCACGGCGCGCCCGGCCCGTGCGGCGCGGTCCTTGAGCTTGCGCGCCGCCCGCAGCGGACCGGGGCCCTGCTCCGTGCCCGGCGCGACCGCCGGCCCGGCACCGGCGTCCGCCGGGGCCGTCGGCTCCGCCACCAGGAACCGCTCGGCGCCCTCGAGGGGCGCCGCGCGGAGAGTCAGCGGCACCTGGAGCAGCTCGGTGCGGTCCCCCGCCGAGGCCTCGACGAGCAGCACGCGGGCCGTGCCGCCCGCCCGCTCCGGCAGGGCGAGCTCGGCGAGGACCCGCAGGTCCGCGCCCGCGCCGCCGTCCGCGAAGGGAAACCACCGCTGCTTCGGCAGCCACCGCCGCAGGAGGTCGAGGAGCTCGTGGGGGTGCTGGTCGGTCATGGGATCGGGTCCTTCCGGGGCGGGCGGGGTGGTGGCCGGACGCGCGGTCGCGCTCAGGACGTCTTGACGGGCGTGATGATCGGCAGGGCCGTGGTCTGCGGGTGCGTGCCGTCGTCGCGGCGGGCCGCGCGCAGCCGCAGCCAGAAGAAGTCCTGGCTGCCGAGGGTGATCCGGTACTCCCCGGCCTCGTCCACCTCTCCGAACAGGTCGCCGCCGAAGAGCTCGCGCAGCCCGCGGCCCGCGAACTGCGGCAGCCGGATGCGGGCGCACGCGGGCGTGTGGGCCAGGTTGAACAGGCACAGCACCGTCTCGCCGCGGCCGTCCTCGGTCTCCTCGTCCGGGAGCACCCGCAGGAACGCGAGCACGGAGTCGTGGTCGGTCTCCACGTTGACGTAGCTGCCCAGACCGAACGCCGGGTGCGCCTTGCGCACCGCCAGCATCTGGCGCATCCAGTGCAGCAGGGACGACGACGACGCCAGCTGCGCCTCCACGTTGACCTGGTTGTAGTGGTAGACCAGCGACTGGACCACGGGCAGGTACAGCTTGCCCGGGTCGGCCTTGGAGAACCCGGCGTTGCGGTCCGGGGTCCACTGCATCGGGGTGCGGGAGGCGTCGCGGTCGTCGAGCCAGATGTTGTCCCCCATCCCGATCTCGTCGCCGTAGTACAGGAACGGGCTGCCCGGCAGGGACAGGAGCAGGGCGTGGATGAGCTCGATCTCCGCCCGGGAGTTGTCCAGCAGGGGCGCCAGCCGGCGGCGGATGCCCACGTTGGCGCGCATCCGGGAGTCCGGGGCGTACCAGCCCAGCATCGCCTGGCGCTCCTCGGTGGTGACCATCTCGAGCGTCAGCTCGTCGTGGTTGCGCAGGAACGTGCCCCACTGGGTCCCGCGCGGGATGTCGGGCGTCTCCTGCATGGTGTCCACGATCGGGGCGGCCTTCTGGTCCCGCAGCGCGTAGAAGATCCGCGGCATGATCGGGAAGTGGAAGCACATGTGGCACTCCGGGTCCTGCTCGGTCCCGAAGTACTCGACCACCTCGTGCGGCATCTGGTTCGCCTCGGCGATCACCACGCGCCCGGGGTACTCCTCGTCGATCATCCGGCGCAGCTGCACGAGGAACTCGTGGGTGCCCGGGAGGTTCTCGCAGTTGGTCCCCTCCTCCTCGATCAGGTAGGGGATCGCGTCGGCGCGGAAGCCGTCGATGCCCATGTCCAGCCAGAACTTCACCACGTCGTGGACGGCCTCCACCACGGCCGGGTTCTCGAAGTTGAGGTCGGGCTGGTGGGAGAAGAACCGGTGCCAGAAGAACTGGCGGCGGATCGGGTCGAACGTCCAGTTCGACTCCTCGGTGTCCACGAAGATGATGCGGGCGTCCTGGTACAGCTCGTCCGTGTCCGACCAGACGTAGAAGTCGCCGTAGGGGCCGTCCGGGTCCTCGCGGGAGGCCTGGAACCAGGGGTGCTGGTCGCTGGTGTGGTTCAGCGGCAGGTCGATGATCACCCGCAGGCCGCGGGCGTGCGCCTCCGCGACGAGCCGCTTGAAGTCGCTGATCGTGCCGAACTCGTCGAGCACGGAGTAGTAGTCCGAGATGTCGTAGCCGCCGTCGCGCAGCGGGGACTCGAAGAAGGGCGGCAGCCAGAGGCAGTCGATGCCCAGCCACTGCAGGTAGTCCAGCTTGTCGATCAGACCGGAGAAGTCGCCGGAGCCGTCACCGTTGGCGTCGGAGAACGCCCGGACGAGGACCTCGTAGAACACCGCTTTGCGGAACCAGTCGGGGTCGTGGGAGATGCCGGGGGCGTTGAGCGAGAACGGCGAGATGCTCATGCGGGGGTGCCGCCTTTCGGGCAGGTGGGTCGGAGGCCTTCGGGTGGGAAGGGGGCCCTCCCGGGTGGTGCGTCCCGGGAGGGCCCCGACGGGGTCCGGAAGATCCCCTACTTGACGTTGCGCCGGATGTGCAGGACGTGCGCCGGGTCGTGGTGCGGGTCGAGGCGCACGTAGTTGTGCGTGCCCCACTTCCAGGAGTGGCCGCTGAGCAGGTCGTCCACCCAGAAGCTGCCGTCCTCGTTGAAGTCGGCGTCGTCCAGGTTCAAGGACTCCAGGTCGAGCCACACCGTGCCCTCGCGGGTCGCGTGCGGGTCCACGTTGACGACCACGATGATCGTGTCCTTGTAGGCGGAGCCGCCGTGCCGCACCGTCTTGGTCTTCGTGTACGCGACCAGGGCGTCGTCGGACGTGGACTGCACCGTCAGGTTCTGCAGGTCGCCCAGCGAGGCGTGCCGGCGGCGGATCTCGTTGAGCCGCGTCAGGTACGGGGCCAGGGACTCCCCGCGCTCCTCCGCCCCGGCGAAGTCCCGGGGGCGGAACTGGTACTTCTCGTTGTCCACGTACTCCTCGGCGCCCTGCCGGGCCACGTGCTCGAAGAGCTCGTAGCCGGAGTAGACGCCCCACAGCGGGGAGCCCGTGGCGGCCAGCACCGCGCGGATCCGGAACGCCGCGGGACCGCCGAACTGGAGGTACTCCGTGAGGATGTCCGGGGTGTTCACGAAGAAGTTCGGCCGGTACACCGCCGAGGTCTCGTGGCTGACCTCGTGCAGGTACTCCTCGATCTCCTTCTTGGTGTTGCGCCAGGTGAAGTAGGAGTAGGACTGCTGGAAGCCCACCCGGGCGAGGCCCTGCATCATGGCCGGGCGGGTGAACGCCTCGGCCAGGAAGACGACCTCGGGGTGCTTGGCGTTGACGGTGCCGATCAGCCACTCCCAGAACCACAGGGGCTTGGTGTGCGGGTTGTCCACCCGGAAGATCTTCACGCCGTGGGAGATCCACAGCTCCACGATCCGCAGCACCTCGAGGGACAGCCCCTCGGGGTCGTTGTCGAAGTTGATCGGGTAGATGTCCTGGTACTTCTTCGGCGGGTTCTCGGCGTAGGCGATCGAGCCGTCGGCCCGGGTGGTGAACCACTCCGGGTGCGCCGTGACCCAGGGGTGGTCCGGGGACGCCTGCAGGGCGAGGTCCAGGGCGACCTCGAGGCCGAGGTCGGCGGCGCGGGCCACGAACCCGTCGAAGTCCTCGAACGTGCCGAGGTCCGGGTGGATCGTGTCGTGCCCGCCCTCGGGGGCGCCGATGGCCCACGGGGACCCGGGGTCCTGGGGGCCGGCCACGAGCGTGTTGTTGGGGCCCTTGCGGTGGGCGCGGCCGATCGGGTGGATCGGGGGCAGGTACACCACGTCGAAGCCCATCCCGGCCACGGCCTCGAGCCGCTCGGAGGCGGTCCGGAAGTTCCCGGAGGTCCACGTGCCGGTCTCGGGGTCGAGGACGGCGCCCTCGGAGCGCGGGAAGAACTCGTACCAGGACCCGCGGCCGGCGGCGGTGCGCTCGACCTTCAGCGGATAGCGGCGGCTCTCGGTGACGAGGTCGCGCAGCGGGCGCTCGGCGACGGCGGCCAGGACCTCGGCCGAGGTGCCGGCCTCGAGCCGGTGCTCGGCGGGCAGCTCCTGGTTGCCCAGCGCGCGGGAGGCGGAGCGGAACAGCTCGACGTCGGAGTCCGGGCGCCCGGGCTCCGCGGCGGCGCGGTCGAAGAGGACCACGCCCTCGGCCATCATCAGCTCGACGTCCTGGCCCACGCCGACCTTGATCTCGGCGGCGTGCCGCCAGGTCTCGTAGAGGTCGCCCCAGCCCTCGACGGCGAAGGTCCACGCGCCCTCGGAGGTCGGGGTCAGCCACGCCTCGTAGCGGTCGGTGCCAGGAGTGGTCAGGACCATGGGCACCCGCTCGGCCTCGGTGCCCTGCGGGTCGTAGAGCACCGCGGTGACGCCGAGGGCGTCGTGGCCCTCCCGGAACACGGTGGCGCCCACCCGGATCGACTCGCCCGGCAGGGCCTTGGCCGGGAAGCGCCCGTCCTCGACCACGGGGCTCACGCCCACGATCGGGATCCGGCCGTAGACCAGGTCCTCGCGGGAGAACGCCGACCCGGCGGCCTTCCTGCGCGTGGCCGGGGCCTTGCGCGTGGTCGCGGCCTTCTTCGTCGTCGACGTCCGGGCGGCCGGGGTCTTCGCCGTGGAGGTCTTCGCGGTGGAGGTCTTCGCGGTCGACGTCCGCGCCGACGCCGTCTTGGCGGTGGGCGTCTTGGCCGTCGACGTCTTCGGGGTCGAGGTCCTGCGCGCGCGGGTGCTGGGCTCCGCCGCGGGCACCACGGAGATGCCCGGCTCGTCCTCCACGGACGCGGCGTCCGCGGCCTTCTTGGCGGTGGAGGCCCTGCGGCGCGCCGGGGCCTTCTTCGCCGGCGGCTCGGCCGGGACTGCGGCCCCGTCGCCGGGAACGGCCGCCTCGGCGGCGGAAGTCGTCGGGAGGTCGGGGGCGGACGTGCCGGCCGGGCTCGCGGCCGGGTCGGACGGGGACGGCGTGTTGGCTTGGCTCACCTGGAACACGTTAGCGACAAACCCCGCGATCGTTAAGCCCGCTGTCGAAGGGCTCGGCAGTGTTCCCGTCCCGGCGGGCGCGCCCGGCGCGCCCGGGCGACGACCGGGCGAGGACACGGCCGGTTCCCGCCGGGTCACCGGTAGTCTGACCGCGTGAAGGCAATCCGTAGATTCACCGTGCGCACCGTGCTGCCGGAGTCCATCGCCCCTCTGAGCCGTCTCGCGAGGAACCTCCGCTGGTCCTGGCACCGGCCGACCGAACAGCTGTTCGCGGATCTCAATCCGCAGGCCTGGGAGACCGTGCACGGCGACCCGGTCAAGCTGCTGGGCTCCCTCACCCGGGAGGAGATCCAGCAGATCGCCGAGGACCCCGCCACCGTGCGGCGGATCGAGGAGCTCGACGCCGATCTGGAGCGCTACCTCACCGACGAGCTGTGGTACCAGAAGACCCAGACCGAGGACGCCCCCCGGGCCATCGCCTACTTCTCGGCCGAGTACGGCGTGACCTCCGTGCTGCCCCAGTACTCGGGCGGGCTGGGCATCCTCGCCGGGGACCACCTCAAGAGCGCCTCGGACCTCGGTGTGCCGGTCGTGGGCGTGGGCCTGTTCTACCAGCACGGGTACTTCAAGCAGTCGCTCTCCCGCGACGCCTGGCAGCAGGAGTCCTATCCGGTGCTCGACCCGGACGGGATGCCCCTGGCCCTGCTGCGGGAGGAGGACGGGACGCCCGCGCGGATCACCCTCCCGCTGCCCAACGGCCGCTCGCTGTCCGCGCAGATCTGGCGCGCCGACGTGGGGCGCGTGCCGCTGCTCCTGCTCGACTCCGACATCCCGGACAACGACGACCACGCCCGCAGCGTCACCGACCGCCTCTACGGCGGCGGCGGCGACCACCGGCTGCAGCAGGAACTGCTGCTCGGGATGGGCGGGATCCGCGCCCTGCGCACGTTCTCCCGGCTGACCGGGGCGCCGGCCCCGGAGGTCTTCCACTGCAACGAGGGCCACGCCGGGTTCCTGGGCATCGAGCGGATCGCGGAGCTCATGGAGCCCTCCGACGGGAGCGAACCGCTGACCTGGGACGAGGCGCTGGCCTCGGTGCGCTCGGCGACCGTGTTCACGACCCACACCCCGGTGCCCGCGGGCATCGACCGGTTCGAGCGGGCGCAGATCGAGCACTTCTTCAACGCCGGTCTCGCCCCGGCCGTCCCCACGGCCAACGTCCTGTCCCTCGGCGCGGAGGACTACGACGACGGCGACCCGTCCAAGTTCAACATGGCGGTGATGGGCCTGCGCCTGGCCCAGCGCGCCAACGGCGTGGCCAAGCTGCACGGCGTGGTCTCCCGCGGCATGTTCCGGGGGCTGTGGCCGGGCTTCGACGAGGACGAGGTGCCGATCGGCTCCATCACCAACGGCGTGCACGTCATGACCTGGATCGACCCCCGCATGGCGGAGCTCGCCCTGGACCCGATGGGCTCCGACCTCAACCGGGCCGCGCGGTGGCGGCGGATCTACGGCGTGGACGACGCCGAGCTCTGGGCGGTGCGCCGGGAGCTGCGCACCCGCCTGGTGGAGGACGTCCGGGCCCGGCTGCGGGCCTCCTGGAAGAAGCGCGGCCTCGCGGACGCCGAGCTCGGCTGGACCGACTCGGTCCTCGACCCCGGGGTGCTGACGATCGGCTTCGCCCGCCGGGTGCCCACCTACAAGCGGCTCACGCTCATGCTGCGGGACCCGCAGCGGCTCAAGAAGATCCTGCTGGACCCGGAGCGCCCGGTGCAGCTCGTGGTCGCGGGGAAGTCCCACCCGGCGGACGAGCAGGGCAAGCGGCTGATCCAGGACCTCGTGCGCTTCACGGACGACCCGGAGGTGCGCCACCGGATCGTCTTCCTGCCCAACTACGACATCGCGATGGCCCGGACCCTGTTCCCGGGCTGCGACGTGTGGCTGAACAACCCGCTGCGACCGCTGGAGGCCTGCGGCACCTCGGGGATGAAGGCCGCCCTCAACGGCGGGCTGAACCTGTCGGTGCTCGACGGCTGGTGGGACGAGATGTACGACGGCCAGAACGGCTGGGCCATCCCCACCGCGGACGAGGGCGCCCACCCGGACGAGCGCGACGACATCGAGGCGGCCGCCCTCTACGAGCTCATCGAGAACCACGTGGCGCCCCGCTTCTACGGGGAGGCGGCCGACGCCTCCGAGCCGGGCACGGACGTGGTGCCGCACCAGTGGCTGGCCATGGTCCGGCACACCCTGGCGACGCTGGGCCCCCGCGTCTCGGCCAAGCGGATGCTCGAGGACTACGTGCGGGATCTCTACGTCCCCGCCGCCGTCTCGGGACGCCGGGCCGCCGAGGACGGGCACGCCGCCGCGCGCGCGAAGTCCCGGTGGATCGGGCGCGTGCGCCAGGCCTGGGGCCAGGTCTCGGTGGAGCACGTCGACACCGAGGGCGTGGCCCAGGACCCGCAGATCGGCGACGAGCTCTCCGTGTGCGCCTACGTCACCCTCGGCTCGCTGGCCCCGGAGGACGTCTGCGCGGAGATCGGCTACGGCCGCGTCTCGGAGACCGACCACATCCACGAGCGCAAGTACGCGAGCCTGCGCCCGACCGGCGACCTCGGGGGCGGGCGGCACAAGTTCTGCGGCACGATCACCGTGGACCGTTCCGGGCCCTTCGGCTACACCGTGCGGGTGCTGCCCGCCCACCCCCACCTCGCCGACAAGGCGGAGCTGGGGCTCGTGGCCAACGCCTGAATCCGCCCGGCCCGGCGCGTCTTCAGAGGAGCCGGAACAGGGTGACCGAGTTGGCGGGCACGCCCTGGGGCCGCCCGGCGCGGTAGCGGGCGCCGTAGCGGCCGTGCAGCACCGAGGCGGTGCTGTGCACCAGGGCGTAGACGCCCTCCGAGGCCCGCAGCGGGTGCTCCTCCTCGTCGGGGCGCAGCAGCTGCGTGACGTCCGGGAACGTGATCGCCATGTCGGCGCTCGCGCCGTTGACCACCATCAGCCCCGAGACGCGTCCGCCGCGCGAGCCGATCAGCACCTGGATGGTGCGGGCGCCGGGGGCCTGCCAGTCGGTCGCGGTCATGGGCGAGCCGTCCGGGCCGAACCAGTGCATCATCACCTCGTCCGGCCGGGTCGGGAAGTGGGACGGCTGCCCGGCGAGGAACTCGCCGCGCACGGCCACGAGGGAGCGGGTCGCGGCCAGCATGGCCCGGTCGGCGGGGGTGTGGCGCCAGTCCACCCAGGAGAGCTCGTTGTCCTGGCAGTAGGCGTTGTTGTTCCCGCGCTGGCTGCGGCCGAACTCGTCCCCGGCGGTGATCATCGGCACGCCCTGGGAGAAGAGCAGGGTGGCCATCACGTTGCGCGCGGTCTGCGCGCGGTCGGCGCGGATCCGCACGTCCCGGGCCGGGCCCTCGATCCCGTGGTTCCAGGAGTGGTTGTCGTTGGTGCCGTCCCGGTTCTTCTCCAGATTGGCCTGGTTGTGCTTGTTGTCGTAGGACACGAGGTCGGCCAGGGTGAAGCCGTCGTGGGCGGTCACGAAGTTCACGGAGGCCAGGGCGCTGCGCCCGGAGGCGGCGAACAGGTCCGCGGAGCCGGTGAGCGCCCCGGCCAGGCGCGAGGCGTTGCCCCCGTCCCCGCCCAGGCTCATGCTGCGCGGGCCGGTGAGCCAGAAGTCGCGGACGGTGTCCCGGAAGCGGTCGTTCCAGTCGGCCCACCCCTCGGGGAAGTGCCCGGTCTGCCATCCGCCCATGCCCACGTCCCACGGCTCGGCGATGAGCTTGGTGCCGAACAGCGCGGGGTCCGCGTTCACGGCGACCAGGAAGGGGTGGTTGCGGGTGAAGCGGTGGCGTTCGTCGCGGGCCAGCTCCGGGGCGAGGTCGAAGCGGAAGCCGTCCACGTGGCAGCGCTCCACCCAGAAGCGCAGGGAGTCCAGGGCCATCTGCACCACACGGGGGTTGCCGAAGTTCACCGAGTTGCCGCACCCGGTGACGTCCACGTAGCGGCCGTCGTCGCCGTGCCGGTAGTAGGCCTCGTCGCCGAGGCCGCGCCAGCAGTAGGCCGGCTCGCCCTGCCCGGCCTCGGCCGTGTGGTTGTAGACCACGTCGAGGTAGACCTCGAGGCCGGCCCGGTGCAGGTCGCGGACCATCGCCTTGAACTCGTCGAGCACGCCCTGGGGGCCGCGGGCGCGGGCGGCCTCGGTGGCGTAGCCGGCGTGCGGGGCGAAGAAGCCCAGCGTGTTGTAGCCCCAGTAGTTGCTCAGCCCCAGGGCCGTGAGGTGGGGCTCGTCCAGGTGGGCGTGCACGGGCAGCAGCTCCACGGCCGTGACGCCCAGCGAGGTGAGGTAGTCGGTCATCACCGGGTGGGCCAGGCCGGCGTACGTGCCCCGGAGCTCTTCGGGGACGTCGGGGTGCAGGGCGGTGAGGCCCTTGACGTGCGCCTCGTAGATCACCGTGTCCCGCCACGCGGTGGCCGGCGGGCGGTCCTCGTCCCAGTCGAAGTCCTGCTGGGCGACCACGGAGACGTAGCGTCCGCCGTAGGCGTCCGGGCCGGGGTCCTCGACGTCGTCCGGCGGGGCCACGCGGCGCAGGCCCTTGCCGTAGGGGTCGAGCAGGACCTGCTGGTCGGAGGGGTCCGGGGCGCGGCGGCGGGCGGCCACCGGCGAGTCCGCGGGCACGAACCCGTACTCCGTGCCGACGGGCAGCGCCGGGGCCTCGTCCCGGTGCAGCATGTACTCGAAGCCTGTCTCGGAGAGCCGCTGCTGCTCGGCCGGGGGGATCGTCCCGTGGTGCACCCCGCCGGTGCGTCCGGTCAGCCGGCGCCGCTGCCAGCGCCCGCCCGGCAGCCGGAAGACGATGTCGAGGTCCGGCACCCCGGGGGCGTAGACGGCCACGTTGGCGCTGCCGTCGCGCTCGTGCGAGGGGTGCACCCCCAGCGGGTACGGGTGGGAGACGTAGGGCCGGCCGGTGTCCTGCCGCCGGGGCTCAGGAACCAGCACGGCGTCGCGACACCTCGTACAGGGTGATGCCCACGGCCAGCGAGGCGTTGAGGGACTCCATGGCGGAGTCGATGGGGATGGAGACGACCTGGTCGCAGTTCTCGGTGACCAGCCGGGACAGGCCCTTGCCCTCGGCCCCGACCACGATCACCAGCGGCTCGGTGGCGAGCTCGAGCCCGGGCAGCTGGACGTCGCCGTCGCCGTCGAGGCCGACCACGAAGTAGCTCATGCCCTTGAGCTCCTCGAGCGCGCGGTTGAGGTTGGCCGCCTTCGCCACGGGCACGCGGGCGGCGGCGCCGGCGCTGGTCTTCCAGGCGGAGGCGGTGACGCCCACGGAGCGGCGCTCGGGGACGATGACGGCGTTGCCGGAGAAGGCCGACGCGCTGCGGATGATGGCCCCGAGGTTGCGCGGGTCGGTGATGCCGTCGAGGGCGACCAGCAGCGGCGGGCGGTGGATGTGCCGCTTCTCCCACTGGGTCATCAGCCGGCGGGCGGTCTCCACGGCGTCCTCGTACTCATAGGCCGGCACCTGCAGGGCCACCCCCTGGTGCACGGCGTCGCTCGTGAGCCGGTCGAGCTCGGACTTGGAGGCCTCGAGGATCGTGATCCCGCGCTCGGCGCAGATCTGCAGGATCTCCCGCACGCGGTCGTCCACGTCGATCCTGCTCGCCGCGTAGAGGGCCTTGGCGGGGATGTCCGCCCGCAGCGCCTCGACCACCGAGTTCCGCCCGGTGACGAGGTCCTCCTGGACCTTGCCCCGGGTGCGGCCGCCCTGGGGCTGGCGCCGCTCGGCGGCCTTCTTCATCTTGTGCGCCTTGTGGTACGGGCGGTCCTCGGCCTTCGGCGTCGGTCCCCGACCCTCGAGCGCCTTGCGGCCGTGGCCGCCGGTGCCCACGAGGGGGCCCTTCTTGTTCTTGCGGATCGCACCGGGGCGCTTGGGGGCTGGCATGGGATTCCTCTGTTTCGGTCGGTGGTGGGTGGGGGCCGGCTCAGGCCACGGACCAGGCGGCGCCGTCGGCGCCGTCGCGGACCGCGACGCCGGCCGCGGCCAGCTCGTCCCGGATCGCGTCGGCCCGGGCCCAGTCCTTGGCGGCGCGGGCCTGCTCGCGCTGGGTCAGGAGGGAGCGCACGAGGGCGTCGAGGGCGGCGTGCTCGGCGGCGTTGCCGCCGGCCCCGCCGAGGTCCATGAGCCCGGTCAGCCCGAGGACGTCGGTCATGGCCCGCACGGCGCGGGCGGGCGCGGACGGGTCACCGCCGTCGGCGAGCGCGGAGTTGCCCGCCCGCACGGCCTCGTGCAGCGCCGCGAGGGCCTGGGGCACGTTGAGGTCGTCGTCCATGGCCTCCTGGAAGGCCGCCGGCACGTCGGCGGGGGTCCAGGCGAGGTCGAGCCCGGAGTCCGCGGCGTGGCGCAGGAAGGACTCGATGCGCTCCACGGCGGCGGCCGCCTCGGTCAGGGAGGTGGGCCGGTAGTCCAGCACGGAGCGGTAGTGGGCCTGGCCGAGGTAGTAGCGCACGGCGAGCGGACGGGCCGCGGCGAGCATGTCCGCCGGGGAGACCGTGTTGCCGATCGACTTGGACATCTTCTCCCCCGCGGAGGTGACCAGGCCGTTGTGCAGCCAGAAGTTCGCGAAGCGCTGCCCGGCCGCGGCCGACTGGGCGAGCTCGTTCTCGTGGTGGGGGAAGCGCAGGTCCAGGCCGCCGCCGTGGATGTCGAAGTGGTCCCCGAGGTACTTCCCGGCCATCGCGGAGCACTCGAGGTGCCAGCCGGGCCGGCCGGCCCCCCACGGGGACTCCCAGCGCGCGGTCTCCGGCTCGCCGGCCTTGTGCCCCTTCCACAGGGCGAAGTCGCGGGGGTCGCGCTTGCCGCGCGGGTCGGCGTCCGGGGCGTCCTGCATGTCGTCCACCGACTGGTGGGTGAGCTCCCCGTAGCGGGCCCAGGAGCGGACGTCGAAGTAGACGTCGCCCGAGCCGTCCGGGGCCGGGTAGGCGTGCCCGGCCTCGACGAGGGCCCGGATCAGAGCGTGCATCTCCGGGACGTGGCCGGTCGCGCGCGGCTCGTAGGTGGGCCGGGCGATGCCGATGGCGTCGTAGGCGGCGTTGAAGACCTGCTCGAACCGGTAGGCCAGCGCCCACCACGGCTCGCGGGGGTGGTCGCCGGTGTAGTCGGGGGCGAACGAGGCCGCGGCGTTGGCGAGGATCTTGTCGTCGATGTCGGTGACGTTGCGCACCGTGGTGACCCGGTGGCCGCGGAACTCCAGCCAGCGCGCCAGCAGGTCGAAGACGAGCGCGGAGCGCACGTGCCCGATGTGCGGCATGCCCTGGACGGTGGCACCGCAGTAGTACAGACGCGCCTCACCGGGGTGGACGGGCTCGAAGTCCCGCACGGAGGCGGTGGCGGTGTCGTAGAAGCGCAGAGTCACACGGCCCATCATAAGGGCGCGCGCCCGCGGGCCGGTCAGGCCCCGCCCGCTCCCACGGCGACGACCAGGGCGGTGGCCACGGCCGCGAGCCCTTCGCCCCGGCCCGGGAACCCGAGGTGGTCCGAGGTGGTGGCGCTGACCGTCACGGGCGCGCCGGCCGCGGCGCTGAGGGCGGTCTCGGCCTCGGCGCGGCGGGGCGCGAAGCGCGGCCGCTCGCCGATCAGCTGCACGGCCACGTTGCCGATCTCGAACCCGGCCGCCCGCACGATCCGGGCCGCCTCGGCGAGGAGGTGCAGCCCCGAGGCGCCCTGCATCTCGGGGCGGTCCACGCCGAAGTTGGAGCCCAGGTCCCCGGTGCCCGAGGCCGAGAACAGGGCGTCGGCGGCGGCGTGGGCCACGACGTCCCCGTCCGAGTGCCCGGCCAGGCCCCGCTCCCCCGGCCACTCGAGCCCGGCGACCCACAGCGGGGTGCCCTCGGGCCCGAAGGCGTGGACGTCCACGGCGATGCCGGTGCGGGGCAGGTTCACGGGGTCAGCGCTCCTCGGGGGTGGTGGCGGTGGAGGTGGCGGTGGCGGTGGAGGGCCCGGCGGCGACCGGGACCGCGCCGGCGGCGCCGGGCGCCCGGCCCCGGAGCACGGCCTCGGCCAGCACGAGGTCGAGGGGCCGGGTGATCTTGAAGGCGTGCTCGTGGCCCGGGACCGTCTGGACGACGACCCCGGGGGCGTGGGTCTCCACGAGCGAGGCGTCGTCGGTGACGGTCTCCGGGTCCGTGCCGGCCTCGGCGGCGGCGCGGTCGACCGCGCGCAGCAGGGCGAGGTCGAAGCCCTGGGGAGTCTGCACCGCGCGCAGGACCGTGCGGTCCACGGTCCCGAGCGAGCGGCCGGCCTCGTCGACCCGGCGCATCGTGTCCGCGACGGGGAGCACCGGCACCACGGCCCGCGCACCCGAGCGCACGCGCCGCGCCACGGACCGGAAGACCGCGGGCGGGGTCAGGCACCGCGCGGCGTCGTGGACCAGCACCGCGGTGCACCCGGGGCCGGTGCGCCCCAGCACGGCGAGGGCCGCCCGGACCGACGCGGCGCGGGAGGCGCCGCCGGTCACGGGCAGCGCCCCGTGCGCCCGGGCCAGGGCGGACAGGTCGACGTCGCCGGCGGGGACCGTGACGAGCACCCGGTCGGCGATCCCGGCCTCGGCCACGCCGCGCAGGGCGTGCTCGAGCAGGGGGCGGCCGTCCAGTGGCACGAGGGCCTTGGGGATGCCGTGCCCGAGCCGGGTGCCGGACCCGGCCGCCACGACGACGACGGCGAACCCGCCCTCCGGGGAGGGCGGGTTCGCCGTCGTGGGCCGTGGCCCGTTCCCGGTCACGGGGAGGTCAGGACGCCAGGATGTCGTCGAGGCGCTTCTCGGCCTCTTCCTCGTCGATCTTCTTGGCGAGGGCGAGCTCGGAGGTGAGGATCTGACGGGCCTTCGTCAGCATCCGCTTCTCCCCCGCCGAGAGCCCGCGGTCGCGGTCCCGGCGCCACAGGTCGCGCACGACCTCGGCGACCTTCAGGACGTCGCCCGAGGCGAGCTTCTCGAGGTTGGCCTTGTATCGCCGGGACCAGTTGCTGGCCTCCTCGGTGTCCTTCGCCTGCAGGACCGAGATGACCTTCTTCAGCCCGTCCTCGTCGACGACGTCGCGAACGCCCACCAGGTCCACGTTCTCCGCGGGGACCTCGATGACCAGATCGCCCTGGGTCACCTTGAGCTTGAGATACATCTTCTCTTCGCCCTTGACGGTGCGGGTCTTGATCTCCTCGATGGTCGCCGCGCCGTGGTGCGGGTAGACAACCGTCTCGCCAACCTCAAAAACCATATGGAAATACCCCTTTCAGAACGTCCATTCTAACACGGTGTAGGATTCGCCGATCCGCCGTGGCCGCCCCCGGGCGCCCGGCGATGCGGACGATCCGTCGGCAAACGGATAAGCTGGTCGGGACATCGTCCTGAGCTCCCGAGGAGTACGCGCCGTGAAGACCGCCGCCCGCAAGTCCCTGAAGCGCGCAGGCCTCAGTGCCGCCGCCGTGGCCGCCCTGCTCACAGCCAGCGGGTGCAGCGCCATCAACCCGGTGGCCACCGCCGAGGTGGGCTACGCGCCCGCGGACGGCATCGTGGTGGAGATGGGCGAGCTGAAGGCGACCGATCTGCTCATCGTGGCCGAGAGCGCCGAGTCCGAGGGCCGGCTGCTGGGCAGCCTCACCAACAGCGGCGACCAGGACATCACCGTCACGGTGGACGCGGACGGCGCCACGGGTGAGATCCCCGTCCCCGCCGGGAGCACCCTGAAGCTGTCCGAGACCGAGCCCGTGATCCTCGACCCGGCCGGTGCCATGCCCGGCCTGATGGTCGAGACCGAGATCAGCGCCGCCGGCGAGTCCGTGACCGAGTCCGTGCCGGTGCTCGACCACACCTTCCCCCGCTACGCCGAGTTCATTCCCGGTGGGGCCCCGACCACCCCGGCCAACCCGTCCAACGTCCCGGCGAAGCCGGGCGAGGAGGGCTTCGTGGGAGGCCAGCAGGCCGACGAGCACTGACCCGCCGCCGAGGCGCACGGGCAGGGCCCGGGACCCGCGGCGCGGGTCCCGGGCCCTTTCCGGTGCACGCACGTGGTGGCTCCCGCGGCGGGCCCTCAGGCCTCGAACTTGTAGCCCAGCCCCCGCACCGTGACCAGGTGCCGGGGCGCGGAGGGGTCGGGCTCGATCTTGGCGCGCAGGCGCTTGACGTGCACGTCGAGGGTCTTGGTGTCCCCCACGTAGTCCGAGCCCCAGACCCGGTCGATGAGCTGCCCGCGGGTGAGCACCCGGCCCGCGTTGCGCAGCAGCATCTCCAGCAGCTCGAACTCCTTGAGCGGCATGGCCACCTGCTCGCCGTTGACGCTCACCACGTGGCGCTCCACGTCCATCCGCACCGGGCCGGCCTGCACGGTGGCCGTCACGAGCTCCTCGGGCTCCGCCTGGCGGCGCAGCACGGCCCGGATCCGGGCCACGAGCTCGCGCGAGGAGTAGGGCTTGGTGACGTAGTCGTCGGCGCCCAGCTCGAGCCCCACCACCTTGTCGATCTCGGCGTCCTTGGCGGTGAGCATGATGATCGGGACCGAGGAGCGCTGCCGCACCTGCCGGCACACCTCGGTGCCGGACTGCCCGGGGAGCATGAGGTCCAGCAGCAGCAGGTCGGCCCCGGCCCGGTCGAACTCCGTGACGGCGTCGACGCCGTTGTCCACGACCTGCACCTCGAAGCCCTCCTTCCCCAGCAGGTAGGAGAGGGGGTCGCTGAGGGATTCCTCGTCCTCGACGATCAGGATGCGGGTCATTGTCGGTCCTCCGTGCTCCCGGTCCGGCGCGCGGGGGCGGCCGGCCGTGGGGTCGTGGTCACTGGTTGGGCTCGCGCCGTCGTGGGCGCCGGTGGGGCGGACGCGCCGGAGGCCGCCGGGGCGGTCTCCTCGGGCTCGTCGGCGCCCTCGATCTGGGGGATGCGCAGGGTGAAGGTGGAGCCGCGGCCCGGCTGCGACCACACGGTGGCCTCCCCGCCGTGCTGCGACATGACGTGCTTGACGATGCTCAGGCCCAGCCCGGTTCCGCCCGTGCGCCGGGAGCGGGCCGCGTCCACGCGGTAGAAGCGCTCGAAGATCCGGTCCTGCTCGTCCTCGGGGATGCCCGGGCCCTGGTCGGTGACCGAGATCTGCGCCATGCCGTCCCGCTCGCGGACGCCGACGCCCACGCGGGTGCCCTCCGGGGAGTAGTGCACCGCGTTGTCGATGAGGTTGCGCAGGGCGGTGACCAGCAGGTCGGGGTCGCCGAAGACGGGCCGGGTCACGCGGCCGCCGACCACCAGCTCGATCCGCTTGTTCTCGGCCGGGAACCGGTTGCGGTCCACGGCGTCGGCGATCACCTGGTTGAGGTCCACGGGCCGGCCCTCGGTGACGACGTCGGCGCTCTGCAGGCGGGACAGCTCGATGATGTCCTGCACCAGGGCGGTGAGTCGGACCGACTCCTTGTGCAGCCGCTGGGCGAAGCGGCGCACGGCCTCCTCGTCCTCGGCCGCGTCCTCGATCGCCTCGGCGAGCAGCCCGATCGCCCCCACCGGGGTCTTCAGCTCGTGCGAGACGTTGGCCACGAAGTCGTTGCGGATCGACTGCGCCCGGGCGATCTCGGTCTGGTCGTCGGCGAGCAGCAGGATGTACTCCTCGGCGATGGGCGCCACCCGGACGTCGAGCACCACGGCGCCGGTCTGGAAGGGCCCGCGGGACAGTTCCACCCGCCGCTCCTCGATCACCCCGCTGCGCCGGGCGCGGCGGATCATCTCCAGCATCTGCTCGTGCACCACGGTGTGCCCCCGGACCAGGCCGAACGCGTAGGCGGCCGGGGAGGCGCGCACCACGCCGTCGACGCCGTCCACCACCACGTAGGCGCGCCCGATCACGGCGAGGACGTCCGCGGTGCCGTCCGGCAGGGTGGGCTCCTGCACGTCGGCGCGGGCGCGGCGGCCGCGGCCGCTCAGCCGCAGGCCGATCAGACCGCTCACGCCCAGGGCGAAGCCGAGCAGGCCGGCGACGACGGCGATGGCAGTTGGACTCACGGATCCAGCTTAGGCTTCCGCCGGCGCGGGGAGCTCCCCCCGGGCGTCACGAGCTACAGGTTCAACGAACGTTCACCCTAAGATGAGCGGAAGTTCACTCCTGGCTGTGACCGTGGCGGCGGGTGTGCTCGCACCTCGCCCCCTCGTCATCCGTTCCGTCCCGCGCCGTGCCCCGGCCGCGGGCCGCGGACGTGCCGCATCTCGAAAGGACACACCCGTGCGCAAGGTTTTCCAGGCAGAGCTCCACCAGGTCGGGGAGGAGCTCATCCAGATCGCGACCCTGGTGCGCGAGGCCCTCGCCCGTGCCAAGGACGCCCTCCTCGACGCGGACATCCAGCTGGCCGAGGAGGTCATCTCCAACGACGCCCGGATCGACTTCCTGCAGAACGACCTCGACGAGCGCTCCATCGACATCCTCGCCCTGCAGAGCCCCGTGGCCTCGGACCTGCGGATGATCGTGGGGGCGCTGCGGATGAGCGCCTCCCTCGAGCGCGCCGGGGACCTGGCCCGCCACCTGGCCCAGGCCGTCCGCCTGCGCTACCCGGACCCGGTCATCCCCGAGCCGCTCGTGGAGACGTTCACCCGCATGTTCGACCTCGACCTGCAGATCGTGGACCGCGTCATCCAGGTGCTCCAGACCCGCGACCTCTCCCTCGCCGACGACATCTACGCCCTCAAGGGCGAGGTCAACGCGCTGCACCAGTCGGTGTTCGACGCCCTGGCCGCCCCCACCTGGGACTGCTCGGTGCCCACGGCCGTGGACGTCACCCTGTGCTCCCGCTACCTCGAGCGGATCGGCGACCACGGTGTCTCGGTGACCCGCAAAGTCTCCTACCTCGTGACCGGGGACTGGGTCCCCGCCAGCTCCGACCGCCCGACCGGCCACGGGCACGTGGGCCGCGACGGCGGCGAGTGAGTCCCCGCCCGGGCGCGGCACGGTCCGCGCCCGGGAGCGCCGAAGGGCCGGCCCCACCGCCGCGGTGAGGCCGGCCCTTCGGCGTGCTGCGGTGCCGGGGCTACTTCTTGCCCTGGTTGGCGACCGCCTGGATCGAGCTGGCGGCGGCCTCCGGGTCGAGGTACTCGCCGCCGGCCACCACGGGGCGCAGGTCCTCGTCCAGCTCGTAGTAGAGCGGGATGCCCGTGGGGATGTTCAGCGCCGCGATGTCGTCGTCGGAGATGCCGTCCAGGTGCTTCACCAGCGCGCGCAGCGAGTTCCCGTGCGCCGCCACGAGCACGGTGCGCCCGGCCTGCAGGTCGGGGACGATCTCCTGCTCCCAGTAGGGCATGAAGCGGTCGAGGACGTCCTTGAGGCACTCGGTGCGGGGGGCGTTCTCCACGTCGGCGTACCGGGGGTCCCCGGCCTGGGAGTACCGGTCGGAGTCGTCCAGCTCCGGCGGCGGGACGTCGTAGGAGCGCCGCCAGGTCATGAACTGCTCGTCGCCGTACTCCTCGCGGACCTGGGTCTTGTCCTTGCCCTGCAGCGCACCGTAGTGGCGCTCGTTGAGCCGCCACGACCGCTTGACGGGGATCCAGTGCCGGTCCGCCCGGTCCAGCGCGAGGTGCGCCGTGGTGATCGCCCGGCGCAGCAGCGAGGTGTGCAGGACGTCCGGGGCGATGCCCTTCTCCACGAGCAGCTCACCGCCGCGGACGGCCTCCTCCCGCCCCTTGTCGGTGAGGTCCACGTCCACCCACCCGGTGAACAGGTTCTTCTCGTTCCAGTCGGACTGTCCGTGGCGGAGCAGGACGAGCTTGTACGGTGCTGATTCGGTAGCCATGGCCCCATTCTTCCATCCGGGCGCGGGCCCCGGGACAAGCGGGCGCCACGGGGCGGGTCACCAGCTGTTGGGCCCCTTGGACTCCAGGCCCACGGCCGGGCGGACGTCGGCGAGGTAGACGCCCACGGCCGTGCCCGCGATGAGCAGGACGAAGAGGCTGGGCCGCAGCAGCAGGGTGAAGACCGTGAACGCGAGGGACCCGCCGGTCAGGGCGAGCCAGAAGCCCTTGGTGCGCTTGAACGCGCGCTGGAACTGCACCGGCGCCTTGGTCAGGCAGTCGACGAAGGCCCACACGGCCAGGCCGGCGACGACCAGCGCGAGGGCGATGTCGATGAATCGCACGAGATAGAAGACCCAGGGAATGTCCACGGTCCCAGCCTACCGGTCGATCCCGCGCAGGGCGTGGTCGAGGTCCTCCCAGAGGTCCTCGACGTTCTCGATGCCCACCGACAGGCGCAGCAGCGTCTCCGGGACGCTGCGCGGCTCCTCGTGGTGCCGGCGCCGGCGCTCGATCAGCGACTCGACGCCGCCGAGGGAGGTCGCGGGGGTCCACACCCGCAGGCGGTCCACCGCCGCCTCGACCGCGTCGACGTCCCCCGCGGGCACGATGGCCACGATCGCGCCGAACCCGTCCATCTGCGCGGCGGCGCGCTCGTGCCCCGGGTCCCCGGGCAGACCGGGGTAGCGGACCTCGAGCACCGCCGGGTGCTCCTGCAGCCGGCGGGCGAGCTCGCCCGCCGTCGCCGCGGAGCGCTCGATCCGCAGCGCGAGGGTCCGCATCCCCCGCAGCGCGAGCCACGCCTCGAACGGGCCCGGGATCGCCCCGTGCAGCGAGCGGTGGCCCTTCAGCCGGTCCCGCAGGCCGGGGTCGGAGGTGACGGCCGCCCCCAGCACGACGTCGGAGTGCCCGGCCAGGTACTTGGTCACCGAGTGCACGACCACGTCGGCGCCGTGCTCCAGCGGGCGCTGCACGAGGGGCGTGGCGAAGGTGTTGTCCACGCACGTGAGCACGCCGCGCTCCCGGGCCGCGGCGAGCAGCGCCGGGAGGTCGGCGACCTCGAGCATGGGGTTGGTGGGGCTCTCCAGCCACAGCAGGTCCGCGGCGCCGAGGGCGGCCACGACCTCCTCGGTGTCCGCGACGTCCACGGTGACGGTCGTCAGCAGCCCGCGCGCCTCGAGGTCCTTGGCCAGGGCCAGGGAGCCCTGGTAGCTGTGCCGGGGCATGACCAGGCACCCGCCCGCGGGGACGAGGGACAGCACCGAGGCGATCGCCGCCAGGCCCGAGGCGTAGAGCAGCCCGGGCTGCCCGGCCCCCTCGAGCCGGGCCAGGACCTCCTCCATGTCCTCCCACGTGGGGTTGCTGTAGCGCCCGTAGGCGCGATCGGCGGCGTCGAGGCCGCCGGAGCCCCGGTACGTGGAGGTCAGGACGATGGCGGGCCCGACCGGGGCGTCGTGCTCCGGCGCGGGCCGCCCGCCGGCCACCACCACGGTGTCCGGGCGCAGGGCGTCGGTGGAGTGGGCGGACGGGGTCTCGGGGCGCGCAGTCATGGTCACAGGCTAGCGGCCCGGCGGGTCCCCAGCGGCAGGGCGCGGAGCGCTCCCTGTCCCCCGCGGTCGATAGGCTGGTGGGGTGACCTCCCGACCGGCTCCCGCCCCGCCGTCCTCCTCCGCCCCGGAGTCCTCCCCCGCGCCCGCCCGGCGCGGGGTCTTCGTCGTGTTCGAGGGCGGGGACGGCGCCGGGAAGTCCACGCAGGCCCGACTGCTCGCCGACGTGCTGCGCGCGGCGGGGCACGACGTCGTGCGCACCCGGGAACCGGGCGGCACCCCGCTGGGCGAGCGGGTGCGCGCCCTGGTCCTGGACCCGGCGCACGGCCCGGTGGACGCCCGCACCGAGGCCCTGCTGTTCGCGGCCGCCCGGGCCGCCCACGTCGAGCAGCTCATCCGCCCCGCCCTCGCGGCCGGGCGCACCGTGGTCTGCGACCGCTACGCCGACTCCTCCGCCGCCTACCAGGGCGCCGGGCGCGGGCTCGGGGTGGACCGCGTCGCGGAGCTCAACCGCTGGGCGACCACCGGCCTCGTGCCCGACCTCACCGTGCTGCTGGACGTCCCCGCGACCACGGGCCGCGCCCGCCGGGAGGCCCGCGACGGCGATGCCGGCGACCGCCTGGAGGTCGAGCCCGACGCCTTCCACGACGCCAACCGCGAGGCCTTCCTCGAGCTGGCCGCACGGGCCCCGGGCCGCTACCTGGTGCTCGACGCGACCCGGCCGGCCGAGGAGCTCGCGGCCGCCGTCCGGGACCGCCTGGCCCGGCTCCCCCGGACCGCCGCGGAGGTCGCCTCGTGAGCGTGTGGGACCAGCTCCTGGGCCAGGAGGCCGTGGTCGGGCAGCTGCGCCGCGCCGCGCGGGAGGACCGCCCCACCCACGCGTGGCTGTTCACCGGCCCACCCGGCTCCGGCCGGTCCAACGCGGCCCTGGCCTTCGCGGCGGCGCTGCTGTGCGAGCAGCAGGACCCCGCCGACCGCGGCTGCGGGCACTGCCACGCGTGCCGCACGGTGCTGGCCAGCTCGCACGCCGACCTCACCCACTTCGTCACGGAGAACCCGCAGATCACCATCGACGAGGCCCGGGAGCTCGTGGTCCGGGCCCAGGACCGGCCGTCGGTGGGCCGCTGGCGCGTGATGGTGATCGAGGACGCCGACCGGATGGTGGAGCGCACCTCCAACGTCATGCTCAAGGCCATCGAGGAGCCCCCGCCGAACACGATCTGGCTGCTGTGCGCCCCCAGCCCCATGGACGTGCTCGTGACCATCCGCTCCCGCTGCCGGCCCGCCACGCTGAAGGTCCCGGCGGTGGAGGACGTCGCGGAGCTGCTCATCCGCCGGCACGGGGTGCCCCGGCAGCGGGCGCAGGAGAGCGCCCGGCTCGCCCAGTCCCACGTCGGGATCGCCAAGCGGCTCGCCCTCTACGACGACGCCCGGACGCGGCGGCAGGAGGTGGTGTCCATCCCCCTGAAGCTCTCCGGGGTGCCCGACGCCGTGCGCGCCGCGGACCGGCTGCACAAGATCGCGGTCGAGGAGTCCCAGGCGGACGCCGAGGCCCGCAACGAGTCGGAGCGCAAGCAGCTGCTCGTGGCGCTCGGTGCCCCCGAGTCGGGCCGGGTGCCGCCGGCCATCCGCGGCGCGCTGAACCGGCTCGAGGCGGACCAGAAGCGGCGCTCCCGGCGGATCCAGACCGACACCCTCGACCGCTTCCTCATCGACCTCACCACCTTCTACCGGGACGTCCTGACCCTGCAGCTGCGCACGGGCTCCGGTCTGGTCAACGAGCACCTGGCCCAGCAGCTGCGGGACCACGCCTCCAACGCCACCCCCGAGCAGACCCTGCAGCGCATCGACGTGATCAGCCGGACCCGCGACCGGATCCGCACCAACGTCAGCGCGCAGCTCGCGTTCGAGGCGATGGCCGTCTCCCTGCTGTGACCCCGTCCGACGCCCGTTCCCCGAGGAGCCCCATGATCCGCCGTGCCTCCCGACCACGCCGCGCGCCCCTGCCCGCCGCGGCTGCGCTGACCGCGGCGGGCCTGCTCCTGGGCGGGTGCTCCTCCCTGGGCGCCTCCGGCACGGACGAGCCGTCCGGGGGCGCGAGCGGCGCCGTGGTGGAGGGCACGCCCGCGGAGCTCGAGCGGTTCTACACCCAGACGGTGGACTGGGGCGAGTGCGAGTTCGAGATCGAGACGAACGGTGCGGAGGACGACCTCCGGTGCGCCGCCGTGGAGGTGCCCCTGGACTACGACGACCCGTCCGGGGAGACCACCACCGTGGTGATGTCCCGCCTCCCGGCCGAGGGACAGGCCCGCGGCAGCCTCCTGATCAACCCGGGCGGGCCCGGCGCCTCCGGGGTGGACGCGACGGCCTTCGCCGAGTACACGGTCACGGACGAGGTGCGGCAGGCCTACGACGTCGTGGGCTTCGACCCGAGGGGCGTGGGACGCTCCGCGGGGATCGAGTGCCTCGACGACGCCGAGCTGGACGCGTGGCGCGCCGAGCCGATGTTCGACCCGCGGTCGGCGCCCGCCGACGAGATCCGCGAGGAGTACGGGCGGCTCGGCGCGCAGTGCGTGCAGAACTCCGGGGACCTGGTGGCGGAGATGGACACCGCCAGCGCCGCCCGGGACATGGACGTCCTGCGGGCGGTCCTGGGCGACGAGCGCACCACGTACCTGGGCTTCTCCTACGGCACCCACCTGGGCGCCGTGTACGCCGACCTGTTCCCCGAGCGGGTGGGCCGGCTCGTGCTCGACGGCGGCGTGGACCCGACCCTCAGCGCCCAGGAGGCCACCGCCGACCAGGCCGAGGGCTTCGAGGAGAACCTGCGGCACTGGGTGCAGGTGTGCCAGGCCGAGATCCGCGGCTGCGTGGTCGGCGGCTCGAGCACGGACGCGGCGACGGCGCGGATCCAGGAGCTCATCGCCTCGGTCGAGGAGGGCACCGTCACCGCCGGGGACGGGCGCCGCGTCACGGCCACGAACGTGGTGGAGGGCATCCTGACCCCGCTGTACGCCACCACGTCCTACCCGCAGCTCAACGAGGCCCTGGGGGCCGCCTTCGACGGGGACTTCTCCCCGCTGCTGGCCCTGTCCGACGCCACCCACGGGCGCGACGCCGAGGGCCGGTACGCGAACAACACCACGATGGCCTTCACCGCGGTCAACTGCCTCGACCGGTCCGCCGGGACGGTCACCGAGGAGCAGATGGCCCGGCACCAGGAGCAGCTCGAACAGCTCGCGCCGACCTTCGGCCCCTACCTCGGCTACGGCGACGCCGCGTGCCAGGGCTGGCCGGTGGAGCCCGCGGCCGCACCCGCTCCGGTCGACGCCGCCGGCGCCGCCCCGATCCTGGTCGTGGGCACCACGCACGACCCCGCGACCCCCTACCACTGGTCCGAGGCCCTCGCGGAGCAGCTGGAGAGCGCCCGCCTGCTGAGCTACGACAGCTACGGGCACACGGCCTACGCCTCGGGCGACGAGTGCGTGCAGGACGCCGTGGACGCCTACCTGCTGGAGGGCGAGCTGCCCGAGGAGGGGACCACGTGCTCCTGACCCCGCCCACGACCGCCGACCGGAGGCTCCCGTGACCGACCCGCTCCCCCGCCCCGTCCTGCTGCGCGCCGGCGACCTGCCCGTCACCCGCGCCGGGGGTCGCACGGTGCGCCGGATCGCCGCCGGCCCGGCCGGGGCCTGGGAGCTCTCGCTGCTCGACCTCGAGCGCCCCGGCACGCTGCCCGCCGCCGCCGGGGCGGAGCGCGTGCTCACCGTCGTCGACGGCGAGCTGCTCGTGCTCGGGACCGGCGGGCGGGAGCAGGCGCTGGAGCGGCACCGGCCCTTCCGGGGTCCCGCCGACGAGCCCGTCGACGCCGCGCTGCCCACCGGCCCGGTCCGCGCGCTCGAGGTCCTGGCCCCGCGCGAGGCGGTCCGGGCGCACGTGGTGGTCCTGGAACTGTCCAAGAAGCGCCCGCACCCGGTCTTCGCGGACCAGCTGGCGGTCCTGCTCTCCGGCCGTGCCGTGCTCACGGCCGGCGGGGTCACGGCCGGCGGGATCACGGAGACGACCACCGAGGAGATCGGGGTCCACGACACCGTGCGCGGCGCCGAGCCGGACAGTCCCGGGATCACCGGCCGGGGCTTCCTGGCCGTCGTGTCCCTGGATCCGCCGGCGCGGGACTGAGCGGCCCGCACCCGCCCGGGGCCTCCCGGTCAGGCCCGCGCGAGCTCGGCGCGCTGGCACCAGCCGCCCGCGCGGAAGGCGAGCGCCAGCAGGCCGAGGAACACCCCGGCCACCAGCAGCACCGCGTCGGTGTCCCCGAAGGACCAGCCGTTGACGAACGGCGCCCGGCCGAGCTCCACGCCGAGGTCGGCGAAGATCCTCCCCTGCGCGGCCGCGAAGAGGAACGGGCCCAGCAGGGACAGCGCCACGAGCGAGACCGAGGACGCCGTCAGCCCCACGGTCAGGACCCGGTCGAACGGCTTGCCGAGGTGGATGCGGTGGCACAGGTAGGCGAGGAAGAAGCAGATGCCGGCGAAGACCACGGTGCCCAGGGCCAGGGTCAGCGCGTAGAGGACCATGCTGGAGGACTCCGCTCCCGTCACGCGCACGTGCACCAGGTCGTAGCCCTCCGAGCTGAGACCGGGGGCCAGGTCCCCCACGTTCGGGGCGGTCGCCGCGGCGGCCTCCAGCCACAGGTCCGCCCGGCCGTGCCAGGCCCGCACCCCGGCCTCGGCACCGGCCAGCAGGACGACCAGCCCCAGCACCCCGAAGGCGAGCGTCAGCACCGTGATCAGCACGCGCTGCGAGGTCCGCCAGGAGCGGTGGAGGGGCGGAGCGGGACGTTCCATGGGGGTCCTCTGGGGTGTGCCGGAGCGGCGGCCCGCCGGTCCCCGACCAGCATGCCAGCCGACGGTGCCCTCGCGCTCCCGGCACGCAGGAGGGGACCGTGCCGGGGCGGGTCAGCGGCGGAGGGCCACGGGCGCCCGGAGGAGGCCGGGCAGGTCCCGGACGGAGTCCACCACCACGTGCGCCCCGGCCGCGCGCAGGGCCTCGGCGGGATGGGCGCCCGTGCGGACCCCGACGACGGCGGCCGACCCGGCGCGCCGGCCGGCCTGCATGTCCGCCGCCGTGTCCCCGACGACCATCACGCGGCGGACGTCGCCGAGGTCCAGGGCCAGCACCGCGGTGAGGACCATGTCCGGCCAGGGCCTCCCGCGTCCCGCGTCCGAGGGGCACAGGCTGAGGTCGGCCAGTCCCGTCCAGCCCAGCTGCTCCAGCAGCGTGTTCATGCTGTGCCGGTTGTGGCCGGTGGCCAGGCACACCCGCAGCCCGGCCGCGCGCAGCTGCGCGACCGCCTGCTCCGCGCCCTCCACCGGGCACACGCCCTCGGCGGCCAGGAGGTCGTCGAGGTGGCGCTCGAAGTCCCGCACGGCCTGCCGTGCCCGGTCGGGCTCCGCGGCGAAGAGCTGCTCGAGCACTCCGGACCGCGACTGCCCCGGGCTGCCGCGGAGGTGGTCCAGCATCCGCCGGAACCGCTCGGAGCCCGGGTCCACGCCCAGTCCGGCCGCTGTCCGCTCGAAGGCCCGCTCCACGATCCCGTTGTCGTGGAAGAGGGTCCCGGACATGTCCAGGAACGCCAGGTCGAGGTCCTGCGCCGTCTCGCCCACCGGGGCCCTCCTGTCCCGGGAGAGCCCCAGTGGCCGCCCCGTCGTCGTGTCCGTCCATGGTGCGCTCCCGGCCCCGGGCCCGGAAGGCGTGGCGGCCGAAGGGCGGGTGAACACCCGGGGAACGCGGGCGCCGTGCCGGTGCCGCACCGGCAGCACGCCGGGACGGCCGGAATTGCGGACGCCCGCACGCTCTCTGCTACAGTTTCACCTGCACTGATCCCGTCCCGGACGGCGACGTGCAGGCCTCCTTAGCTCAGTCGGTAGAGCGTTTCACTCGTAATGAAAAGGTCGTCGGTTCGATTCCGACAGGAGGCTCCACCCGGAAGGCTCCGGACCCAGCAGGGTCCGGAGCCTTCGTCGTCCCCGCGGACCGGACCTGTCAGTGCCTCGTCCCTGCCGGCGCCCCCGTCCCTGCCCGTGCCTCAGTCCTGCCGCTGCAGGGCCTCGAGCGCGCCCGCCCCGGCGGACCCGGGGCCGGCGAGCGGCAGGAGGACCGTGAAGACCGTGCCCTCCCCCAGCGCGCTCTCGCAGCGGATGCTCCCGCCGTGGCGCTCGACGATCTCCCGGGCGACCGCCAGCCCCAGACCCAGCCCGGGGATCGCGCTCATCCGGGCGTTGGGGCTGCGGAAGAACCGGCCGAAGACGTCCTCGGCGTCCTGCGGCCGCATGCCCATGCCGCGGTCGGCCACCCGGAGCTGCACGGCGCGCCCGCCGGGGGTGAGGCTCACCGTGACGGGCCCGCCGGACGGCGAGTACTTGATCGCGTTCGAGAGCAGGTTGTCCAGCACCTGGCCGATGCGCACGGGGTCGCACTCCAGCACGAGGCGCCGCGGCGCCTCGACGTGCAGGTCCACCCCGCCGGCGGCGGCCTTCGGACCGGCGGCGGCGACCGACTGCTCGACCACCTGCACGAGGTCGGCGGACACGAGCTGCGGCTCGAGCGCCGAGCTCGCCGTGCCCAGCAGGTCCTCCACCAGGACCAGCAGCTGGTCGGCGTTGCGCTCGATGACCTCCAGGCCCGAGCGGACCTGCCCGGGCAGCCCGTCGTCCATGGCCAGCAGCTCGGTGTAGCCCCGGATGGAGGTCAGCGGCGTGCGCAGCTCGTGCGAGACCCCGGCCAGGAAGTCGTCCTTGGCCTGCAGCGCGGCGACGAGCTCCGTGACGTCGTTGAAGGACAGGACGGAGCCCTCCGGGCGTCCGTCGTCGTCGCGCATGACCCGCGCCGAGACGGAGAGCACCCGCTGGACGGGGGCCCGGCCGGCCCAGACCAGGACGTCCGAGAAGGACTCCCCGCGCACCGCCCGGGCCGCCGCCCGCTGCTCCGCGGGCAGGGGCGTCCCCTCCGCGTCGGCGTAGATGAGCAGGTCCGCCTCGGCGCCGTCGGACATGCCCTCGGGCAGCGACAGCTCGTGGATCCGGCGCTGGCGCCGGTTCATCAGGACGTCGTGGCCGTCCTCGTCGACGGCGAGCACCCCCACGTCCACCGTGTCCATGACGGTCTGCAGCAGCCGTTCCCGGCGCGCGGTCACGTCCAGCAGGCGGCGCAGCTGCGCGTCCTTGGCCGTCAGCTCGGCGTTCTGCCGCTCCATGCTGTTCGAGAGCACCTGGACGGTGATCCCGATGCCCAGGAGCATGAACGGGATCAGCAGCGGGGCCGTGATCATCTGCGCCGTCACCGGCCGCGGCGGGACGAGCAGCGGGACCCAGACCATGGCCAGGGACAGCAGGAAGCCGAGCGGGGCGGCGGCCCGCGGCAGCCGCCCCGAGGCGGCGAGCCAGATGACGGGGAACGCGGCCATGATGCCCACCCCGGTCACCCAGGTCAGGGTGGCCTCCCGGAGGAGGGTCAGGGGCACGAAGTCCAGGACGGGGACGGCCAGGAAGGCCCCGTCGGGCAGCCGGTCCCACGGCACCAGCACGCACAGGGCCGTCAGGGCCAGGGTCAGCGCCGTCGCGAGGTGGAGCCGCAGGTCCCCGCGCACGGGCGCGTGCACCACCCAGACGCCGAGGACGAGCACCACCGTCGTGACGCTGAACGGCAGCTGGCTCAGCAGCACCCGCCGGCGCATCGACAGTTCGTGGAAGCTGAGTCGGTCGAAGGACAGGACGGTGAGCATGCGGTCCACGGGAAGCACTTCCGACGGGGGTGAGCCGTCCCCGGAGGGTCGGGATGACATTCGCAAAGATTAGCGGCTTAATGGGTGCATGACCCCCTCCCCCCAGGGCCGTCGTGCCGTCGTCATCGAGGATCACGACGACATCCGCAACCTTCTCGCCCAGACCATCGGCATGCGCGGATTCGCCGTGACCACGGCCGCGACCGGCCGCGAGGGCCTCGAGGCCGTCCGCCGCGACGGCGCAGACCTCATCACCCTCGACCTGAACCTGCCCGACCTCGACGGCATGGAGGTGTGCCGGCAGGTCCGGGAGTTCTCGGACGCCTATCTCCTCATGGTCACCGCCCGCCCCGGCGAGATCGACCGACTGGAGGGCCTGGAGCTCGGGGCGGACGACTACATCAGCAAACCGTTCAGCCCGCGTGAGCTGCAGGCGCGGATCGAGGCGATGTTCCGCCGCCCGCGCGCCCGGGCGGAGCAGGCCGACGCGGAGGAGCTGCGCCGCGCCGCGGAGGTCTAGCGCAGCCTCCTGCCCTCGGCCGCCCCGGTCGTGGCCGGCTACGACGTGGCCGGCGCGTGCCGGCCCTCCCGCAGCGTGGGCGGGGACTTCTTCGACTGGTACGCCACCGAGGGCGGCCTGCAGATCTCTCTGGCCGACGCCATGGGCAAGGGCATGGGCGCCGCCCTCATCGCCGCCACGGTCCGGGCCGTGCTGCGCTCGGCCGCCGGGCAGCCCGACATGGAGCGGGCCTTCCGGGACACCTGCCGCCACCTCGAGAACGACCTCGACCACTCCGGGTCCTTCGTCACGCTCTTCCACGCCCGGCTGGACACGGCCCGCGGGGTGGTCGACTACGTCGACGCCGGCCACGGCCTGGGCCTGCACGTGCACGCCGACGGGGTCGTGCGGCTCCGCCCGGGCGGCCCGCCCGTGGGCGCGGTGCCCGGCACGAGCTGGACGCCCGGTCGGTTCGCGCTCGCGCCCGGCGACGCGCTCGTGGTGGTCAGCGACGGCCTGCTCGACGCCTACGACGACGTGGACGAGGCCGTGCGCGCCGTGGCCGAGGCCACCTCCCGCGGCGCGGACGCCCGGGCGGTCTGCGCGGCCGTGCTCGACCTCGCCCGCGGCGGAGCCCCGGACGCGGACGGACCCGGCGACGACGTGACCGCGGTCGTCCTCCGTCGGCTCCCGGAACCGGGGGTGGGGGCATGAACCGCTTCCTGGTCCGGCTGCTGGTCGTCCTGACCCTCCTGCTGGGCGTGAACTACATCGCCTGGCGCTGGCTCGAGTCGCTGAACTGGGCCGCGTGGTGGATCGCCGTGCCCCTCGTGCTCGCCGAGACGTACAGCCTCATCGACGTCTCGCTGTTCGGGCTGACCGTGTGGCGCCTCCGGCGCCGGGGGGAGGCCGGGGACCCGCCCCCGGGCGCCACCGTGGACGTCTTCATCACCACCTACGACGAGCCGCTCGACCTCGTGATGGGCACCGCCCTGGCCGCGAAGGCGATCCGGCACCCGCACAGCACGTGGATCCTCGACGACGGTGCCCGGCCCGAGCTGGAGGCCCTCGCCGCCGAGCACGGGCTGGGCTACCTGACGCGCAGCGCGGACTGGGCCGACCGGCCGCGCCACGCCAAGGCCGGCAACCTCAACAACGCCCTGATGCTCACCCACGGCGAGTTCCTGCTGATCCTCGACGCCGACCAGGTGCCGGACCCGCGGATCCTCGACCGGACCCTGGGCTGGTTCAACGACCGCAAGGTGGCGCTCGTGCAGACCCCGCAGTGGTTCGTCAACGTCCCGGAGCACGATCCCCTGGGCAGCCAGGCCCCGCTGTTCTACGGGCCCATCCAGCAGGGCAAGGACGGCTGGAACGCCGCCTTCTTCTGCGGCTCCAACGCGATCCTGCGCCGCGAGGCGCTCATGCAGCTCGGCCTCTCCGGCTACGTCCGGGAGGTCGAGCAGGACGTCAAGGAGTCCCTCGCCCGCACGCGCACCGCCCTGCGCCGGGCCCGGAAGTCCCCCGAGGCCGCGAACCCGGTGGTCGCCGGCATGCTCGACGACGTCGAGGCCGCCACCGAGCGCGCCCGCGCGGAACTCCGGGCCGGGGCACCGCTGACCGAGCTGACCTACCGGCTGCAGCGGGCCGTGGACGCCGCCGCCCGGCGGACCGTCACCCAGGACTTCTCCCAGATCCAGGCGGACCTCGCCTCGATCGCCGCCCTGGAGCTGCCCCCCGAGGACGGCATGGTGTGGCCGGAGGAGCTCTCCTCCGCCGTGGACCGGATGTCCCGCCGCGACCTCTCCCCGCTGGCGTCGGTGGAACCGGTCCGGGAGGTGCTCGAGGCGGTGTCCGTGGAGCGGCCCGGCGAGGCCCAGCCGCTGATGCCGCTGGCCACGATCTCGGTCACCGAGGACATGGCCACCGCCATGCGCCTGCACGGGCTGGGCTGGCGCAGCGTCTACCACCACGAGATCCTCGCCCACGGCCTGGCCCCCGAGGACCTCAAGACCATGCTCACCCAGCGCCTGCGCTGGGCGCAGGGCACGGTGCAGGTCCTGCTCCGCGAGAACCCGCTGCTGCAGCGCCGGCTCGGGTGGGGGCAGCGGCTCATGTACTTCGCCACGATGTGGAGCTACCTGAGCGGTTTCGCGGCCGTCGTCTACTTCGCCGCGCCCATCGTCTACCTGGTGCTGGGCATCCTGCCCGTCACCAGCCTCAGCTGGGACTTCTTCGTCCGGTTCATCCCCTTCATGGTGGTGAACCAGCTGCTGTTCCTCGTGGTGGGACGGGGCATCCCCACGTGGCGCGGCCAGCAGTACAGCCTGGCCCTGTTCCCCATCTGGATCCGTGCGTGCACCACCGCCGCGCGCAACGTGTGGTTCGGCCGGCCCCTCGGCTTCGCGGTCACGCCCAAGGTCCGACAGGACTCCGGCCCCGCCTGGCACCTGATCCGCCCGCAGCTGGTGGTGATGGGCCTGCTCGCCGCGGCCCTGGTGATCGGCACGCTGCGCCTGGCGCTGGGACTGAACGAACCGGTGGGGACCCTGGTCAACGTGGCCTGGGTCGCCTTCGACCTGGTGGTGCTGAGCGTGCTCGTCACCGCCGCGAGATACACGGGCTTCGACCCGGAGGAGAGGAAAGCCGATGCAGTTCACGGTTGAGCAGAAGCCGAGGTTCGCCCACATCACGGGCACCGGACGGCTGAACATGGTCGGAGCGCCGAAGCTGCGGGAGGTCGTGGCGCAGGTCGTGGACGGGGGCAGCAACCACGTGGTGGTCGACCTCGGCGGCACGGAGTTCATGGACTCCTCCGGCCTGGGCGCCCTCATCGGGTGCCTCAAGCTGGCCCGCCAGGCCGGCGGGGACCTGCGGATCGCGAACGTCCGGCCCCAGGTGCGCATGGTCCTCGAGCTCACCAGCATGCACCGCGTCCTGACGCCCTACGACACCGCTGACGCGGCCTTCGCCGATGACTGAGGCGACGTCCCGCCGCTGCCGGCGCGGCCCGGCCACCGCCGAGACCGTGGACGCCCTGCACGAGGACTTCGACGCCCTGTGGGAGGCCGCCGCGTTCGTGCCCGAGGCCGACCGGATGGCCTTCACGCTGGCGGTCATGGAGGCGGCCGGCAACGTGGTGGTCCACGCGGTGCCCGCCGCGGAGGCCCCCATCCAGCTCGAGGTGGACCTCGCCGCGGGACCGCACCGGCTGGAAGCGATGATCTACGAGATCGGCGCCGCCCCGGCCGAGGTGGACCTCGGCCGCGCCATGGCCGAGGAGCACCTCGAGTCGGGCCGGGGACTGGCCCTGATCCAGGCCCTCGTGAGCCGCGTGGTGTTCGAGCGCCGCGGGGACACGAACGTCTGGGAGCTCTCCCGGGAGTGCGGCCCGGAGGCCCCGTAGGACCGGTCGTCCCCCTATTCGCGTATGTCAACTGTCTGCCGCGATCCCTAGAATTGGAGGCAGGACAGGACGTCAGGGGGGACATCCGGTGTCATCTGCAGCACGCATTCGGGGAGCCGATCAGGGCTCCCGCCGCGGGGGGAACCGCCCGCAGGACGCGCAGCGCGCAGCGCGGGAGGCGTCGTCATGATCGCGGCCATCATCCCCGCCCACGACGAGGCGGCCCGCGTGGGGCACGCGGTCACCGCGCTCCACCGCCAGACCCGCCCGCCGGAACGGATCCTCGTGATGTCGGACGAGTCCACGGACGCCACCGTGGACGTGGCGTTGCGCGCCGGCGCCGAGGTCCTGCTCACCGTGGACAACCTGCACCACCGCGCCGGGGCCCTGAACCAGGCCCTCGGCACGGTGCGGATGGAGGCCGGCGACCTCGTCCTGCTGCTCGACCCGGACGCCGAGCTGCCACCGGGGTTCCTGGCCCGCGCGCTCACCGCCCTGCAGGACCGCAACGTGGGCGCCGTCTCCGCCCGGGCCTCCGCCGTGGGCGGTGCCGCCGCCCTGGTCCGCTGGTGCGCGCTCGAGGACGTCCACCGGTCCTTCGGCCGCTACTGCGACGAGGGGCCGGTGACCGGGCACGCCCGGCTGGCCCTGGACCTGGAGGCGGTCGGGTGGCGCCTGGCTGCGCCGCTGGAGGCCGGACAGGACGTGCCGGTCGGGGTGCTCCACGGCGCCCCGGCGCAGCCGGTGGCCGCCTGACCCACCGGGCGCCCTGCGGCGACGCCCGGGACCGGTCCTCAGGACCGGGTAGCGCGTCCCACGACCACGGCCGCCGCGCCGGCGAGGACCGTGGTGGTCAGGCACCCGATCGGGATGGGCAGACAGCATCCGCCCACCGAGACGTTCGTGCCCCGCCGGGTACGGGTCGAGTAGCTGGGGAACGGCAGCATCCGCAGCCCCGAACGGCGGCCGCCGCGCCCGTACGGGGCCCCGCGGTAGCCGGGGAGGTCGTAGCCCGGCCCGAAGCGGCCGGGCCCCCGGTGCCCGGGGCGGCCCAGCGGCGAGCGGGACCAGCGGGAGTCGAAGTCGTCGTCGGCCGCGCGGTAGTCGAACCCTGGAGCAGTCATGCCGTCCATCAAACCATCAGCAGGCTGTTGAGTCCATCCCCGGCGGACCTGCCGGACGGCTCACCCGCGCTCCAGCAGCTCCCGGGCGCGGTCCACGTGCCCGCGCACGGCCTCGGCCCGGCGCACCACCGCGTCCAGGCGGTGGGCCGCGCTCTCGTCGTCGGTGCGCATGAACCGGGCCATGGTCAGCGCCTCGGCGGCCTGGGCCATGGCGTTGCCGGCCCGGGAGAGCTCACGGTGGACGTCGTTGAGGTAGCCGCCGGTCGAGGCGGGGATGTCGTGGCTGCTGCTTGGTGCCGTGCGCTGGGCGGCGGCGCAGATCGCCCGCACCTCCGGCAGCAGGTCGGCCAGTGCGTTGGCGGTGGGCACCACGGACTGCGCGAGCGCCTTGTCGGGGAGGGTCTCGAGGATCTGGTGGAAGCGGTCCAGACCTCGGCGGAACCGGTCGTGGGCGCGGCGCCACACACCCAGCCCCAGCTCGGCCTCGTCACGGCGAGCGGCGCGGTAGTCGCGCAGGAATGCCACGGGCGGTCCTTTCGGGAGGAGACAGTCCATCCTACGGCGATCGGCGCGGCCGTCCGCCCGACGGCGATCGGCGCGGCCGTCCGCGCGACGGCGATCGGCGCGGCCGTCCGCGCGGCGGGAGCGCCCGGTCCGCGGACGCCCCGGGCACGGTGGCCCGGGGCGGGTGCTCACGGGACGAGCAGGACCTTGCCGATGTGCGTGCCCGAGTCGAAGTACTCGTGGGCCTGCGCCGCCTGGTCCAGGGGGAAGGTGCGGTTGACCACCGGGACGATCCGCCCGGCCTCGACCTGGGGCCAGACGTGCTCGCGGAGGGCGGCCATGATCCGGGCCTTCTCCCCGGCGGGCCGGGCGCGCAGCGTGGTGCCGATGACCGCGGCGCGCTTGGCCATGAGCTTGCCCAGGTCCAGCTCCCCCGTGCGCCCGCCCTGCAGGCCGATCACGACCAGCCGCCCGTTGACGGCCAGCGCGTCGAGGTTCCGCTCCAGGTACGCCCCGCCCACCACGTCGAGGACGATGTCCGCGCCGTGGCCGTCCGTCAGCTCCCGGACGCGGGCCACGAAGTCCTCCTCGCGGTAGTCGATGGTCTCCGCGCCGAGCTCGCGGGCCGCGGCCGCCTTTCCCGGGCCGCCGACCGTGGTCAGCACCCGCAGGCCCAGCGCCCGGCACATCTGGATGGCGTTGGTGCCGATCCCGCCGGTGCCGCCGTGGACGAGCACCGTCTCCCCCTCCCGGGCCGCGGCGGCCATGAAGACGTTGGAGAAGACGGTGGCGCACACCTCGGGCAGCCCGGCCGCGGCCTGCAGGTCCACGCCCTGCGGGACGGGCAGCACCTGCGCGGCGGGGACCACGACCTCCTCGGCGTAGCCCCCGGAGTCCAGCAGCGCGACGACCTCGTCCCCGACGGCGATCCCGGTCTCCGCCGGGACCGCCGGGCCGAGCTCCTGGACCGTGCCCGAGACCTCCAGCCCGAAGATCCTCGAGGCCCCCGGGGGCACCGGGTACCGGCCCAGGCGCTGCATGACGTCGGCCCGGTTGATGCCGGCCGCGCGGACGCGGATCCGCACGCCGTCCGGGGTGAGCTCCGGGGCGGGGACCTCGGTCACGGCGAGCACCTCCGGCCCGCCGGGGGTGGTCTCGAGCACTGCGCGCATTCTGGGGCCTTCCTGTCGGGAACGACGTGCGCTCCCATTGTGTCCCCGGGTCCGGCCGGGGTCACCCGCGGCCGCCGGACCTCCCCCACCGGCGAACACCGGGCCCGGTGCTCCCCTGCTGCTCGCCCTGGGTCGGCCGGCGGCGCCGCTCAGCGGATGGAGGCGTAGGCGTCCAGGGCGCGGGAGCGGCTGGCCGGCAGGTCCACCACCGGGGCGGGATAGCCCACCGGCGGCCCGAGCAGGCCGGGTTCGTGCGGATCCACCCCGGAGTCCCCGGCCAGCTCCGGGACCCACCGGCGGATGTAGCGGGCCTCGGGGTCGAACCGGCGCCCCTGCGTCAGGGGGTTGAAGATCCGGAAGAACGGGCTCGCGTCCGCCCCGGAGCCGGCCACCCACTGCCAGTTGCCGGGCCCGCAGGCGGGATCGGCGTCCACGAGGTGGTCCCAGAACCACTGCTCCCCGCTGCGCCAGTCCACCAGCAGGTTCTTGGTCAGCAGGGACCCGGCGACCATCCGGACCCGGTTGTGCATCCAGCCCGTGGTCAGCATCTGCCGCATCCCCGCGTCCACCAGCGGGAACCCGGTGCCCTCGGCGGGGTCCCGCCACGGGAACGCGTCGAACGCCGGGCGGACGTGGCGCACGTGCAGCTGCGGCTCCTGGTGCAGCAGGTGCCAGTTGAACTCGCGCCAGCCCAGCTCCGTCAGGAACTTCTCCAGCCCCGGGCTGCTCCCCTGCTCCGCGCGGTGCCGGACCGCGGCGTCCCACACCGCGAAGGGACTGATCTCCCCCCAGCGCAGGTGCGGGGAGAGCCGGCTGGTGCCCTCCCGGTCGGGGCGGTCGTGGCCCTCGTCGTAGTCCTCGGCACGGTCCAGGAAGTCGTCCAGCCGCTCCCACGCGGCGGCCTCTCCCGGCGTCCACGTCCCGGCCAGCCCGGCCGCTCGCCCGGCCTCGGGCAGCAGGCCCCACGCCTCCGGGTCCTCCCCGGCGGCGCAGGCCGCGACGGCCCGGTCCGCGCCCCGTCCCGCTCCCGGCACGGGCAGCGGCTGACGGATCTCCAGCGCCCGCAGGGCCTTCCAGAAGGGGGTGAACACCTTGTACGGCCCGCCGGCCCCGGTGCGCAGGGCCCACGGCTCGTGCAGCAGCGACGCCTGGAAGGAGTGGGCCTCCACCCCGTGCTCCGAGCACCACTGCTTCACCCCGGCGTCCACCGCGAGCTCGGGGCCGCCGTACCGGCGGTTCCAGGTGATCCCGCCCGCCCCGGTGCGCTCGAGCACCTCGGGCAGCACCGCCCCGGCGGGCCCGCGGCGCAGCACCAGCGGGATCCCCAGCTCCTCCAGGGAGGCGCGCAGGGACCGCAGCGACCCGTGCAGCCACCACCTCGAGGCCGTGCCCAGGGGGCGCACACCCGCCGACGCCTCGTCCAGGACGAACAGCGCCAGCACCTCCCCCCGCCGGCACGCGGCCTCGAGGGCGGGATGGTCGGTGACGCGCAGGTCGTCCCGGAACCACACGATCGTCGTCGTCCCGCGGGCGGGGCTCTCCGGTGCGCTCACGCGCCCACCCTAGCGGGGGCTTTGCTGGCGTTCCCAGCGGCGTGGAAGAATGGGCGGCGCGCTCCGCCGTCCCGGCGAGCGCGGGGAAGGTTGTCCGAGCGGCCTAAGGAGCCGGTCTTGAAAACCGGTGTGCGGTGACCCCGTACCAAGGGTTCAAATCCCTTACCTTCCGCTCCTGCCACGGCCCCCGGCGCCCCGCGCCGGGGGCCGCTGCGCTCCCCGCCCCTCCGGCCGATTCCCGGCACGCCGCCGACATGTGCCCGCCACGACGCCGGACGTTCACATCTGCATGCTCCAATGGGGACATCGACTCGTCACCCCGCCCCCGGAGGACCCCGTCATGACACCCCCGAAGCACCGTCCTGCCCTGCACGCGGCTCTCGCCGCCGGCGTCGTCTCCTCGTCCGTGCTCGTCCTCCCGGCGGCGCACGCCGACGAGACCGTGGGCGCGCCCCCGGCCCCCGCGTCCCCCGCGGCCGCGGACGTCGACCTGCTCTACTTCAACGACTACCACGGCCGGCTCGCCTCCGACCCGCTGCTGTTCGCGGGCGCGATCGAGCAACTGCGCGCCGAGAACGAGGAGGGCACGCTGCTGCTGTCCGGCGGCGACAACGTCGGCGCCTCCGAGTACGTCTCGGCCGTCCAGCAGGACAACCCCACCCTGGACGTGCTCGACGCCCTCGAGCTGGACGCCTCCGCCGTGGGCAACCACGAGTTCGACCGCGGCGTGGCGGACCTCACCGGCCGCATCACCGAGCGCGCCGACTTCCCCTACCTCGCGGCCAACGTCCTGGGCCCCGACGGCGCGCCCGTCACCGAGGCCTCCGCGACCTTCGACGTCGACGGCGTGCGCATCGGCGTGGTCGGCGCCGTCACCCAGCAGACGGCCACGCTCGTCTCGCCCGCCGGGATCGAGGGCATCACCTTCGGGGACCCCGTCGCGGCGGTCAACGCCGAGGCGGAGCGGCTCGAGGCGGCGGGGGCCGACGTCGTCGTCGCCCTCTACCACGAGGGAGTGGCGAACGCGTCCGACGTCCTGGGCGACCGGCTGGTCACCGGGACCTCGGAGACGGTGGACGTGGTGTTCAACGCCCACACCCACGACGTCTACGACGAGGCCGTCGACCGTGACGGCGACGGCACCCTCGAGCGCGCCGTGCTGCAGGCCGGCTCCTACGGCGGCAGCCTCGGACGCGTCTCGTTCAGCTACGACCGGGAGACCGACGCCGTGGACGCGCGCACCGAGGTGCTCGACGTCGGCGAGACCGTCACCGCGAGCGAGGAGGAGCTGGTGGACCGGTACCCCCGCGTCGCCCGGGTCGCCGAGATCGTCGCCGCGGCCGAGGCCGTGGCCGTCGAGCAGGGCAGCACCCCGGTCGGGCAGATCACCGGGGACATCACCACCGCCTACGGGCTCCGGGACGGGCAGCCGGCCCGTGACGACCGCGGCGCCGAGTCGAGCCTGGGCAACCTCGTCGCGGAGTCCATCCGCGCCACCCTGCAGGAGCCCCACGGCGTGCAGATCGGCCTGATCAACCCCGGCGGACTGCGCGCGGATCTGCTCTGGGCGGACAACCCCGGCGAGGCCCTCGACGGCGACCGCGACGGCCAGGTCACCGAGGCCGAGGTGAACCAGGTGATGCCCTTCTCCAACAACCTGAACACCGTCACCCTCACCGGCGCCCAGTTCAAGCAGGCCCTCGAGCAGCAGTGGCAGCCCGCCGGATCCTCCCGGCCCTACCTCCAGCTGGGGCTCTCGGAGAACGTCTCGTACACCGCCGACCCCTCCCGGCCGGTCGGCGACCGGATCACCTCCATCACGGTGGACGGCGCGCCCTACGACCCCGCGGGCAGCTACGTGGTGGGCTCCGTGTCCTTCCTGACCTCCGGGGGCGACAACTTCACCGCGCTCGCCGAGGGCACGGCCGCCACCGACACCGGCCGGATCGACCGCGAGGCCTTCTCGGAGTACCTCGCCGCGAACGCCCCGCTCAGCCCGCGCTTCGATCGCCGCTCGGTCCAGCTCACCGGCGCCGCCGCCGAGGCCTGCACCGTGCGCTTCGACGTCTCCTCCCTCGACATGACGTCCCTGGGCGCCCCGGACACCACCTCGTTGTCCGTGCGCGCCGGAGCCCCGGACGGGACGGAGCTCGGCACGGTGCCGGTCCTCGACGGGGCGGCCTCCGTCAGCCTCGACAGGGCCGCACTGACCGAGGGCGCTGCCGTGTGGCTGGTCGCCGACCCCACCGGCACCCGGGTGCGGGTCCCGGACGCCGTCCTGGGCCTGGCCGCGGACTGCGCGACGCCCGAGCCCACCGAGCCGGAGCCCACGGAGCCCACCGAGCCGGCCGGGCCCCAGCAGCCCGGCAAGGGCCGGCCCGGAGAGCACCCCGGGAAGGGCGAGCCCGGCCGCGGCGTCTGGGAGCACGGCTCCGAGCGCGCCCGCCAGGTCCTCGGCCGCCTCTTCGGCTGAATCCCCGCCCGCTTCCTCCCTGCGCTGCCCTCTTCCTCGTCCTCTCCCTCTTCCTCTTTCTCTCCCTGACCGAAGGAACCCTCCCACCGTGAAGACGCTGCTCTCCCTGCCCCTGAGCGGGGCCCTGGCCGCGGCACTGCTCGCCGCGCCGCTGACCGTTCCCGTCCACGCCGCCCCGGACGGGACGGCCGTGGTCATCAACGAGGCCTACACCAACGGCGGTTCGGCCAACGCCGTGCACCGGCACAAGTTCGTCGAGCTCTACAACCCCACGTCCGAGACCGTGGACCTCACCGGCTGGACGCTGCAGTACCGGTCCGCGGGCGGCACCGGCGAGGCCAGCGCCGTCGCGCTGTCCGGGACCATCGCCCCGGGCGGCTACTTCCTGGTCCAGGGCGGGTCCAACGGCGGCAGCGGGCAGCCCCTGCCCACCCCCGACCTGACCACGTCCTTCAATCCCGCGGGAGTCTCCGGCACGATCCTGCTCTCCGACGGCGCCGAACGCCTGAGCGCGCCCACCGGCTCGGTGACCGGCGCGGACGGCATCGTGGACCTGCTCGGCTACGGCACCTCCAACACGTACGAGAGCGCACCGGCCACCGGCCCGGCCACCAACGGCGACCCCCGGTCGATGACCCGCCAGGACGGCGTCGACACCGACGACAACGCCGCCGACTTCACGGCCACCGGCACCGTGACCCCGCAGAACTCCGGCGGCGACGGCCCGGTGCCCGAGCCCACCCCCGAGCCCACGGCACCGCCCGTCAGCCTCCCGATCCGGGAGATCCAGGGCACCGGGGACGCCTCGCCGGTGGCCGGGCGGACGGTGACCACCCGCGGCGTGGTCACCGCCGTCTACGCCACCGGGGGCCTCGACGGCTGGTACGTGCAGACGCCCGGCACGGGCGGCGACCTCGACCTCGGGCAGCACGAGGCGTCGGACGGCGTGTTCGTGCACTCCCCCTCGGCCGTGGCCGACGTGCGGCTCGGCCAGTACGTGGAGGTCACCGGGACGGTCGCCGAGTACTACGGCCAGACCCAGCTCAGCGTGCGCCCCGACGGGCTGCGGGTCCTGGACGAGCCCGTGGAGGCCGTCAAGCCGGCCACGGTCGGCTGGCCGGCCGACGACGCCCGGCGCGAGAGCCTCGAGGGCATGCTGCTCGACCCGGCCGGCGAGTTCGTGATCACGGACAACTACGGCCTCAACAGCTACGGGGAGCTCGGGCTCGCCGCCGGCGGCGCACCCCTGGTCCAGCCCACCGCCGTCGGGGCCCCCGGCTCCCCGGAGGCCGCCGCCCAGGCCGCCGACAACGCCGCCCGCGGGGTGCTGCTCGACGACGGCGCGACCACCAACTACGGCAACTTCGCCAACGCGTCGGTGCCGCTGCCCTACCTCACCCCGCAGACCCCGATGCGGATCGGCGCGCCCGTCGACTTCGTGGCGCCCGTGGTGCTCGGCTACTCCTTCGACGAGTGGCGCCTCCAGCCCACCACGCACCTCACCGGGGCGAACCCGGAGGACGCGCCGGTCGTCGCCGAGAACGCCCGCACCGCCGCCCCGGAGGACGTGGGCGGGGACCTCCAGCTGGCCACGTTCAACGTGCTCAACTACTTCAGCACCACCGGTGACGAGCTCTCCGGCTGCTCCTACTACACCGACCGCGCCGGTGACCCGATCAGCGTGCGCGGGGGCTGCCTGGCCCGCGGGGCGGCCGAGCAGGAGGACCTGGAGCGCCAGCAGGCCAAGATCGTGGCCGCGGTCAACGCCCTCGACGCCGAGGTCGTCTCCCTGGAGGAGATCGAGAACTCCGCGAAGTTCGGCAAGGACCGCGACCAGGCGCTCGCCGACCTGGTCGCGGCCCTCAACGCGGCCGCGGGGGCGGAGGTCTGGGCCTACGTGCCCTCGCCGGCGCAGCGGCCTGCCCTCGAGGACGAGGACGTCATCCGCACGGCGTTCATCTACCGGCCCGCCGCGGTCGGCCCCGTGGGCGAGTCCGTGATCCTGCAGGACGAGGAGAACTTCGACAACGCCCGGGAGCCGCTGGCCCAGACGTTCCGCCCCGCCGGCGGGAGCCCGGACGACGACTTCACCGTGGTGGTCAACCACTTCAAGTCCAAGGGCTCCGCGCCCCGCACCGGGCCCAACGCCGACGCCGGGGACGGCGCCGGGGCCTGGAACGCCGACCGCACCGCGCAGGCGCAGGCGCTGGTCGATTTCGCCGAGCAGCTGAAGACCTCGCAGGGCACGGACCGGGTCTTCCTCACGGGCGACTTCAACTCCTACGACCAGGAGGACCCGATGCGGGTCCTGCACGACGCCGGATACGCGAACCTGGCCCCCGAGGGCGAGTACTCCTACGCCTACGGCGGCATGCTCGGCTCCTTGGACCACGTCCTGGCCTCCCCCGCCGCGGCCGAGCTCGTCACCGGCTCGGACATATGGGAGATCAACGCCCACGAGTCGGTGGGCCTGGAGTACAGCCGGCACAACTACAACGTGACCGACCTCTACGCGGCGGACCCGTACCGGGCCTCCGACCACAACCCGGAGGTCGTGGGCCTGGCCTTCGGCGGTGCGGAGCCCACCGACCCGCAGAAGCCGGGCCGGGGCCACTCCGGCGAGCACCCCGGCCGAGGCACCTCCGGCGAACACCCCGGCCGAGGCACCTCCGGCGAACACCCCGGCAAGGGCCTCCGGGAGCACCCCGGCGACCGCGCCCGCGAGGTCCTGCAGGGCCGCCTCGGCTGACCCGCCCCCGGTGTCCCGCGGCCCCGCTGCGCGCCCTTCCGGCTCTGACCGGCCCCGCCCCGCGCCCCACCGGCGCTGACTGACCCCGCCCCGCGCCCCACCGGCGCTGACTGACCCCGCTTTCCCCGAGTGACCACGGTCTCCTGTGGTCACTCGGGGAAAGCGGGGTCAGTCGCAGCCCGGGCCGAACCGCCCGGGCGGGGGTGTCAGGGGCGGAGCCGTCCGGGGCGGGATCGGTCACGGCGCGGTCGCCCGGGCCAGCTCCCGGCGGAGCATGGACACGAGCAGCTCCGGTCGTCCCGTCACGGTGGCCCAGTCGGTGCGCAGCACCCGCCAGCCCCGGTTCGTGAGGGCCTTCTCCCGCTGTCGCTCCGCGATCAGCACGTGGTCCGCCCTGCCGTGGGCGCCCGAGTAGGTAACCAGCCCGTCGAACTCGAGGATCAGCCGCGCCTGCGGCCACACGAAGTCCGGGCGGAAGATCCCCAGGTCCGTCTCGACCTCCACCTGGAGCTCCGGCGGCGGCAGCCCTGCCCGGACGACGACCAGTCGGGTGAGCGTCTCCCCCACCGACTCCGATCGGGGGTCCGCCAGCTCGAGGACGACCCGGGCTCGGCGGACACCCCGGTGTCCCGGCAGGGCGGCGCACCGGGCCAGGAGCTCCTGCCGGGACACGCCCAGCCGGAGCGCGTGGTCGACCAGGGCCAGCGCTCCGGGCACGGGCAGGAAACGCGCGCAGTCCAGCGCGGTGCGGGCGTGGGAGGTGGCCCGGAAGCCGTTGGCCTCGACCACGTCGGCGGGCGGCAGCTCGGCCCAGTGGTGCACGACGTGCCGGTTGTTCCGGCTCCCGTGGTCGATCTGCTGGATGACGTGCGGGACGAGCGGACGGTGCAGGACCCGGAGGCCGAGCACCGTGGCCGCGGAGTCCCGGCAGAAGACGGGCGCCCGGCGGGCCGAGCGGCGCACGGCCACGTGCATCTGGTACGCCCGGTCGCCGGGCCGGAGCCGGCTCCACCACGGGGCGGGCGCGTAGATGCCCGGCACCACCCGCACCAGGGTCCCCCCGCGGACGGCCCGCTGGGCCGAGGCCGGGGAGATCCCGGCCTCCTCCAGCTCGGCCAGACTGAACAGCCGGTGCGACACGTCGGTCATGCCCCCACCGTGGACCTGCGGGCACCGCGCCGGCCGAGGCGCGGCGAGGTATGTGGACGCTGCCGGGCAGTGGGCCCGTCCGGTCCCGCCGGTGCAGTGCGGCCCGTCCTCGCACCCGAGTGACCACGGGATCCCCGAGTGACCACGGGTTGACGTGGTCGCTCGGAGGTCCCGTGGTCACTCGCGGAGAGGGGCGTGGTCACTCGCGGAGAGGGGCGTGGTCACTCGCGGAGCAGGGCGGGGGCCAGCACCGCCTCGGCGATGCGGTCGGCGTCGGCCAGGGTCCGCGCGCCCAGCTCCGCGGACGCCCCGGCCTCCGCGGCGATCGCCACGCCCCACTGCACGGCCGAGAGCTGCAGGCCGAGCACGTGCACCCCGGGCTCCACCCCGCCGTCGACCCGCACGGCCCGGTACGGGGGGCGGCTGACGTCGAGGCCGGTGCCGGGAACGGTCGCGACGCCGTCCCGGGTCTCCATCGCCCGCACCCGGACCAGGCCCTCCCGGTGCATCGAGGTCAGCAGCGGCGAGATGTTGCGGCGGACGTCGTTGGGCGGTGACATGGCCTCCACCAGGTGCTCGGCGTGGAAGGGCTCGTCCTTGACCCACGGTGAGCCGGCCACGAACCGGCCCTCCTCCTCGTCCACGAGGAACTGCGGGTCGGGGCCCAGGAAACGGACCACCCCGGCCCGGGCGAGGGCCGCCAGCTGCTGGGTCCGCAGCACGGGCGGCCCCGAGGCGAGGCCCTCCACGAACGGCTCGAAGCTCCGGCGCAGCTCGTCCGTCCAGGAGGCGTCACCGATCCCGATGTCCGCGAGCACGGCCTTGAGCACGGTGCGCGCGGCGTTGAGCGAGGCGACCGCCATCTGCAGCGGGTCGTCCTCCCCCGCGAGGGCCCCGTGCACGTCCCGGTCCAGGTGGTGGACCACGGCCGCGGCGTACTCGTCGTGGGAGCCGAAGCCGATCCCCTCGAACGGGCGGGCGAGCCGGAGCGCATTGAGCTGCCGGCCCGGCACCACCGCCGAGGCGATGAGCCGCTCCGCACGGGAGGTCCACGGCCCCTCCGGGTGGTCGTCCCCGGTGCCGAGCACGGCGTCGAAGCGGGCCAGGAAGTCCTCCGGGTCGGTCTCGAACGCCTCGGGGGCCGTCCTGGCCAGGACCGTGTAGTAGTTCCACTGGGCGTCCTTGCGGATCAGCGGGTAGAGGTCCGCCTCGAAGGACAGGGGCCCGTCCGCCCGCGCCGCGAGCGCCCGCACGGCGTCGAGGGTGAAGAAGCGGGTGCGCAGCGAACGCGCGTAGTAGCCCTCGAGCACCGCCTTGGAGCGGTAGGGGGCGCCGCGGCGGGAACCGGCCACGATCACCGGCTCCCGGCCCGAGGGGTGGTAGACGAAGCGCTCCCCCTCCTGGGTGTAGATCCCGCCGCGGCCCTCGGTCACCTGGGCCAGGACGTCGCAGAAGTTCAGCCCCATCCCGCGCACCAGGACGGTCTCCCCGGCCGGCAGGTCCTCCCAGTGGACGTCGGCGGGCACGGCCGGCGGCCAGTAGGTCAGCCCGAACTCCGCGGCGCCGTCCACGAGCTCCTGCTGGTCCGGGCGCAGGTCGGCGTCGAGGTGGCCGAGGGCGAGCACCACGGCGTCGGCCGGCAGGTTCTGTCCGCCGCTGATCTCCACGTCGTAGCGGTGCCGGGCGTGCTCGCGCACGTGCACGCCCACGGCCTCGGCCCGGTGCACGGTCAGCTGGGCCGAGCCCGGGAGGGCGTCCCGCAGGGCGCGGAAGACCCAGTCGAGGTAGACCCCGTACATCCGCCGGGAGGGATAGGACGTGGGGGTCATCCGGGTGAGGTGCGCGGCGTCGTCGGGGTCCACGGCGATCTCCCCGGACACGGCCGCGAGCCGCCAGTGCTCGAAGCTCATGTTCCGCAGCGGCTCGACCGGGTCCACGGGCAGCACCCCGTCGTCGGCGATCACCGTGGGGTACAGCGACGGCGTGTTCATGAGGTAGAGCGGGGACTGGTTCGTCCGCCACACGTGGCCGGGGCCGGGCGGGAAGGGGTCGACGACGTCGATGCGCACGCGGGTGCCCGAGGCCGCCGAGCGGGCCGCGAGCCGCTCCACCACGGACAGCCCGCGCGGGCCCGCCCCGATCACCGTGACACGTCGTTCGGTCCCTGTCCTGCCCGCTGCACTCATGACCATCAGGGTATCGACCCGCGCGGGCAGGGCCGGACGGGGCTGTGCCGGACGGGGGCGGGGCCTACGATGGCGGACATGACCGAGACCGCTGGGACCGCCGCCCGACCGACCGCCGAGCAGCCGCACGACGAGCACCTGTGGCTGGAGGAGATCACGGGCGAGGCGCCGCTGCAGTGGGTCGCCGGGCAGAACGCCCGCACGCTGTCGGCGCTCGAGGGACCGCAGCTGCGCCGTCTGGAGGCGGACGTGCTCGAGGTCATGGACTCGACCGAGCGGATCCCCATGGTCGCCAAGCACGGGCCGCACTACTACAACTTCTGGCGCGACGCCGAGCACCCGCGCGGTGTCCTGCGCCGCACCACGTGGGAGTCCTGGCTGAGCGAGGAGCCCGAGTGGGAGCTGCTGCTCGACGTCGACGCCCTGGCCGCGGAGGAGGGCGTGGAGTGGGTCTACGGCGGCGCCCGGCTGCTGCGGCCCCAGTACACCGGCGGGCAGCACCGGCGGGCGCTGATCAGCCTCTCCCCCGACGGCGGCGACGCCAAGCGGGTGCGCGAGTTCGACCTCGAGCGCCGGCAGTTCGTGCCCGGCGGCTTCGACGTCCCCACGGCCAAGTCCTCGGTGAGCTGGGTCGACGCGGACACCGTGCACGTGGGCACCGACTTCGGGCCCGGCTCGATGACCGTCTCCTCCTACCCCCGCACGGTGCGCGTGCTCCGCCGCGGCCAGGACCTGGCCCAGGCCCGCCAGGTCTTCGAGGTGGACGAGCAGCACGTCCAGGCGGTGTTCGTGCGCGACCACACCCCCGGGTTCGTCCGGGACCTGGCCGTGGACGTGGTCGACTTCTTCTCCTCCCGCACCTACCTGCTGCGGGAGGGCGAGCTCGTGCACGTCGACGTGCCCGACAGCGTCACGGTGGACCTGCACCGGCAGTGGCTGCTGCTGCGGCCCCAGGAGGATCTGGAGCTGGACGGGACCGTCCACCCCGCGGGGTCCCTGCTGGCGGCCGACCTCGAGGCCTTCCTGGCCGGGGACCGGTCCGTGGCACCGGTCTTCGTCCCGGACGAGCGCACCGCGCTGCAGTCCTGGTCCTGGACGGCCGACCGGCTGATCCTGAACCTGCTGCGGGACGTCTCCTCGGTGGTGCACGTGGCCGCACCGGGTCCGTGGACCACCGTCGAGCTGCCCGGGGCGCCGGCGCTGTCCAGCCTGGACGCCTACGCCGTCGACGACGAGGACCCGGAGGCGGGCAACGACTACTGGCTGGTGGCCACCGGCTTCCTCACCCCGACCACCGTCTCCCGGGGCACCCTCCCGGCCGGCGCGGGCGCCGGGGCGCCCCCGCGGGTGGCGAGGACCGCGCCGGCGTTCTTCGACGCCTCGGGGCTGGCCGTCGAGCAGCACTTCGCGGTCTCCGCCGACGGCACCCGGGTGCCCTACTTCCAGGTGGGTCCGGCCGAGCCGGTGCTCGACGGGGGGAACCCGACCCTGCTCTCGGGCTACGGGGGCTTCGAGGTCTCCCGGACCCCCGCCTACTCCGGGGCGCTCGGGCGGTCCTGGCTGACCCGCACCGACGCCGCCGGCCGCTCCGGGGTGTACGTGCTCGCCAACATCCGGGGCGGCGGGGAGTACGGCCCGGCGTGGCACCGGGCCGCGCTGCGGGAGCACCGGCACCGCGCCTACGAGGACTTCGCGGCGGTCGCCGCGGACCTGCAGGCCCGGGGCGTGTGCGCGCGCCGGCGCCTGGCCTGCTCGGGCGGGTCCAACGGCGGGCTGCTCGTGGGCAACATGCTCACCCGGTGGCCGGAGCTCTTCGGCGCCGTCTCCTGCGGGGTGCCGCTGCTGGACATGCGCCGCTACACGAAGCTGTCCGCCGGGGCCTCCTGGATCGCGGAGTACGGGGACCCGGACGACCCCGCGCAGTGGGAGTCCGTGCGCACGTTCTCGCCCTACCACCTGGTGCGCGAGGGTCAGGACTACCCGCCGGTGCTGTTCTGGACCGCCACGAGCGACGACCGCGTGGGCCCGGTGCAGGCCCGCAAGACCGCGGCGCGGATGCTGGGGCTGGGCCACGAGGACGTGTGGTTCTACGAGGCCACCGACGGCGGGCACGCGGGCGCCGGGGACAACCGGCAGGCGGCCCGGCTGCACGCCCTCTCCCACGAGTTCCTCTGGGCGGCGCTGCACCGGGACTGAGCCCGGTCCGGGTCAGCGCCGCTCGCGCTCCGGGACCACCCAGCCCATCACGAGGGAGACGACCCCGATGATCAGGGTGGCCAGCACCGCGGTCCAGAAGAACTCGTCGATCTCGAGCCGCAGCGGCGTGAACGAGCTCAGCCAGGACGTCAGCCACAGCATCGCCGCGTTGACCACGATGGCGAACAGGCCCAGCGTCAGGCAGGTGATGGGCAGGGACAGGATCGTCAGCACGGGCCGCACGATCGCGTTGACGACGCCGAAGACCAGCCCCACGAAGAGGTAGGCCAGGACGGAGGCCGTGGTCTCGCCGCCGACGGCCGAGACCACGGAGGGGTCCGCCGTGAGCTGCATCCCGGGCAGGATCCAGGCGGCCACCCAGATGGCGAGCGCGTTGACGAGGACGCGGAGCAGGAAGGACATGGCCCCATCCTGTCAGGCGCCGGCGTCGGGGCGACAGGAGCGGACGCTCGGTGACGGGCGCCCGGGCACGGAGGCTCAGGGGTGGGCGCGCAGGAACGGACGCCCGGGGGCGGACGCCCGGAAGGCGCTCAGGAGCGGCGCGAGGCGAGGGCCCAGCCGACCGCGCCGAGCGCCGCGACGAGGGCCAGGCCGACGGGCAGGGCGATCCGGACCGGCTCGACGGCCGGCTGCCACGTCACGGCGCCGTCCCGGAGCACGTACACCCCGGCCGGGGAGGCGTTGACCCCGAAGCCCAGGCCCGAGCCGCTGCCGGAGTCCCCGTGCTGCTCGCCGGAGCCGCCCCCGCCGCCGCCCCAGCCGCGGACGTGGGCCACCGGGACGATCGTGGCGCCGTCGAGCTCGTAGGCCTCGCCGAAGACCCGGCGCACCGTCACGGCGTCGAGGGCCCGCTCCAGCACGGAGCGGTCGGGGACCCCGGACTCCCACCGCGCGGTGGTGCGCCCCGAGGACGGGTCGGCCGGGACGGAGGGCTGCTGCTGCTCGGACATGGTCTTCCCCCTGGGGTCGGTCCGTCGGCGACGCTGGGCACCATTCTAGGAAGCGGCCCGGCGGCGGTCACGGGCACGGCCGCAGATGACGCGCGGCACCGGGTCCGGCGGGAGCCCCGGAACGCGAAACACCCCGGACCGTAGGTCCGGGGTGTTTCCGATGTCCTGAGACATCACAACGCGGAGACGGGGGGATTTGAACCCCCGGTCGAGTTTAACCCCGACCCTTCATTAGCAGTGAAGTCCATTCGGCCGCTCTGGCACGTCTCCATCCGCCGTCCACCACGCCGGGTGGACAACACAGGCCAGCTTAAGCGAGGACCGGCCACGGGGTCAAAGCCGACGCCCCGCCCCCGGCCGCGGGACCACCGACCGGTAGAGCCGGTCGAGGTCGGCGGCGATCCGCTCGCTCCCGTAGACGGAGCGGATCTCGTGGGCCATCTCCTCGGGCGGGAGCAGGGCGTGCGCGCCGACGACGTCCAGCACGGCCTGCCCGAAGGCCTCCGGGGTGCGCTCGGCCACGAGCCGCCCGTTGCGGGGATGCACGAAGTCCCGCTGCCCGCCCACGGCGCCCATGACCACGGGCCGGCCCGCGGCGAGGGCCTCGGCGGCGGCGACGCAGAAGGTCTCGGAGCGGCTGGGCAGCAGGAACACGTCCGAGGCGGCCAGGCGCCGCTGGACCTCCTCGGCGCCCACGGTGCCGGCGAGCAGGACGCGGCCCTCGAGCCCGAGCTCCCGCGCCCGGTCCCGGACGTCCTGCTCGAGCTCCCCGGCCCCGCACCAGGTGAGGCGCACGTCGTGACCGGCGTCCCGCAGCCAGGCCACCGCCTCGACCGCCAGCAGCGGGTCCTTGATCGCGCGCAGCGCGCCGACGGCCAGCAGCTCGAGCCTGCGCCCGCGCGGCGGGGCGGTGACGTGCTCGGCGTGGTCGACCACGTTGCCGATCCGCTCGACCCGCTCGGGGTCCGCGAAGCGGCGCAGCACCTCGCACATCATGGTGCTCACGCCCGTGACCCGGTCCGGCAGGCGCAGGATCCGGCGGCTCCAGGCCAGGCGCCGCCACAGCGGCCCGTTCTGCTCAGGGGTGAGCACGCCGTTCCAGTGCTCCGTGTGCACCCACGGGCGGCGGCGGGCGACGGGCAGGCAGACCAGCGCGGCCGAGAACGGCATGGTGTGCAGGACGTCCGCGGCCGCGAGGTGCCGGCCGACCTCGGCCCAGGCCCGCAGCACCGTGGCCGGGCTCAGCGGGTGGAACGGGAGCCGGAGCACGGGGACGCCGTCCCACTCCTCCTGGGCGGCCGGCCCGGTGCGCAGCAGCCGCACGTGCAGGACCCGGACGTCGTGGTGCCGGGCGATCGCCCGGACGTGCCGGGGCACGAACGGGGTCTCCCCGGGCCGCTCCGCGGACGGGTACCAGGTGCTGACGACCAGCACGCGCACGGCGCTCAGCCCTCGTCCGCGACGGTGCGGGCGGTGGCGCTTCCGGTGCTGCCGGCGGTGGTGCCGGCGGTGGCGCCGTCGGGGACGGTGCGGCAGGGGGCGCCGGGAACGCTGCGGGACTCGGCGCAGGGCCCGGCGCTGGACGGGGTGGGGGCGACGGTCATGCTGCCACCCTATCGGCGGGGCCGCGCCCGGGGCGGTCCGGGCACCGTGCCGGGGCCCGAGTAGACTCGGGCCCGATGACCAGCCCAGCCCCCGGGTCGGCCGCCTGATGTCCCGGCTGCGCTCGATCCTCTTCCCGCCCCCCAACCACGCGAACACCGACAACCCCCTGGGGTCGGCGTTCGCGCTGACCGTGGTGGCCGTGTTCGTCCAGGGCCTGTCCCGCTTCGGCTACAGCGTGCTGGTGGGCAATCTGCTGGGCCAGGAGGCGCTCGCCGACGTCAACCTGACGATCTCGCTGGCCCTGTTCCTCGTCCTGCTGTGGCCCCAGGCCTCCGGCACCGCGGCGTCCAAGTTCATCGCGATGGCCCGGGGCCGCCAGGACCCGGACGCGCAGGCGGCCACGGCGTCCTTCACCGCGACCAGCGCCTCCGCGGGCATGGCGCTGCTGTCGGTCTCGGCGGTGCTCTACGCCGCGTTCGTGCTCGAGCTCCCGGGGGCCTACACGGTCTCGGCGGGCCTGCTCGTGCTCTCCCTGTCGGCGTACAACTTCGTGCGCGGCGTGCGCACGGGCAACAACCAGTTCGTGACGACGACGGCGTGGGACACCATCAGCTCGTTCCTCACCCTCACCCTGCTGCTGCTGGTCCTGCTCGCGGGCTGGCACTGGGTGCTGCTGCTGCCCCTGATCACCGGCTACGCGGTCTACGCCCTGCCCGCGTGGCCGCGCCGCAGCCGGGCGCGGCTCGACCCCGCCCAGCGCCGGGAGATCCTGGTGTTCACCGCCTGGGGATCGGCCCACCTGGTGGCCGCGACCGGTCTGATGCAGCTGTCCCTGGTGATCGGCGACGGCTTCGCCACCAAGGCCGAGGTCGGCCTCTACGCCGCCGCGGTGTCCCTCGCGACCCCCGCCAGCATGCTCTCCGGGGCCATGCTCACCGCCCTGTCCCCGAGCGTGGCCCGCATGTACGCCGCCGGCGACACCGGGGGCCTGACCCGCCAGGTGGACACGATCCTGCGCACGATGGTCACGGTCTTCCTGCCGGTCTTCGGCGTGGGCGCCCTGTGGGCGGAGCCCGTCCTGCGGCTGGTCTACTTCGGGGACCCCGACTTCGTGGACGCCGAGCCGCTGCTGGTCCTGCTGTTCCTGGCGGTCTCGGCGACCAGCTTCAACGCCGCGAACGCCCGGCTCAACGGCACCGAGCCCTGGGGGATCAAGGTCCTGGCCGCCGCCAACGGCCTGGGCCTGGCCGTGGGGGTGTGCACCATGCTGCTGCTGGGCCCGGAGCTGGGGATCGTGGCCTCGGCCGTGGGCTATCTCGTGGGCTCGCTGATCAGCGCGGTCCTGCCGCTGCTGGTGGTCTGGCGGCTGGACCGGATGCGGTGGGGCGGGATCGTGCTGCGCATCGTCGTCGGCTACGGGCTGGTCCTGGCCGGCCTGCAGGTGCTCGGCCCGCAGTTCCGGTTGCTGCCGGCCCTGGCGGTGACCGCCGTGTTCCTCGCGGTCTGGGCCGGGCTCAGCGCGCGGGACCTGCGGCCCATGGTCCGGGCCGTCGGGGGCCGCTTCCGGCGCTGAGCCGCGCTCCGCCGGTCACCCGCCGGGCAGGGACTGCGCCCGGCCCTCCGCCAGCCGGTCGAACTGCTCCGCGAAGGCCGGGACCATGGTGACCACGTAGTCGTGGGGCATGTGGTTGTCGTCCATGTAGACCCAGCGGTTGCCGATCCGCGACGGGCACGTCCCGTCCGGGCAGATCCAGTCGCTCATGTCCACGTTGACGAAGTTCCCGTGCGCCGCCTCGAGCGCGTCCGCCGGGTTCTGCGGGGCCAGTTTCTGCTCCCGCGGCGGGTTGCAGCGCGCGGCGTCGGGGCCGTCCTGGTCGATGCAGGTGACCATGTTGAAGGAGAAGCGCGGGTTGTCGCGGATCCCGACCACGGTGACGCCCCGCTCGTCCAGGTCGTCGAGGAGCTGCGCGAACCCGGGAGCGATCTCTTCGCCGGGCCCGTCGGTGGAGGTGACGGTGGAGGTCGTGAACACCACGTCGATGTCCTGCTCCTCGATGTACTGGTCCGTGAGCCGGATGAGCTCCTGGCACTCGGTCTCGTCGGTGGTCTCGACCGGCTGGTACCGGCAGGCGCCCTTGACGGCGGAGAGCAGGTTCCAGCCGCGGTCCTCGGCGACGCGCTGGAACGCCGGCAGCCACTGCTCGGCGTGGGAGTTGCCGACCACCATGGCGTCGACCTCGGCGTCCGGGTCCACGGGCAGGGCCGTGCACGCCACCACGTGGTCGCCGAACCAGTCCTGCGTCGCGTCGTCGCACTTCTCCGGCAGCGTCGCCCACTGGCCCTCCCGCACCAGGGGGTTCGGGATCGTGGGCACCGCCGGGTCCTGCTGCCACGCGAGGTCCCCGGCCAGGACGGCGGCTCCCGGGTTCTCGACGGCGGCCCGCGCCGCGGCCTCCTGCGCGTGCCGGTCCAGGACGACCCGGGCGCCCGCGGCGGGGACCAGCACGAGGGCCACGCACAGCACGATCAGCCCGAGCTGGCGCAGAACGGCCCGCGCCCCGGTCCCGGGCCGCAGCGGCCGCTCGACCAGCCGGTGCACCAGGACGCCCAGGACGATGCTGGCCAGCAGGATGACCAGCCCGTGCAGCAGCGTGGCCTTTTCCCGGTCCGTGACCACCAGATAGGTCACGAGCACCGGCCAGTGCACGAGGTAGACCGCGTAGGAGGCCTCGCCGAGCACCAGGAGGGGGCGGCGGGTGAGCAGGGCGTCGGCCCCGCGCGGGTCGCCGGTGTGGCCGGCGAGGATCACCAGGGCCGCCCCGGTCAGCGGCCACAGCGCCGCCCACCCGGGGAAGGAGCCCTGGACGTCCAGGACCAGCCCGCACACCGCGATGGCCACGAGCCCGGTCCAGCCCAGGACGAGGCGCAGCGCGCCCGGGAGACTGACGCCGCGCAGCACGGCCAGGGCCAGCAGCGAGCCGAGCGCGAACTCCCACAGCCGGGCCCGGGTGTCGAAGTAGGCGAAGGCCTGCTCGTGGTTCGTGGAGACCACCGAGAAGACGAAGGAGGCCAGGAACACGGCCCCGAACACGACGGCGGCCACGCGGCCCACGGGCTGCCGGGTGCGCCGGGCGAGCAGTCCGCACAGGGCGAGCAGCAGCGGCCAGAGCAGGAACACCTGCCCCTGCACGGAGAGGGACCAGAAGTGCTGGAACGGGCTGGCCTGCGAGGTGTCCGCGGCGTAGTAGTCCACCGCGTTGAACGCGAGCACCCAGTTCTGGGCGTACAGCACCGTGGCCGCCGCCTCCTCGATGGCGGCGTACCAGCGGTCGGAGGGGAACAGCAGCCGCACCGCCACGAGGGTGCCCAGCACCGTCACGACGACGGGGGGCAGCAGCCGGGAGAAGGTCCTGGCCCAGTAGCGGCCCAGCTGCGGCCCCGTCCCGTTCTCGAGGCGCCGCACGAAGGAGAGGGTCATCAGGAACGCGGAGATGAACAGGAACACGTCCACCCCGCCCGAGACCCCGCCGATCCACACGTGGTACACGGCGACCAGGAGGACGGCCACGGTGCGCAGCCCCTGGACCTCGGGGCGGAAGCGGTGGGCGGCCGGGGCGGGGGGCGCGGGGGCGCGGTCGGTCCCCGCGGACAGCTCGGCGGGCAGGAGACGGCTCATGAGGTTTCCTCGTCGGGAGGGGGGTCAGACGATGGACAGGCCACCATTGTCACACCGGTCGGTCACACCGGTCGGTCAGACCAGCAGGGACGCGGCCATGAAGCGCAGGGGCGCCTCGCGGTGCAGGACCCGGCGCGGGTCCCGGGTGAGCAGCGTGGCGGGCCGTCCGAAGCGGCGGCGCCGGGTGGAGGCCCGGAGCACCTCGCCGGCGGTGGCCCCGCCGCGGGCGGCGAGGTCGAGCAGGTCCCGGTCGGCCCGGGAGAGCATCTCGAGGGCCGGCCCGCCCACCGCCCCCACCAGCCGGAGGACCGCCCGGCACGTCCGGGCGTCCTCACCGGTCCAGGCCCCCGCCGACGCCCGGGCGTGCACCGCGCCGAGCAGCTGGACCCGCAGCACCTTGACGGCGATCGCCGTGCGCTGCTCCGCGCCCAGCCCGGCGTACCAGGTGCCGGCGAGCAGGTCGGTGAAGGCCTCGAGGTCCTCGGCGAGCGGGCGTGGCCCGCGGGTGATCCGCCCGTCGGCGTCGTCGTGCACCACGTAGTGCGCCCACCGGGGGGCGAGGTCGAGGCGTCCGCCGCCGAACCAGGCGCGGGCGGTGAGTCCCAGGTCCTCGCCGGTGGCGTACTGGCCCTGGAAGCGCAGCCCGCGCTCGGCCAGCACCTCCCGGCGGAGCAGCCCCAGGCTGGTGGTGCGGTAGGCCAGCCGGTCCCTGACCGGGTCGAGGTCCGCGCGGCGGAGCGGGCGGGGCACGGGGGTGCGGAGCACGCCGCCGCCGCCGTGGACCAGGCGCGGGAGCACTGCCGCCGAGCCGTGGCGTTCCGCGATCTCCGTCCAGGCCGCCAGCGCCCCGGGCGCGATGGTGTCGTCGCTGTCCACGAAGGAGACGTACCGGGCGGAGGAGCGCTCCAGACCCAGGTTGCGGGGGGCGGCCGGGTTGCGGGTGCCGTCGAAGCACTCCACCAGGTCGACGAGCGGCCGGTGCTCCGCGGCGAGCCGGTCGCGGATCAGCGCGGCGCCGACGTTGTGGCAGACCACCGTGAGGCGCACCCCGCCGTGGTCGCCGACCGGGAGCCCCCCGGCCAGCACCGCCGCGACGGCGCGGTCGACGGGTCGTGCGGCGGTGTGCACGGGAATGATGACGTCGACGAGCGGCGCGGGAGCGGAGGACACGCAGGACAGCGTACAAGACCGGGCCCGGCCGCTCCCCCGGCCCGGTCCGTGCCGCGGCTCAGCCCTGGGAGGCCAGCACGAAGGGCAGCACCGGCCCGGAGCCGGCCCGGCGCAGGGCGCGGGCGGCCACGGCCAGCGTCCAGCGGCTGTCCACGAGGTCGTCGACCAGCAGCACGGGACGCCCGCCGAGCCGGTCCAGCTCCTCGGCGAGTCCCGGACCCACCTGGAACTTCTCCCACACGGCCGCCAGCCGGTAGGCGCTGTTGCCGCCGTGCCCGCCGGTGGGGAACCCCTCGGGGACGTCGAGCTCCCCGAGGTAGGGCAGGTGGCCGACCCCGGCCATGCCCTCCGCCAGCGAGCGCACGAGCCGGGGCCGGGAGCGGGACGGGACCGAGACGACCGCCGCGGGCCGGTCCGCCCAGCGCCACTCGGCCAGGACCTGCACGCAGGCCCGGCCGAGGGCCGGGTCCACCGGCCCGTCGACCGGGGCGCCCTGCTCGTCGGTGCGGAACAGCTCGCGCAGCCGGTTGCCCCAGCCCAGGTCCGTGAGCCGGGCGAGGGCCCGGCCCTCCGCGCAGCGCAGCTCCTCCGGGATCCGGCCCTTGACGTCCACGCCGAGCCGCGGCATCCCCGTGGGCCACTGCGCCCGGGGCTCCACCACGACGCCCACCCGGGTCAGGGCCGCCCCGGCGGAGTCGGTGGCGCTCTCGTCGACGGTCGTGGGGTACCACGGCCCGGCGCAGGTGTCGCACCGCCCGCACGGTGCGGCCGTGGGGTCGTCCAGCTGCCGGGCGAGGAACTCCATGCGGCACCCGGTGGTGCGCTCGTAGTCGAGCATGGCGTTCTGCTCGTCGACCCGGGCGGCGGCGATCCGGCCGTAGCGCTCGGAGTCGTAGCGCCACGGTACGCCCGTGGCCCGCCAGCCGCCCTGCACGCGCTCCACCGCGCCCTCGACGGCGAGGACCTTCAGCAGCAGCTCGAGCGGGCTGCGCCGGACGTCCACCCGCGACTCCAGGACGGCCACGGAGAGGGCGCCCCCCGCGGCGGCCAGCTCGCCGAGGACGGCGGTGGCCTTCTGCTCCGTGGGCATGGAGGCGGTCGCGAAGTACTCCCAGATCTGCCGGTCCTCCGTCCCGGGCAGGAGCAGGACGTCGGCGTTGTCGGTGGCGCGCCCGGCACGGCCGACCTGCTGGTAGTAGGCCACCGGCGAGGACGGCGCGCCCAGGTGGACCACGAACCCGAGGTCCGGCTTGTCGAAGCCCATGCCCAGCGCGGAGGTGGCCACCAGGGCCTTGACCCGGTTCTCCTTGAGCGCGGCCTCGAGCTCCTCCCGCTCGCCCTGGTCCGTGCGCCCGGTGTAGGCCCGCACCGGCAGCCCGGCGTCGGAGAGCGCCTGGGCGGTGTCCTCGGCGGCCCCCACCGTGAGGGCGTAGATGATCCCGCTGCCCGGCAGGGACTCGACGTGCTCGAGCAGCCACGCGAGCCGGGCCGTGGCCGAGGGCAGGTCCAGCACGCCCAGCCGCAGGGACGCCCGGGAGAGCGGGCCCCGGAGGGTGAAGACCTCCCCCGTGCTCGTGCCGCCGGGCCGCACGCCCAGCTGCTCCTCGACGTCGGCGACCACCCGCTCGTTGGCGGTGGCGGTCGTGGCCAGCACCGGGACCTCCTCGGGCAGGCGCGCGATCAGGTCCCGGATGCGGCGGTAGTCGGGGCGGAAGTCGTGGCCCCAGTCCGAGATGCAGTGCGCCTCGTCCACCACGAGCAGCCCGAGCCGGGCCACCAGCTGCGGCAGCTGCTGCTCCCGGAAGACCGGGTTGTTCAGCCGCTCCGGGGAGACGAGCAGGACGTCGAGCTCGTCGGCCTCCAGCTGGGCGGAGATCTGCCCCCACTCGGTGGCGTTGGCGGAGTTGATGGCGGCCGCCCGCACTCCCGCCCGGGCCGCGGCGGCGACCTGGTCCCGCATCAGGGCCAGCAGCGGGGAGACGATCAGGGTGGGGCCCCGACCGCGCGCCCGCAGCAGCAGGGCGGAGAGGAAGTAGACCGCGGACTTGCCCCACCCGGTGCGCTGCACCACCAGGGCCCGCCGGCCGTGCCCCACGAGGGCCTCGATCGCCTCGAACTGGCCGGGGTGGAAGGCGGCGTCGGTCCGGCCGGTGAGCGCGCGCAGCAGCCGGAGCGCGTCCTCGCGCAGGGCGGTGTCCTGGGCGGTGTCCTGGGCGGTGTCGGAAGCCGGGGAGGTCGTCATGGGTCCCAGTCTTCCAGGGTCCACCGACGCCGTGGCGCGGCGGTCACCGGGCGGTGCAGCACGGCGCACCGCACTGCACCGCCCGGCGCCACCGGTCGGGCCCGGACAGAGCGATGCGCCCGCTGCCCATCCGTCGGAACGGATGGCCCCCGCAACGGGCGCATCGTCCGGCCTGACGGCCGGTGGCGAGCAGAGACTCGCCTGGTGGGAGTACCGCCCCCCAGCGGTGCTCCCGTGTCGGTTCACCCCCCGATGAACCGGTCGCACCGGCACCCCCCGATGCCTGCGTGCGGGCGGCCCATCCCCCGATGAACCGCCGTCGATCCGCCCCCCGACGGATCAGTTGGTTCTGCCCCATCGGGTGAACCAATTGACTCCATGGTGGCAGGGTTTCCATGACCTGTCACGGGGGCCGACGTCATATTCAGAACGGTGGACATCGACGTTTTTTCATGTGTTTGCGCTGGCCACACCGGCATTCTCCCGGCTTCGGGGCACCGGCTCCATTCATTTGCATCGGCAAACGTGGCACGAAGTGGGGACAGGCCGGCCCGGGGACGTCCCCTGTCGGGCACCCGTCCCGGGCGCGGGATGACGTCACGTTGCGCCCCCGGCGCCCGGGCCGGGGGCGCAGCCGCTCAGCCGCGCAGTCCCGGGAAGTCCGCCTCGGTGTACTCGATGCCCAGGCCGTCGGCGGGAGGCGCCGCCGGGGCGCCGGCCGCCGGGCGGTCGGCGGCCGCCTCGCGCTCGCGCAGCACCACGCGGCGGATCTTGCCCGAGATCGTCTTGGGCAGGTCGGTGAACTCGATCCTGCGCACCCGCTTGTAGGGGGCGAGGTTCTCCCGGGCGAAGCGCAGGATCTCGCCCGCGAGCTCCCGGGTGGGCTCCGCCCCGGCGGCGAGCACCAGGTAGGCCTTCGGCACGGCGTGCCGGACGGGGTCCGGGGCCGGGACCACGGCCGCCTCCGCGACCGCGGGGTGCTCGATGAGCACCGACTCCAGCTCGAACGGGGAGATCCGGTAGTCCGAGGCCTTGAAGACGTCGTCGGTGCGCCCCACGTAGGTGTAGACGCCGTGCTCGTCCCGGCGGGCGATGTCCCGGGTGTGGTACCAGCCGTCCTGGACGACCTCGGCGGTGCGCTCGGGCTCGTCGATGTAGCCGGCCATGATCCCGGGGGGATCGTCGTCCACCTTCAGGCAGATCTCGCCCTCCTCGGCGGGCGCGCCCGTGCGGGGGTCCAGGAGCTCGACGACGAAGCCCGGCAGCGGCCTGCCCATGGCGCCGGGCACGACCGGCTGGCCGGGAGTGTTGGCGATCTGCAGCGTGGTCTCCGTCTGGCCGTAGCCGTCCCGGATCGTCACGCCCCACGCCTCCTGCACCCGGCGGATCACCTCGGGGTTCAGCGGCTCCCCGGCGGAGACGGCGGACACCGGCGGGTCCTGGACGCGGTGCAGATCGGCCTGGATGAGCATCCGCCACACGGTGGGCGGGGCGCAGAAGCTGGTGACGCCCGCGCGGCCCATCTGCTCCATGAGGCCCACCGCGTCGAAGCGCTCCTGGTTGAGGATGAACACGGTGGCCTCCGCGATCCACGGGGCGAAGAAGTTCGACCACGAGTGCTTGCCCCACCCGGGCGAGGCGATGTTCAGGTGCACGTCCCCGGGGCGCAGGCCCATCCAGTAGACGGTGGAGAGGTGCCCGAACGAGTAGGAGTAGTGGGTGTGCTCCACGAGCTTGGCCTGCGACGTGGTCCCGGAGGTGAAGTACAGCAGCAGCGGGTCCCGGGAGCGCGTGACCCCCTCGGGGACGAACACGGCGTCCGCGCCGGCGGAGTCGGCGTAGCGGCGCACCGCCCGGCCGGGCAGCTGCGCCCGCGCGGCCTCCACCTCCGCGTCCCCGCCCACGACGACGAGACCGTAGTCCCCGTCCACCGCGGCGAACTTCGGGGCGTTGGCGGCGTCCGTCACGACCCAGGAGACCCGGCCGCGCCGGACCCGGTCCTGCAGGTCCGCGGGCGGCATCATGACGGCGGTCGGGATCAGCGGCGCCCCCAGCTTCATCCCGGCGAGCTGGGTCTCCCACAGCTCCAGCTGGTTGCCCAGCATCAGCAGGATGCGGTCGCCGCGGCGGACCCCCAGGCCCCGCAGCCAGTTCGCGGTGCGGGCCGAGGACTCGGCGAGCTCGGCGAAGGTGCGCCGCTGCTCCGAGCCGTCGGCGGCCACGATCCACAAGGCGTCCCGGCTCCCCCGCCCGGGGTCCCGGGCCACGTGGTCGAACCAGTCCAGGGCGAAGTTGAAGTGCTCCATCCGCGGCCAGCGGAACTCCTCCCGCGCCCGGTCGTAGTCCTCGCGCAGCTCCAGGACACGGTCCCGGACCGCCTCGTACTGCTCGGAGACGCCGGGGGCGGCGTCGGACATCGCGCTCGTGGGAACCGGCTCGACCATCGGGGACCTCTCTCCGTCGCTGCGGGCCGGGCGGGCTCGTCCGGCCGGCCTTCCCGTGCAGTCTAGTGCGGCGCCCCCGCCGCCCGGCCTCTGCGAGGATGGTGCCCACACCCGACGTCCCGGAAGGAGACCTCTCCCCGCCATGCCCTCCCCTGCCACCACGGCCGCTCCCGCCCGCGCCGGCGCCCGTGAGTGGGCGGCCCTCGTGGTGCTGATGCTGCCGGTGCTGCTGATCTCCGTGGACAACACGGTGCTGAACTTCGCGCTGCCCGAGATCTCCCGGGAGCTGCGCCCCACCGGCACGCAGCTGCTGTGGATGGTGGACGCCTACCCGCTGGTGCTGGCCGGACTGCTCGTGCCGATGGGATCCCTCGGGGACCGGGTGGGGCGCCGCCGGCTGCTGCTGGTGGGGAGCACGGGGTTCGCGGTGGTGTCGGCGCTGGCCGCGTTCGCCCCCACGGGAGCGGCGCTCGTGGCGGCCCGCGCGCTGCTGGGGCTCTTCGGGTCCATGCTGATGCCGGCCACCCTGTCCCTGCTGCGCAACATCTTCCACGACCCCACCCAGCGGCGGGCCGCCATCGCGGTGTGGGCCACGGGCTTCTCGGCGGGCGGGGCCCTCGGTCCGGTGCTGGGCGGGTTCCTGCTGGAGCACTTCTGGTGGGGCTCCGTCCTCCTCATCGCCGTGCCGGTGCTGCTGCCCCTGCTGGTCCTGGCCCCGGTGCTGGTGCCGGAATCCCGGAACCCGGCCCCCGGGCCGGTGGACGTGCCCAGCGCGGCGCTGATCATGACGGCCATGGTCGGACTGGTCCACGGCCTCAAGGACCTCGGCGCGCACGGGCCCTCCCCGGCCGTGGCCGCGGCGGTCCTGCTCGCCGCCGCCGCGGGGACCCTGTTCGTGCGCCGCCAGCTGCGCCGGCCGGTGCCGATGCTGGACCTGCGCCTGTTCCGCCACGCACCGTTCACCGGCGGTCTGCTCAACAACCTGGTGGCCTCCACCACCTTCATCGGCGTCCTCTTCTTCGTCTCCCAGTACCTGCAGCTGGTCGAGGGCGTGCCGCCGATGCGGGCGGGCCTGGCCCTGCTGCCGGGCGCGGCCGTGACCATCGTGTCGGGGCTGCTCGCGGTGCACGTGGTCGGCGTCGTCCGCCCGGCGTTCGTGCTCGGCGGCGGCCTGCTGGTCATGGCCTCCGGCTTCCTGCTGGTGCTGCTCGGGGACCTCTCCGGCGGGTCGGTCCTCGTCGTCGCCCTCATGGTGATCGGGCTCGGCTCCGGGGCGGCCCAGACGATCGCGGGGGACCTGATCCTCGCCGAGGTCGCCCCCGAGCAGGCCGGTGCGGCCTCGGCGATCTCCGAGACCGCCTACGAGCTCGGCGCGGGGCTGGGCGTGGCCGTGCTGGGCACGGCCGTCACGGCCACCTACGCGCACCGGGTGGTGCCGCCGCCGGGCCTGGCCCCGGAGCAGGCCGCCACCGCGGGCGAGACCCTGGGCGGGGCGGTCGACGTCGCGGGGGCCCTGGACCCGGCCGCGTCCGACCAGCTGCTCGCCTCGGCGGTGGCGGCCTTCGAGGCCGGGGTGCACCTGTCCGCCGGGATCGGCGCCGTCCTGCTGGGCGTGACCGCCGTGGTCGTGGCCCTGCTCCTGCGCCGCGTGCCGCGGCTGCGCCGCCGGTAGCGCCTCCCGGCCCGGCTCAGCCGCCCAGCCGGGCCGCCGCGTGCTGCTCCACGCGGGCGAGGTCCCGCGGGTTCGGGCCGCTGTCCCGGTACTGGCCGAGCAGCACGTCGACGTGCTCGCGCACCTGCCGCTCCACCGAGGGGTGCACGGTCGCGGACCCGATCCGGGCGGCGAGGTCCACGAGGGCCAGCAGCACGCTGACGTGCCCGGTCGCGTGCGGGCGGATCTGGTCGAAGGGCATGTCCACGATCTCGTCGAGGCCCACCACCCGGTAGCGGAGGCGGGGCTCCCCGTCCACGACCACCGTGTTGCCGGGCAGCGGGCGGGAGACGGCCGTGACGATGCCGGCCGCGACCTCCTCGATGGCGTTGACCGCGGTGTAGGGGTCGTTGGTGCTCGGGGACAGCGCCCGCACCGCCAGCTCCACGACCTGCTGCTCGGCGAACCGTACGTCCTGGTCCGCCGACCGGGAGTCGCCGAGCGCCACGCAGTGCCGCAGCCGCTCCGCCAGCTCCTCCGCCCGGTGCTCGGGCCAGACGCGGAACAGGGGCTCCTCCGGCAGGACGTGGTCGCCCACCCGCGGGACGAGCTCCACGACGACGTCCTGGTCCTCGGCGTGGGAGCGCAGCCGCTCGAAGTTCACGCTGACGACGTAGCCGACGGCGTCCGCGCGGAGCTGCCCGCCGCCGCGGCGGCGGCCGGCGGTCCGCACCAGCTCCTCGGGCGTCTCCTCCGGGTGCCACCGCTCGATCACGGCCAGCAGGCGCCGGCGCACCCCGTGCACGAGGGTGTCCACCTGGACGGAGTCGGCGATGTGGTGGATGAAGTACACGATCAGGGCGACGTCGACCACGGCCAGCAGCACGGCCAGGTTGACCGCCAGGTGCGGCACGAACGGCTGGGCCAGGTCGTCCGAGGCGGAGCGGATCGTGCGCAGCACCAGGAGGGCGTAGATGAAGGTGGAGACCAGCACGCCCAGCACCACCTGGTTGCCGCGGTCCGCCATGAAGTTGCGCACCAGCCGCGGCCCGTACGTGGAACTGGCCGTGGCGACCACCGAGATGGTGATGGAGAACGCGGTCGCGGCCACTGCGAGCATCGACCCGCCGATCGCCGAGAGCATCCCCCGGGACCCGTCGATGCCCACCGCGTAGACCCACGAGATCCAGGGCGAGTCCAGGTCCTCGGGCAGCCACCGGTCCACGGCCACCACGGACTGGGCCAGCACGACGGCGGCCACCACGCACACGGCGGGGACGAACCAGAACTTGTTGAACACCCGGCGCCAGGAACCGGACAGCTTCTGCATGGGACCCACCCTAGGAGACCGCCCGGCCGCCCGGGGTGGGACCCGGCCTCCGGTGCCGGCCGTCCGCAGGTAAGCTGGGCGGCCGGACCTGCGCCCCCGCGGGCGCCGCACCTCCCAGCCGTACCGCCCCCAGTCCCCGAGGAGACCTCTCCATGCCCCACGCTTCGAGCCCGCGCCGACGGCACCGGCCCGCCCGGCCGCTCCGCACCGGTGCGGTGGCGGCCCTGACGCTGACGGCGCTGACAGCGCTGACGGGATGCGGCTCCGACTACCCGCTCGGGGAGCAGCAGCGCCGGGTCGCGGAGGAGGGCGGGTCGGACCTGTCCGGGATCCTCACCGGCGTCGGCTCCTCGGCCCAGAACGCCGCCATGCTCACGTGGCGCAGCGGCTTCGAGTCGATGCACCCCGACGCGCAGGTGCAGTACCTCTCGGCCGGGTCCGGTGCCGGGCGCAGTGCGCTCGTGGGCGGGGGCACCGACTTCGCCGGCTCGGACGCCTACCTGGACGAGGAGGAGCAGGCCGAGGTCGGGCAGTTCTGCGGCCCGGACGGCGCGATCAACATCCCGGTGTACATCTCCCCCATCAGCGTCGCCTTCAACCTGCCCGGCGTCCCGGAGCTCGACCTGGACGCCGCGACCATCGCGGGCATCTTCCGCGACGAGATCACCCGCTGGGACGACCCCGCGATCGCCGCCCAGAACGAGGGCGTGGACCTCCCCGACCTGCCGATCACCCCGATCGCGCGCGCCGACGACTCGGGCACCACGGAGAACTTCACCGACTACCTCCACTCGGTGGCCCCGGAGGCGTGGCCGGAGGAGGAGGACGGGAGCTGGCCGGGCAGCCTGCCCACGGAGCGCTCCCAGGGCAACGCCGGGGTGGTGAGCCTCACCGCCGGGACCGAGGGCGCCGTGACCTACGCGGACGACTCGCTCGTGGACGAGTCCCTGGGCAAGGCCCGGGTGAAGGTCGGCTCCGAGTACGTGGCCGTGTCCGGGGAGGCGGCCGGCACCGCGGTCGGCGAGGCCTCCCGGGTGGAGGGCACCGCCCCGCACGACGTCGCCCTCGAGCTGGACCGCGAGCCGGACGCCGCCGGCGCGTACCCGGTGGTGCTGGTGTCCTACCACGTCTACTGCACGAGCTACACGGACCCGGAGGTGCTCGAGCTGGCCCGGACGTTCGGCCACTACGTGGTCAGCGAGGAGGGCCAGCAGGCCGCCTCCGAGGCCGTGAAGAGCGCCCCGCTGCCGGACAACCTCCGGGCCGAGGCGCAGGCGGCCCTGGACTCCATCGGCCTGCGCTGACCCTGCGGCCCGGGCGTGCGGGTCCCTGCGGATCGGGTCCGGCCCGGATACCGTGGAGTGGTCACCGACCGAGAGGACCACCCTGATGCGCCGGATCATCCCCGCCGCGGCACTGCTCGCCCTCGCGCTGACCGGCTGCGACGACGCGCAGGAGGACGGGGCGAGCGTCCCCGCGACGTCCCCCGAGGCCTCCCCCACGAGCACCTTCAGCCCGCCACCGCCCGTGACCACCACCCCCGCGCCCGAGGGCGCCCCGGGCGATGCGCAGGTCGGGTCCGAGGCGCCAGCCCCGGACCAGCCGGGCCCCGAGTCGGTGCCCACCCCCTCCGAGCAGCTCGACGGGCCGTAGCGGGCGTCCCGCGCGCGCACGACGAAGGTCCGGGCCGGGTCGACGGACGTCCACTCCTCGCCCCGCGGCGCGACACACGCCGCCCGGTCGCCGGGTTCCGCTCCCACATGCACGAACATGGGTACACCCCTCTTCGCTGGAAGGCACCCCCCCATGCACGAGAACACTGCTCTCGTCCCCCGTCCCCCCTGGGCCACCGCTCAGGAGGTGACCGACCCCGAGACGGTCACCAACTCGCGGGAGCTGCCGGCCCGGTCCCTCGCCGGTCCGTCGCCGGTGGCCCTGCTGGAGACGTGGGAGGTCGTCACCACCCCGGACGGGTCCTACGCCCACCCGGACGGCGTGGTCCTGCACATCGGCCACGAGGCCTGGACCGTGGCGCAGGCCAGGGTCCTGCGCGACCGCATCGACGAGGCGCTGGGCCTGCTCGAGTAGGCACGCCCCGCGGCGGCACCGTGCGCCACGAGCGCTGCCGCCGCGCACCGTCCCGGCCGAGCCCGGGAACGCGGAAGGACCTCCTTCCCGGGCGGGGAAGGAGGCCCTTCGAACGGGTGGGCCCCGTGGGGCTCGAACCCACGACCCATGGATTAAAAGTCCACTGCTCTACCAACTGAGCTAGAGGCCCGCGCCCGGCCGGCGGGCACGGGGCGCGGCCGGTCCGGAGCGGGCACCACTCTACCGCACGGTCCCCCGCGGGCCCGGGACCCCACCCGCCCGGGCAGCGCCGGCGAGCGCCCCGGCGCGCCCGCCTAGAGTGGTCGTGAGCACCGTGCACACCGAACCGACCGGAGGAGACCGCCCGTGCCGCAGCCGAGCACCGAGGAAGAAGAGCGCGCCGAGACGGGGCTCTTCGGCCCCTCGGCCGTCACCGCGTACCTCGAGCAGGTGGTGGAGCAGCTGCGGGACGAGCGCGGCGGCGCCCCCAGCTCCTCCATCCCGGCGCTCGCGGAGGCGGACCCGGAGCGCTTCGGCGTCGTCATCGCCACCGCGGACGGCCACGTGTACGAGGCGGGCAGCACGCGGGACGAGTTCAGCCTCCAGTCGATCTCCAAGGCCTTCACCTACGCCCTCGCCCTGCACGACCTCGGGGCGGAGGCCGTGCACGCGAAGATGGACGTGGAGCCCAGCGGGGACGCCTACAACGAGATCTCGCTCCAGCCCGGCTCCGGGCGCCCGGCCAACCCCATGATCAACGCCGGGGCGATCGCCTCGACGTGGCTGGTCCCGGACAGCGACCGCGACCTGCGCCGGGACCGGATCCGGGAGGCCTACTCCCGCTGCGCGGGCCGGGACCTGGCCATCAGCCCCGAGGTCCTCGCCCAGGAGCACGACGCCGGGGACCGCAACCGGGCCCTGGGCTACCTGCTGGCCTCCGCCGGGATCATCGAGGGGGACCCCACCCAGGCGCTGGAGGACTACTTCGCCCAGTGCTCCGTGCTGGTCACCTGCCGCGACCTCGCCCTGATGGGCGCGACCCTGGCCAACGCGGGCACCAACCCGCTCACCGGTGAGGAGGTGTTCGACGCCGGGACCGTCTCCCGGGTCCTGTCCGTCATGAGCTCCTGCGGGATGTACGACGACGCCGGCGAGTGGATGGTGCGGGTGGGACTGCCCGCGAAGTCCGGGGTGGGCGGGGGCATCATCGCCGTCCTGCCGGGCGAGCTGGCGGTGGCGACCTTCTCCCCCGCCCTGGACCGGCACGGCAACAGCGTGCGCGGGGTGCTCGCCTGCGAGCGGCTCTCCCAGGACCTGGACCTGCACTTCACGCACACCGCCCGGGTGGCCCGGTCCACGGTGCGGGCCAGCTACCCGATCGACCAGTCCCCGTCCCTGGTGCGGCGCAACGCCGACGCCGAGGCCGTGCTGGCCGAGCACGGGACGGACGCCGTCGTCGTCGAGCTGCAGGGCGACCTGCTGTTCACGGGCACGGAGACGGCGATCCGCACGGTCCGCGACGTCGCCTACGACGCCTCCTACGTGGTGGTGGACCTGCGCCGGGTGGACGTCATCGCCGACTACGCGATGCCGATGCTGGCCCGGACCCGGCAGGAGCTGCACGCGGCCGGGCGCACCGTGGTGGTGGTCGCCGGCAATCCCGACTTCGGCCGCTCCTTCCGGGGCGATCCGCCGCTGGAGGTCTTCCCGAGCCGGGCCGCGGCCATCAAGTGGGTCGAGGACGCGCTGCTCGAGGAGCACGGCGGGCCGGAGTGCACCCCGTCCCGGGTCAAGCCCGTCGAGTCGGAGCTGTTCTCCCGGCTGGACCCCGCGGACGCCCGCGCGCTGCGGGTCCGCACCGTGGAGCGCTCGTGGGCGGCCGGGGAGAACATCCTGCGCGCCGGCCAGAACTTCGCCGGCATCCACCTCATCGTGACCGGGGACGTGTCGATGTCCCTGCGCACGCCGTCCGGGGAGCGCGTGGAGCTGCAGGTGCTGGGCCCCGGCATGAGCTTCGGCGAGCTCGCCCTGGGCACCGGCGACAAGCAGCACGCGACCCTCAGCGCGGTCACCGACGTCACCGCCCGGGTCCTGTCCCCGCAGACGCTCGCGGAGCTCGAGCAGGAGGACCCGGGGCTGGGGCTGCGGCTGTGGAAGGCGCTGGCCCGGGACGGCTTCGAGCGGGCGGACCAGCAGTGGCGGGACGCGGCGGTGCACGCCTCGGCCAGCGACTGGTGAGCGCTCCGTGGCCCGGCGGGAACGGCGGCCGTACCCTGGACGCATGAGCGACGTCCCCCGCCACCACAAGCCGGTGAAGTTCTCCCCCGAGCAGTTCGACGCCCACGAGGGCGGCCCGGACCCGGCCCGCGTCTCGGAGGCGGCGCACCTCGCCGCCCACGCCCTGGTCTCCCGGGGGCGGGCCAGCGACGACCCGGAGATCAGCCGCCGGCTCATCGAGCTCACCGACGAGCAGGGCCTGGAGGGCATCGCCGAGATGTGGGCGGAGGCCCCGGCGGTCTCGCTCCCCGGGGCGCTGTGGCGGCTCTACGCGCTGCGCGCCGGGGTGCGGAAGGACCCCGTGCGGATGGGCCGGTACTTCGCCGCGGGCCGGGGCACCGCACAGGTCTCCCACGTGGTCGCCGGCGTGGCGGAGCCTCCCGGGGCCGAGGAGATCACCACGATGGCGGACGCCATCCTCTCCGGGGCGTTCAACGGCGAGTTCGACGTCGCCCTCGACCGGTTCGCGGCCTTCTGCCGCGTGATCGCCCTGGGCCGGATCCGGCTGGCCGACACGGGCCGGCTGCCGGTCGTGGACGAGCACACGCCCCGGGGACCGGGCACCGTGGCCCTGACCCAGCGCCTCGAACGCACCGCGGAGGAGCTGGAGGCCTCGGCCAACGCCTGGCGCCGGGGGCACCTGGACTGAGAGCCGGGCCACCGCCGGCCGTGCGGGAGGCCACAGCCGCCGGGCTTGGCCTGCGCGGCACGTGGACTACCATGGACTGCAGGTGCCGGGCCGCGGCAGCCCCGGGCTCCATCTCATAGCCGCCACGAGCGGCCTTCCGCCGAGAGGCGCTCCCGGTCCGGCACCGCCCCCTTCCTCCTCCTCCGCCGCCGTCCGCGGGTCCGCGGGGCGTTCAACTGTGCCGTGTACAGTGAAGCCCGCCGTGCTCCGCGGCGCCGGCCCCGACGTCCAGGATGGTCACCAGATGGCGCTTCGCATCTTCCCGGAGGACGAGCTGGTCCTGGACCTGCTGGCCGACATGTCGGGACAGGTGACGGAGTCCGTCCGCCTCCTCTCGGAGCTGATCGGGTCCCCGGAGGTGGACGTCGCGACCCTCGACGCGATCCGGGAGTGCGAGGCCCGCTCCACCGACCTCTACTTCTCCGTGATGACCACGGTGCGCTCCACGTTCGTGATCCCCGTCCCCCGGCAGGACGTCTACGTGCTGGGGCACTGGCTCAACAAGGCCGCCGAGGAGCTCCTGGCCGTGGCCGAGGCGCACGTCGCCCACGGCCTCACCCGGCCGCCCTCGTACGCCACCGACCAGCTCGGGGTGATCGTGCGCATGTCCGAGCTGACCACCCGCGCCATGCGCGACCTCGCCGGTCTGCAGGGCCTCGACGACTACTGGTACGAGATGCTGCGCCTCGGCAAGCAGGCGGAGCGGATCCACCAGCTGCACATGGCCCATCTCCTGGAGCACCACAAGGCGATCCCGGCCCTGCGCCGGCAGCAGGCCGTCCAGCGCTTCGTGGAGGCGGCCCGGGCGCTGGTGCGCGTGTCCACCGAGGTGGGCCGCATCGTCGTGGCGGAGTCCTGAGCCGCGGTGCTGGTGCTGCTCACGGTCCTGGGCCTGCTCCTGGCCGCCGTCCACGTGGTGGTCAACGGTTTCCACGACGCCCCCAACGCCCTCGCGCTGCCGGTCCGCTCCCGGGCGCTGACCCCGAAGGTGGGGCTGGTGCTGAGCGCCCTGGTGAACGCGGCCGGGGTGTTCACGGCCGGCTGGCTGCTGACCGAGTGGATCATCCCGGCCACCCCCGTGCCGCTGAACGCGGTGGGCTCGGCGGCCCTGGTGTGCGCCCTGGCGAGCACGATCGCCTGGAACGTCTTCACCTGGTGGCTGGGCATGCCGTCCTCCTCGACCACCGCGCTGCTGGGCGGGCTGCTCGGGGCGCTGCTGGGGGCCCGCGCCGTGGACCTGACCGAGCAGGATCCCCTGACCGCGGCCGCGCTCTCCCAGC